>CAYTCV010000026.1:0-3320 GCA_964436465.1 uncultured bacterium
ACGCCGGATGAAAGCAACGTGGAGCCGGCGAGCTGGGGGGAAATCAAGGCGGGGTTCTCGAACTAGCCGGAGGAACGGTTTCCGGCCTGTGCCGCGTTGCGATGACGTAGGGGCGGGTGTCCACACCCGCCCGCGGCGACCACTCGACCGTACAAAAAAGGAGGCGACCCCTCCTTATTTTTCAACCACTCCCGCCCCGACCTACTGGACCATGTAGTAGATGGGGTCCACGGCGATGCCGTTGAGCCGCACCTCGTAGTGGAGGTGGGGCCCCGTGGTGGCGCCGCTGACGCCGATGGCGCCCACCACGCTTCCGGCTTTCACCCTCTCGCCCACCTGGTAGGCCACGGAGCTCAAATGCGCGTAGCGGGTCTGGTAGCCGTTCCCGTGGTCAATCCAGATGGTCAGCCCGTAGGCCCCCTTGAAGCCGGACTGGACGACGACGCCCGAGGCCGGCGTTCGGACCGGGGTCCCGATGGGCGCCGCGATGTCGAGTCCCTGATGGGGGCCGTGCCAACGCGGGTCGCCGAAGTAGCCGGTGATTACCCCCTGGACGGGGACGCCGTAGGGAACGTCGGGGCTGATGGTGGAGATGCGCTTCTCCAGGTCCCGAACCAGTTGGTACATGTCCTGGGACAGGCCGGCCATGTCGGATAAAAGAGTTGCTTCCGCGGTGGCGTATTCCTCGGTGTCGTGGTTTACGAAGTTCAGCCCGAAGGTGGTGACGGCCACCTGTTCATCCCCGGACCTGGGGCCTTCGGAAGGTCCGACGGGGAGGCCCGTCCCCCCGCCCTGTCCCAGGATGTCGGCCGCCTGCTCCTCATCCAGCTTGAACCCGGCCATGATTCTCAGGTTCTTGTAGAAATTCTGGAGCTGGGTGAGCTGGAGGCGAATGTTACTCATTGAGCGCTCGTAGGCCCGCTTGTCACGCTCGGCGGCGGCCCGGAGGGCCGAGAGCTCGGAGCCGGAAATCATCGCCGCCTCCTTGTACTCGGACACCCGTCGGGCGAGAAAGTCGCCGCGCTCCTCGAGCGGCCTCAAATCATGGGTCGTGTCGTTGTACAGGATGGCGTAGTACAGCGCCGTCCCGCCCAGCCCCAGGACCAGGGCGGCGATGAATATGACGGCCCCGATGAGCACCCAGCGCCGGACCAGGTACGGCCGCGCCGCGCCTCCGGTGTGGGGCACGATGACCACGGATATGTGCCGGGAAAGGGGCATCGTCAATTACTCCGCGGGGACATAGATGAACCAGCGCCCGTTGCGGCGAACGAGGGTGAAGGAGTACTGGTCCGAATACCGGTTTCCGTACGAGTCCCGGAAAATCTGGTGGGCCAGCACCGAGCGCTCGTCCTCGGAGCGCTCCTTAACCTGGATGACCTCGTGCTCCACGATTTCATCCAGGAAGTACTCACGCTCGGCGGTGGGGATTAGTTCCCGCCGCGCACTCTCCACCTCGTCCTGGGAGAGACCGTCCCACGACGGGAACCACAGGCAGTCCACGAGCCCCTCGGCGTCCCGCGCGTTGTTCGCCCGGACGAAATCGTCGTACACGCCCTCCGGAGCGGAGGAGCCGCAGAAGATGAGGAGCAACGGGATGACCGGAAGCAGGATTCGCCGCATCGTTAATCGTCTCCGCATTGGCGAAACTACCAGAAGAATTCCAAAAATTCAACCCGCGGCGTAAGGGCCGCCCGGTCAACGAGAAAGGCCGGCGCCGCGCCGGTCTTGGTGAATCGGAACCCCGTCCGTCGGGATTTTCGGCACACGGCGGAGGGCCGCAGCCGTCCCCCCTCCACCCCCCGTCTACTGGGGCGTCAGGGAGAGGGGATAGGTGACCCTCACCGAACCGCCCTCGATGGCGGAGAAGCTCAGGCCGCGGATTCCGTTCAGAATGGGCCCGATGAGATTGTTGTCCGGCAGGGTGCTGTTGGAGAAGGTGGCCCCCTCCACGGAGCCGTCCGGCTGGATGCCGAAGATAATGCTGATGGAGCCGCTGGCGTCGGGGTTGCTCTTGAGGAGCTCGTTGTACTGCTGGCGCGCCGCTCCGAGGGCCGAGGAAACGGCGGTGCGGATTTCCGTCTGCGAACGGCCCGGGTCGCCCGAGCCCTCGCCGGTGATTTGCACCGGCCCGGCCACCCCGATTTTACCCGTGCGCCCCTGAATCTGCGGACCGCCGGAAGTTACGTCGGGCGCCTCGGCGTGGAGCTGCTCCCGCTGAACTTTAAGCTCCGAGCGCTGCTCCTGCAACTGGGAGCGCTCCGCCTCCAGGGAGGCGACCAGCTCTACGTTCCCGGTGGCGCGGGCCTGGGCGATGGCCTCGTCGATATCCTTCAAACGGCTGTCTATGGCCTCCAGCCGCGTATCTATCTGTTTAATCCGGTCCCGGAGTTCGGCGCTCAGCTCCTCGGTGGCTGTCCGTGCGCCGATGAGCTCGATGGTGAGCCAGGTTCCCCCGGCGACCACGATGGCGATGATGGCGACGACCAGGATGGTCTGGCGCTTGCGGCGCTTCTTGACCGCCCGTTCCATGTTCATGATTTCGTCGGACTCGGCCTCGAGCTCCTTGGCCCGTATCTCCAGGTCCGCGCGTTGCACGTCGAGCTCGGCGGCCTGCTCCTTGGTCATCTCCGCCTGTTTGGCCAGCTCCTCCAGCTCCTGGCGCTCGGCCTCGAGCCGGCGCTGCTCGGACACAATCCTGTCGCGCTCGGCCTTCTGCCCCTCGAAGGTGAGGATGGTGGCCGACCCCGACCCGACGGCGTCTATCCAGCTCGTGAACGCCTCGGTCCGGGCCTTGGTCCGGGACTCGTGGAAGATGGAGTTCAGGTGCTCGACGTTTTTGGCCTGAACCCAGACCTTCTGGTTGATGAGGCGGACGTAGTCGTCGGGACCCATCCGGCTCTCGTCAATCCATTTCTTGACGGTCTCCACCGAGACGGGCCCGTACTGCTTACCGTCTATTTTCAGGAAGAGTTTTTTATCCTCGTCGGCCATCTGGAAACTCCCGTGATGCTCGGCGCGCTTCTTCCAGCTGATAGTCTAGCCCACGTCGCGCCTTCGGTCAAGTCCCCCGTTCATTTCCCCCCGTATTCCCATAACAATACGCACGGATACTCCCCATCGTGCCCGATGTCCGGACGGAGAGCGGGTCCGGGAATGCCGGCGGCGCAGCGCGGCCTGGTCGAAGCCTTTCGTGCTTATTCCCCATCCGCCGGAACAGCCGCGGTGTACCAGCGGGCATGTTACATTTCAGGTGGATATAAGGATGGAGGGCCGCTTTCACGGCCCCCCGGAAGCACCCGGTCGGGATTACGAATCCA
>CAYTCV010000026.1:3420-8642 GCA_964436465.1 uncultured bacterium
ATGGAGGGCCGCTTTCACGGCCCCCCGGAAGCACCCGGTCGGGATTACGAATCCACCGGGGCATTCGATACCGCGCTAAATAAATGGAGGGCCGCTTTCACGGTCCTGCCGTGAATATCCGGTCGGGATTACGAATCCACCGGGGCATTCGATACCGCGCTAAATAAATGGAGGGCCGCTTTCACGGCCCCCCTGGGAATACCCGATCCGGGATATGATGGCATAACCCGCCCGGGTGTAAACCGCCCGACGGGTTACTTGGGCGAGAGCACGAACGGCACCGACAGGGTCACCTGGCCCTGTACGCCGCCGACGGCCCAGCCTCGAACCACGCCCACAATCTCGGATTCCATCTGGGTATTCCCCGTATCGTTACCGGTCACCGCGACGTTGGAAACCACGCCGTTGGAGAAGGTGACCTTGACGACGATACGACCCTGGAGGTTCGGGTTCAGTTTCAGGTATTTCTCGTAGATGGCCTTGATTTGTCCGCCCCGCTGGCGGATGTAGCTGGAAATCTCGTTGATGGCTTCACTGGAGACATCGGCTCCCTTGTCCATGACGGTCGCCCGGGGGCTGACCGGCCTCGCCTTGACGATGGTCGGGCCGCCTTCGGTGCCGCCGACCCCGGTGCGTCCGATGGTCGGACCACCGGCGCCACCCAAACCGCCACCGGCGAAACCGCCGCCTTCACCGGCCCCGCCGGCTCCGGCGCCTCCGCCCGCAATCCCGACCGTTCCGCCGACCGAGAACAGGCTCGAGGTGCCTTCACCGCCGGAAAGCCCCATCACGCCGCCGGCTCCGCCGACAACGTTCGAGGTGATGGCGGTAATCAGCAGGTCCGCCGCGCCCATGCCGCCCGTTAGCCCGGCCGCGCCGACGATGTCACCGGCCGATGTTCCGCTGCCGCTGCCGCCCCCGTGACCGCCTCCGGTCCCGGAGGTGACGTCGGCCACTATCGCCGTTTCATCCCCGACGCCTAGCTGCGAGGGGTCTATTATCACGTCCGACTCCTCGGCGACGAGAATCTGCCGCAGACGGGGCCGGTCCTCGAGCGCCGCGTACGGGTCGTGAGGTTCGACGACGGTGGTGAGCCAGCCGAAAACGCCGCCCAACAGCATCGAAGCGGCGAAGAATCCGGCGAAGACCTTATCCTCCGGCTCGAGGGCGAAACCGGACGTGATGGAATCGGCCAGCCGGGGCTCACCGGCAATCTGCTGCACCGTCGGGGTGAAGTATCCGAAGTGGATGGTTATATCGGAGATGCGAATCTGGCCCTTCTTGGACCGCGACGCCCGGAACGTGTAGCCGTTCTTGACCCGGGGCAGGAATCCGCAGACCCTCAGGTCGCGCAGCGATATGGTCGAGTCACCCACGCTGATTTTGCCGTTCATGTCCTCGGTGATGGTGAACTCGTAATTATCGCCCCGCTGGACGGCCAGTACGTGCCTGTGCGCGATTGCTGGGTCGTGCTGCAGCACGACATCGCAGTCCGGTGCCTGGCCAACGGTAATCGTGTCCCGTTCGGGTATCAGGCGTTTGATTATCCTGTCACCCCGGGAGATTACCAGGCCCAGCACTGGCTTGACTGGTGTTTCTGGCATTTTTTCTCCTTAGGTTACCCTCACTCCCACTTTCCCGTGTCCTGAATCGCGGCGAGAGTGATGTTCATGTACCCGGCGTTCGCTGCTGTCGCCACCACTTTCTTAACCAGGCTGAAGTAGTGGTTCTTGTCCGCCAAAATCAGGATTTTCGGCGGTTCCGGCTCACGACCTGCCGTACGCATCGTCTCCTGAAGCGCCTCGACACGCGTCTCCATCTTGGCTTTCAGAGGTTTTATCACGATGTCCTTCGAGCCGATGGCCTCGTCGGTGGGCATGATTTCCTCTTCGAGGAAGTAAATGGCGTTCGAGCCTACGGCGACGCGGTCGACCACGCCGGGGATGGCCTTGGAATCGCTCTTCGGCAGCGACAGGTGGGCCGCTGTAGCGGAAAGGTCACCCTGGGTGGAGAAGGTCTTGAGGAGGAACACAAGCACGATGGTCATCATGTCCATCAGCGAGGTTATCCTCAGACCGGACGAGTCCGTCTTTTTCCTGGCGTGGTGGGGTTTGAACTTCAGGTACTTGCTGGGGGTCTGTGCACCCGGCATATCTCACCTCCTTTCAACAACGGTCAACGCGGCACCGCTCCACCGAAGATTACGCTGGGGAAAAGGGTCGCAACGTATGCTTTCTGACCCTTATCGACCCCGTATTTGGCGGCGTCCTCGTCGGTTTTGACCTCGATGACGTTCACGTCGCCGCGGACGGTGTCCATCAGGTTGATGACATCGGTGAAGGGGATGTTGTCCTGAATGGCCAGGTACACTTCCTCGTGGTCCTGGTACTGGGGCAGCTTCTTGACCTTTTCCGTCAACGCTTCACGCAGCGCGGCGTAGTCGAAGGTGCCGTTGACCTTCGGAATCCAGTTCCTGTCGGCCCCGGACCGTTCGGGGTAAATCGGAAGCACACCCTTGTCGTTGGTGATGATGAAGCCCTTGTCGGCGCTCATCCCCACCATCAGGATTTTAGTGACCCCGCCCATGCTTGCACCCACTCCGGCTCCACTCGCCGCGGCCTGGGGCGGCAGGGTGACCTGTAGTGCCACCGTGGTGACGAAAACGGCGGACATCAGGAGCAGGGGGATGAGCATGGTCATCAGGCTCATTATCGGGATGAGGTACTCATCACCCACATCTTTATCCACACCGGTCCGTCTGGCCGCACTCGGTCCGAATGCCATGGCCTATCCTTTCATCTGGGTGATGAGGTTGGTGATTTTCACCGAGAACTCGTCAATGTCGTTGACGATTTTCCGAGTTCTGTCTTTCAGCCAGGCCGCGGCGGCCAGGGTCGGCACGGCTACCACCAGACCGAACATCGTGGTCAACATGGCGATGGAGATACCTTCGGACAACAGGCGCGCCGAGTCCTCCGGGTTCGCCACGGTGATGGCGTCGAACGCCGTCATCAGACCGGAAATCGTTCCCAGCAGTCCGAGAAGGGTCGCGATTTGGGCCAGCATGTCCAGGTATCCGGTGCGCTTCTCCAGCCGGGGGATGACCTCGAGTGTCTTGGCGTCCGCGGCCACCTGCATGTCTCGCCCGGACCCGGAGTGGTGCTTGAGGATTTCCCGCAGAACCTGGGCCAGTGCAGCGTTGGTCGTGTTGCACAGTGCGATGGCCCGCTCGATGTTGCGGTTCTGGATGAGCTTCTCCAGCTCGGCGATGAAGGTCTTGGTGTTGATGCTCGATTTGAAGACCACGAAGTATGTCCGCTCGAGGATGAAGGTCAGGTCGAGCATCGCAACGAAGAGGATGATCCACATGAAGTCCCCGCCGTCGGCGAAGGAGTCAATGAGTCTGTACATGGATTCCTTTCCTCGGTTTACGGCTTCGCCGTCGTAGATAACGGTTCCGCCGCCGCAGATAGTGCGTTGTTTAGTTCCGGTTCCGGCGGCCTTTCCGGTTCAAGAGGTTCGTCTCCTTTCGCGGCCGTGTTTGATGGGGGGTCGCCCGGTCGAATACGATTAGTTTAGTCCACGAGCATGATGACCGCCGCGACCAGGAGCGCCACCCCCGCCGTGCCCGCCAGCCAGTTGGCGTTGAGGGTCTCGGAGTTGGCGTCCATGTAACCGGCGGTTATGCCGGAGGCTATGCCTGCGCCGGTGGCCAGCCAGAGGAAGGGATTCTCGATGGACCGCTGGCTCACGGCTATTCCCTCCTCGAACTCCTCCTTGTCGATGGGGTTGAGGATTTGGCTGGCGTAAGTCTGGCGCAGCATCACCTTCTCGAACTGGGGGTCCGTGCGCAGGATGAAGGACATCTGGGACGGCGCCATCCTCCGTCCGAAAATCTCGAGCTCCACCACGGCGTCCACGTCGGAGTCCTGAGCGAAGGCCGACCATGGAATCGCCGCGAGAAGGAGCGGCACTAAAACCGAGAGGCTTATATACCTTCTGTCGCGGTCACCCTTGCGTGGCGTACTCATCGGAGTTTCACCCCCTGCTAACACCCGCCCTGGCGCACGGGAGGCGGAGCGACGTATCCTCCGCTGCCGGTCACAACGAGCTCGGCGTCGAATAAAAGTCCGTAGTTTTCCGGGTCGTCCGTATTGACCGCCTCTATGGCGAAGACGTTGTCACCGACGTCCAGGTACTCCGTAACGTCTACCTGGTCGTAGGTCATCCAATCATTGTCGTCCTCGGTCGAATCCTGGTGCACCAGTACGCCGTTGACGTAGAACTGGTAATTATTGTTGGCCGTTATCCGCACGATGATGTGCTCCTGGATGTCGTTGTCCTCGTCGTTTATAAGGCTGCGCGGCAGGCCGAACTCGCGGCGGAAGTAAGCGGTGACTCCGCTGCGGGCCCATATCCACTGCGCTTCGGTGTTCGGCCACCCGTAAACCTGGTTGCGCGCGCTGGAAAGACCGTCCTTGAAAGCGCCCAGGGAGGCCGTGCTCCAATCGTCGTCGTTAAAGCCCGCCTGAGTCCAGGACGTGCCGTCCTGACGGGCGTTGGTGACATGCCAGGCCTTCTTGAGGGCCTCGACCTGCTCCGCGTTGAGGTCTGCGTACTGGGCGTGGACGTTGTCCAGGGCAATCGGCCCGAGCAGCAGGAGGGCGAAAAGGGCCAGGAGCAGACGGGACTTGGCGGTAAACGGCATCTCTTCCTTCCCCTGATTGCTAATCCCGGTTTACTCCGACAAGCCTCGACCGGCCTGCCGTCCCACGCTGGGGGTGGTTGGGATGTTCCCCCAGGTTTCTCAAGCCGAGTTGTTATCTGTAACGCGCCGGACGGTTACGCTCCGGAAGCAACCACTTCTTACCAAGGGTCCACACTTGTTTACGCACGGGAAGCGACCGGAATTTCCTTTTTTTTAGTCAACCGGCTCGGTCACGGTTGAGTCCACGGGCGCAGTGTCCGTGTCGACGCCCTCCTCGACCGGCTCGGTGTCCTCCGGCGGGGTGTCGGCAGGCGTTTCATCAATGGTCGTTTCATCGACGGGCGTTTCATCGACGGGCGTTTCATCGACGGGCGTCTCATCGACGGGTGTCTCATCGATGGGCGTCTCATCGACGGGGGTCTCATCGACGGGGGTCTCATCGACGGGCGTCTCATCGATGGGCGTCTCATCGACGGGCGTCTCATCTATGGGAGTCTCCTCAATCGGTGTCTCC
>CAYTCV010000026.1:8742-12633 GCA_964436465.1 uncultured bacterium
GGGCGTCTCATCGACGGGCGTCTCATCTATGGGAGTCTCCTCAATCGGTGTCTCCTCGATGACGGGCTCGGGAGCCATACCCGCGATGTCCACGGTCTGGGAGTACATGCGCACGCCCGTGTAATCCCAGATGCTGGCGCCCAGGTCGTCCATGCCGGTCTTGACCCCGATGGGCGGATACAGCATGTAGGCCTGCGGAACCAGGTCCACCAAGCGCTCCTTCGCTTTCTGCACCCACTGGTTGACCTCGCCGCGTTCCTCGGCGTTGAGGAGGATTAGCTCGTAAACCTGTATGGCCTTGTTGAGGCCGTTCTCCGCCGCCCAGGAGTCCATCTGCGCCTGGAACTCGGCCAGCTGCTCCATGACGATTTCTTCAATCTCGGCAGCGTAATCCGGATTTTCTTCCATCAGCTTGTCCAACTGCGCGAAGCTGATTTTCATCCGGCTGACGGTGAGGTAGAACTGCTCGTAGACCAGGCCGGCCTTGTAGCGGGCGGAGAGGTTCACCTCGAGGTCCACGGCCTTGGAAGCGCGTCCGTAAATCTCGGCGAGCTCGTTCATCATCCCGTACTTCTTCGTAGCCGTCTGCACCAGGGGGTCCAGGTCCATCAGGTCACCCTCGAGGGTGATGGCCGCGTAGTCGCCGAAGAGGAGGTCGCCGATTTCCACATAGGCCTTGGCCGGGATGTCGAAGTTCACCTCGACGTCGGGCCTCTTGCTGAAGTCCTCGTACACCTTGGTGCACTCGAAGAGCAGCTCTCGGCCGGTCTCCACGTCGCCCAGCTTCAGTGAGGCGTGACCGGCTCGGTAGTAGGAATCCACCACCTGGTCGGGGACGCCGGTGTCCCTGTACCGCTGGCCGTAAAGGGTGAATGTGCGCTGGGCGTTGGACCAGTTCTTCAATTTTTCGTAGCACTCGCCGGCCTTGAAGAGTGCCGCGGGTTCCTGGTCCGTCGGCGTTATGGCGTTGTCCAGCACCTGCTCGAATATATTGGCGGCCTCGTACCACTCCTCGAGCTCGAAGTAGGCCAGGGCCTCGGAGAAGAGCGCCTTATCCGCGTCGGGGTGGTCGGGGAAGTTTTCGGAAAGCTCATGGTAAGCCACGATGGCCTGCTCGTAGTCCTTGAGCTGGACGGCGTAGATGTACCCGGCGTTGTTGAAGGCCTTGACGGCGATGTCCGGGTTGTAGAGGTTCTCTCGGGCCACGCGGAGGTAACTCTGGGCGCTTTCCTCGAGCTGGGCGCGGATTTCCGGCGGCAGCTCCACCTCCTCCTCCCCCTCGGCGATTTCCACCCGGGGCACGCCCAGGTCAACGGCGGTGATTTCGGCGGCGGCAGCGTTGTTCAGGGCCATTTCCTCGAGCTCGGAGCCGGTATCGGCCAGGGCGGCGGCCTTGCGGTACCACTCGGCGGCACGCCAGTAGTAGTGCTGGTCGTACCAGCTCTCGCCGATGCGGAATGCGATTTGGGCCCGGTTCATCTTCGCCGGGTCGGAATCGTAGGCCGGCACGAAATCGAGGTCCACGATGCGCGCCAAGGCGTCACGCCCGGAGTCGAAGCAGTCGAAGGCCATCATCAGGTTGCCTTCCCAGAAGTAAAGCTTCTCCAGGTCGTGCTCGGCCTCGGGATTCCCCTCCTTGAAAATGCGGCCGTACTCCCGGCTGGCCCAGACGAACTTTTTGCACACGTCGGGCAGGACGTCCCGGGGGTTCTTGCTCGGGATTTTCTCGCGCTGCTGGTCCAGGGTCAGCTCCACCTGGGGCTGGTTGATTTTCTCCTCCCAGCGGGCCTTCTCGAACTCGTCGGAGCCGTACTTGTACGCCGCGGCCGCGTACCAGAGGCTCTCCTCCTTGAACTCGGTCTTGCCGGGGTAGAGGTCCACGCTGGAGGTGCCGGCGGTGAGCATGAAATTATCGCCCGCCTTGGCGAAATCACCGACGCTGTAGTAGCTCATCGCCAGATAGAAGTTGGCCTTGTACGCATCCTCCTCGAGGGGGTAGTCGCTCAGGTACTGTTCCAGATAGGTGATGACCTTCGCGTAGTTCTTCTGGGCCGTATCCATGTCCTTGGCTTCCTCGGCGTCGTAGGCCACGATGTAGGTGTAAATGGCCACGTCGTAAAGGGAGCGCGCCAGGGCGGCCCGGGCGTTGGCCAGCGCCTCGGGGTTGTCCCGGTTCGCCTCGTACCAGGCGCTGCCTACCGCGTAACGGCTGATAAACTCGTCGCGGACCTGGTTCTGCAGGGCCTCGAGACGCTTGGTCTCCCCTTCGAGCCACGCCAGCTGGGCGGGGTCCTCGCGGTCCTTGATGATGAGCGTCTCCGCCCAGGAACCGTAGAATTTGACGATGTCGTAAAAAACCTTGGGCGCGTCGGGGGAGTCGGGATACGTATCCACGTAGAACCGCGCCAGGTTGATGGCCTGGGGGAACCATCCGTAATCGGAGTAGCTGTTAATGGCGCGGCGGATGATGTCGGGGGTGTAGCCGATGTCGAGGAAGCCGTTGTCGATGAGGAAGCGCTTGAAGGGCTCGGGACCGAACTGCCAGTCTATGCCGAATTCGGTGAAGGTCATCTGCTCGCGCTGCGTGTTGAGGTCGATGATGCTGGGCAGGAAGCTCTGGGCGCAGTATTCGGCGCACTCCTCGTAGTGGAGCTCGGCGATTTTCGCGCCCTCCTCGCTCTCGGCGGCCATCTGCTCGAAGAGGTCCAGAACCTCGAAGAAATTGGTGACCGCCTCCTTGTAATCCTGGTTCAAGAAGTACGACCACGCCATCAGGTACCGGGCCTTGTAGTACTGGAACTCGCCGGGCTGGACCTCGCTGAAGTATTTGATGGCGTTGGTGAAGTCGTTGCGCTCGAAGTAAATGCGGCCTATTCTCTGGCGGACTTCGGCGGCGTAGCTGGAATCCGGGAAGCGGTCCAGCAGGATGAGGAAATTCTCCAGCGAGTCGGTCCGGTGCAGGTCGAAGGCGGCAAAGTCGCGGATGGAGAGCTCGTCCGCCACGACGCCCATGTTGTAGTAGGCGTCGTCGAAGTACTTGGTGGACTGGGGGATGGCGCCGGGCGGAAGGCTGCGGTTTCGCTCCTCCACCTGGATGTAGTAATTGGCGAGGTCCTGGTAGGCCTTCATGGATTTCTTGAAGGTCCGGATGACGATGTCGGAATCGCCGACCGGTTCCGTGTCGGCGGCGGTGGGCTCGGGGGTGGAGCTGGCGAGGACGCGCTCGCGGTAGGCGTCGTCTTCGTAAAGGTCTTTGGCCTCTCCGTAGTAGAGGTCACCGAGGTTGTAGAAAACCTCTTCGAGGTAGGGGGAGGTCTTGTCGACCTCCTCGGACTCCTTGACGATTTCCTCGTACCGGGCGATGGACTCGTGGCGCTGAACGCGAATCTTCTCGTTGTACTCGGCGACCTCGGAGTAGAAATCCTCCTCGGTCTTCTGCTGGGTTTCCTCGATGTCGCTGAGCTCATCGGTGAGCGATTCCAGGGTTTCCTTTTCCACCTCGGTGAGTTCCTCGGCCGATATTTCCCCGTCCGAGGGGACGCACCCCGGGAGGAACGCCGCCGCGGCTATGAGCGTGAAGGCGGCCGCGACGCTGAACAGGCCTGTATACCGGGGCATCAATCGCTTCGCTTCGTTTGGCATCGAAGTCCCCTAAAACTCAATCGAACCGCTTCGACGGTAAAAGTGTAAATGTCGCAGCTCACCGCAGCTCAAAGGAACGCTTTATCAATCGGGGAGTTCCGTCTCATCCGCCGGCTCGGTCTCCGTGTCCGCCGGCTCGACGGTCTCCTCCGTCGGCGCATCGGTCTCTTCCTCCGGGGCTACGGTCTCTTCCGTCTCGGAGGACGTCTCGTCCGTCGTATCCACCGTCTCCCCGTCAGGGGCCGTCTC
>CAYTCV010000026.1:12733-22307 GCA_964436465.1 uncultured bacterium
TCCGCGGGGGCAACCTCTTCCCCGGTCCCCTCATCCGCGGGGGCAACCTCTTCCCCGGTTCCCTCGTCCGTGGCGGTCCCTGCGTCGCCCTCGTCGGATGACGCCTCGCCGTTCTCCCCGGAAGCATCCCCCTCGTCGGGCGGGGGCTCGGCACCTTCCTCAATCTCCCCGGCGAAACCCTCGGTCTCCCCCGCGGCGGCGGCGGCGGCGGCGGCCGCCTTCTGAGCCTCGATTTCCTCGGTGGTCATGAAGTGGGCGAATTCCTCTTTCCAGGCCTCCCCGGTTATCCAGTTGATTTTATCCTCGCGCTCGGCCTGGCGGGACTCCAGGTCGGCGACCACCGTGCGCCCGGCGGCCCCCATCTTCAGCTCGTTCTGCTGTTCGAGGTTTTGTTCGCGGGCTTCCTTGAGCTCCGTGTACCGCTCCGCATGTTCATTGATGACGTTCTGGAACTGACCCTCGATGTCCTCCTTGTAGGAGAACGAGGCGTAGGCCCTGAAGAACTCGGCGTCCTCGGTGATGTCACGCCCGATGATGTCGCGGCCGGAGACGAAGGTCTGGAGCTCGGCGATGGCGGCCTGCATCTCGCGGGCTTCCTCCTCGGCTTCGTTGAGCTCCTCGGGGTAGAGAACGTCCCCGCCGATGTTGCGGATGTCCTTGATTTCATGGGTGAGAATCGAGGTGACGAACATCAGCTCTTCCTCGATGTCGGCGATGAGCTTCTGGTACTCGGGGTTGGAGTTGATGCGCTCGCGGTCGATGGTGTAGCTGTCGACCACGTCCTCCAGGGTCCGGATGGCGCCCTCGTACTCGCGCTCCTGAATCTGGCAGTAGCCGATGAGGATGTAGGCGTCGGGGGCCAGGTCGGTGTCGGGAAAACGGTTCAACAGGGACCGCATCATGACGATGACGTCGTCGTAATCCCCCGTGTCGCCCCGATTTATCATGAGGTAGGCCTTGCCCACCTGGGCATCGTCCCAGTTCTCGAAGTCCGACGCGGAGATGTGCTCGTACTCGAGCCAGGCGGCGTTGTTGTCACCCAGGCGCTGGTAGAGGTAGGCCAGGATGATGTGCGCCCGTCCCTCCAGGCGGCGGGTCGCGTCGGAATACGTCGGGGCGTTTGCCATGTCCTTGAACGACTCGACGGCCTGTTCGAGCTTGTCCTGCTTTACCAGGCACAGGCCCCCCAGGTAGCTCCCATAGATGGCGTACTCGCCGGTTCGGTCGATTCCCGAGACGACGTCCACCGCCTTCTGGTACTTGGCGAGCCTGTAGTAACTCATCCCGGCCACGTATCGGCTGGCGTCCCCGTACTCAAACCCCGAAAACTCAGCCTTGCCCGCCAGCTCCTGGTAGAACCGGATGGCCTCGTTAAACCGCTCACGCCTGTACCGCATGTACTCGAGGGTGTAGAGCGAGTACATGCACCAGGTGCTGTGCGGGTAGTCCTTCTTGCACTGGATGAGCGGCTTCTGGGCGCCCTGGTAGTCGTTCACCCTGAACAGTGAATCGCCCCAGCGGTAGAGCGCCTCGTCGAGCCTCGAGAAATCGGGGTATTTATCCGCGATGAACTGGAAGACGTCGGCTGCCTGGAACCACGTGATTTCCTGCTCCATGTCGTAGTACTCCATGCCCTCGGCGAAGTACATCCCCGCCAGCTCTTCGAGCCGGGCCAGGGACGCCCCCAGGTATCGCGAGTCGGAGTACTTGCTCTTGATGTTGTCGTACCGCTCCCGGGCGTTCTCACGGTCGTCCATGAAAAAGTAGCACTCACCGACGTAGAAGATGGCCTCGGGCACATCGGTATACGAGCGGTACACGTCGAGCAGCTTCTGGAACAGCGGAAGGGCTTTGGCGTAGGCCGCGTCGTCGAACTCGTCCGTGGCCCAGTACTTGTAAATCCACTCCAGTCGCTTCATGGAGGTCTTGAAGGCCGAGCGGAGCTGGGGGTAGTTGTCCACGACGCGCTGGTAGAACGTCTCCGCGTCTTCGTAATCCTCGAGGGCGAAGTGGCACTCGCCGAGCTGCAGGAGCGCGTCGCCCATCTTCGTATAGGCCGGGTACTCCTCGCGGAGCCGTTCGAGGATGCGCACGGCGTCGTGGTACTCCTCGAGCTTGTAGAGGGAATCGCCCCAGATGAAGTAGACGTCGGAGCGCCGAGAGAACGTTGGGTACCAGTCGTCTATGAATTCGAGCTCGTCGATTGACTCCTGGTACTTCGCCCGGGCCTGCTCGCGGTACGTCTCCGCCTGGGCGGTCTCTCCTCGTTTATCCGCACGCGTGGCCTTGTCCCAGAAGTCCTCGGCGCGGGAGTACTTGTCCATGGCCGAGATGAAATCGCGCCGGGCCATGGCTTCGAGCTGGTCGTAGCGGTTCTCGCGCTCGAGCTGGCGGATGAGGTCCACCTTGTCCATCTCGGCCGCGGTGAGCCGCTCCAGCTCGGCGGTGAGGGAGGACGAGGTTGCCTCCTCCTGGCGCAGTTCCTCCAGGAGGCTCCCCTCCTCCCCTTCCTGCCCCCATACACCGACCACGGTGAACAGGAGCCAGCCCGTTACGATTTTTATCAGCTTTGTGCTCATACATCTCATCCCGTCGCTTCGGTGCGCCGCGCGGCGGCGCCCCGTTGACGATACACCGTCACTCTTCGCCGGACCGCTCCTTCTCCTTCGTAATCTCTTCGCGGACTTCGGCCAGGCGTTGCTGGAGCTCCTGACGTCGGATTTTTATCTCTTCGAGCTGCTCGCGTCCCCGTTCGATACGTTCCTTGATGAGCTCCTGTTTCTTGAAGTCCGACGGGCCGACGAAGGGGCCGAACTGCACACCGAAGTGAAACCCGAGACCCACCTGGTCGAACTCGTCTATAACCCCGTTCTGCGTGTTACGGACCTCTTCATCGGAGTAGAAGAGCATCTCCAGCTTGTCCACCGACAGGCCTACCTCCATCCCCCACCAGGGAAGCTTGTACAGCACGCCGAAGTTCAGGTCCCGGCCGTTCACCTCGAGAGCCATGGAGAAATCGTAGCGGACCTGGTACTCGATGGCGCCGAACACGCCCTGCCAGGTGGAGGAATCCGTGTAGGTGCTGGTGTACATCCCCTGGAAGGCGCCGGTCCCCAGGCCGATGTGGCCCCGGATGGGGATGGCCAGGGCGGGGTAGAAATCCTTCGAGAAGACCACGTAGGCGGTGAATTGCTCGAACCAGGTCCTGGTCCGTCCCGGGGGCAGGTAGGGGGTGCTCCCGCCGGGAACGCCCGGAGCGCCGAAGGAAGACACGTCGACGTCGCCGCCGATGTTGCGCATTCCGATGGCGACTGCCGGAAACTTCACCGTTTCCGGGATGAAACGTATCTGGGCGCCCCCCACGTAAGCCGAGGAGTCGAAATCGTAGGCGGTGAAGGTCAGCTCGACGCCTATGTCCCAAAACTCCAGCCCCCCGGAGAGGGAGAAGTCGTAGTAATCGGTGACATCGGCATTCGTGGGTGGCTGCCCCAGAAAGATGCTCCCCGAGTAGTTGAGCTTAATCGCGGTGAACGGCAGGGTGTAGGCCGTGGGGATACTCATCAGCCCGGGGTTTATGAACGGGCCGGCGGAAGCGGCGGACGCCAGACACAGGACCGCCGCGATGACGGGGAGGGTGTTTTTCCCCGACAAACGACAAAAAACCCCTACGAGAGGTTTCAAACCACCCCTTCGGCTCTTGCGGTGTTTGTTTTCGTTCGTCACGTGGTCGGTTCTTTGGTCGGTCGCCCCTCAGCGCCCGCGGCCGCACCACGATAACAACGACGCATTGATGTTCTCTACACGCATCCGCGCCGGCAAACCCGGCAGAGCCTTCTGCCTTAAACAGCTCGCGGACTCTATCCGCATCCGCACCGGCTGACGGCTATATACTTGTGAATTCAGGCACTTTTCGCGTCAATCGTCTTTCTCCCATCACCGTTCGTAGTTTATACTTAAATTTACACACTGTCAAGGTTTTAGGCGCTTTCACGGCCGGCGGATGGGGCTCCAACCCCCATATAATCAGCAAATTCCATACCACTTCGCAGCGCTCGGATGCAATTCGATAGTCCCGGCGGAACCGCACTTGGCTAGACGGGGTGGATTGGGGTAGAATCTATTCAAACACGCACAGAAACGGGACGAACCATGAAACGGATTTTACTCCTCATCGCGCTCGTAGCGACCGCGGCCGCGGCCGCCGAATACCTCGCCCTCGTGCCCGCCGACTCGCCTGGGGCGGGCGTGTTCTACGGATACTACGACGGCGGAGAGCTCCGGGTTACAACCTCTCCCGTGAACGCGGTCTGCACGCTGCCGGACCGCCGGGACGACCTGTACATCGTGTTCGCGCCGCCGGACGCCCCCGCGCTGCCAACGGGAATAGACCGACTGGGCCGCCTGGCCGACGGGGCGGAAATCTGCAACCTCGGGGCCGACGACCTGCAGCGGCTCATCGGCCTGGGATTCAGATTCTGCCACATTGAACCGGCCATCAGAGCCCCCCGACCCGAGGCGCCGCCGGACATCCTCACCGCCGATGCCCGGGAGCTGGTGGACCGGGTGGACCTGGACCGAATCGACGCCTACGACTACACCCTGACCGAGTTCCGCACCCGTTACGCCTACACCCCGCAGAACAACCTGGCGGGGGACTACATCGCCGGCGAGCTGGCAAGCTCGGGCTTCGAGGTGACGCGGGAGAGATGGCTCGGCGCCACCCCCCAATCCCTGGACGCCAAGGACGGGCTCGTAGCCTTCTGCCTGGCCAGCTCCCACCTGTTCTACTCCACCGACGGCGGGACCGTTTTCACCGAGTATTTCCCCGTCGGGGAGATAAAATCCTGGCAAAACAGCGCCTGCGAGGTATTCCCCCCGGAAACGATTCACTTCGCCGGCGGCGACACCTATTACCGCACCGACGACGGGGGCGCCACCTGGAGCGAAACGACGTTCGACCTGGGCTCGGAAACCAACTACCTCTCGACCATGGTCTTCGGCGACGCGGACACGGGCTACCTTTTCAGCGGCGCGGGCGACGTCTGGCGCACCGAGGACTCGGGCTCGAACTGGGAGCCGGTCGGGGGCACGGGCATGGAGATTTTCGCCGCGGCGTGCCTCCCGGGCGACCCCCAAACGGTCATCGGAGTAAGCCGTGACGAGACCGTTTTCCGGAGCACCGACGGCGGCGAGACCTGGGAAACGGTCTACTACACCTCCCACGGCTCGACGCTCAACGACGTGGCCTTCGGCGATTCCGCCCGGGGTCTGGCGGTGGGAACGGTCGACCGGCTGCTCATAACCGAGGACGGCGGCGAGACCTGGACCCCCTCGCAGATTCCGAGCGTGGACCCCGTCCATCAGCTTCTCTGCGTAACGGCCACCGGACCGCTCACCTACCTCGTCGGGTCAATCTACGGCGCGGTATGCCGCACCACGGACGGCGGGGGGAGTTGGGAGCTCGCGGCCACCGCCAAGGCCATGCCGGTGAGCGCCCTGGACTGGGATGAAACCGGGGAGAAGGTCTGGCTCGCCTCGCGGGACGGGCCCGCGTGCGCCGACGTGAATCTCGACGGCCTCACCTGGCGGCTCGACGGGCTGGACCCGGAGACGAGCGTCATCTGGGAAAACATCATCGGCGAGAAAACGGGGAGCGAGTACCCCGAGAGCTACATCTACGGCACCGCCCACTTCGACTCCATCTCCGGGCGCGGGGGTGAGGACGAGGACCCGTACATCTGCGCCCCGGGCGCCAACGACAACGGCTCGGGGGCGACGGCCCTCCTGGAGATGTCGCGCATCCTGGCGGATTACACGCCCAAGCGCAGCCTGCGCCTGGCGTTCTTCAACGCCGAGGAGCTCGGGCTCCACGGCAGCTTCCACCACGCCCAGCAACTGGCCCAGGCCGGGGTTCGGGTGGAAGCCGCCATCAACCTGGATATGGTCGTCTGGAGCGACCCCCCCGATGTTCAGGAGGACCTGGACATCATCACCGATTACCGGAGCGAGTGGCTCGCCGACGTGCTCATGGAATCGTGCGTCCGCTACGGCGACGGCCTGCCCGGTCTCAAGCTCATGGAACCGGATTTCTACCGCTCCGACCACGCCGCCTTCTGGCTGTCGGGATACCCGGCCCTCCTGGGAATAGAGGACATAGACGTCCCCTACCCCTACTACCACAGCTACGACGACGACTACCCGACCATCGCCGGCCACTTCCCGCTGACCCGGCAGATAACGCGGGCCGCCCTCGGCGCCCTGGCCGGACTCGCCGGCATCCACGACGACCACCTCTACAACCTGGCGGACGTTCACACCTATCCGAACCCCTTCCGCGGCGACAGGCACTCCGGAATTACGTTCAACGGCCTCCCGCCCGGCTCCGTAATCCGGGTGTACGACATCGACGGGAACCTGGTCTACGAAACCGTGAGCACCACCTACGAGGTGGACTGGGACGTCACCAATGCGGCGGGCGCCGAGCTGGCCTCGGGTGTGTATCTCTACCACGTGACGGCCCCCGGCGGGGATTCCGTGACGGCCAAACTGGCGGTGATACGCTGAAGAATAAACTGCTATGGATTTCCGCGCTCCTCGCTCTCCTGGCGGGTTGCACGGGGGGTCCCGAGAGCACCGTCGAGGTGAAATCTCCCCCCGCGGCGGACCTGACTTCCCTCGCCGACGAGGTGCGGTCGGCCGCCGTGACCCTCGACCAGGCGGTGAAGGACTTCGGGGACAACAACTTCGGGCTGGCGGCCGGCGGCGTGGTCCGGGCGCAGGAGACGTTGCGGGATGTATCCCGCATAAAACTCCCCCTCGCCGTCACGGCACAGCACGTCTACACCGCCGATGTCGACCTCCGGTACGCCGACGCGCCGGAGCGGGCCCTGGCGGAGCTCGAGGCGGCGCGGGATTTTCTGGCGGAAACGATGCTGGACGTCGGAGCGGACGAGCGGAAATTGCTGAGCCCCTTTCTCGACCGGCTCATCGGGGTCATAGACGACACCGAGGTCGGGCGGGAGGAGAAACTGTCCCAGCTCGAGGCCCTGCAACGCGACCTCGCCGCGGCGGTGCCGGGGACCGCGGGAGCCGGCGCAGAGTAACCCCCGACGGCGGCGAAGGGTGAAACCGCGGGCGCTCGTCGGACCGCGGCTGGAGGAATGACGATGGGCGACGGGAAAATTTCACTCGACCTCCGCGCGAGCGACCGGCGGCTCATCGGGCGCTCGGGCCTCGATTTCGCCCTGTGGCAGGACTCCTATCCCGAGCTCGTCACGGCGCTCACCGGCCCCGCCCCGGGTTACGCCGACCTGCCCGACCGGCAGGTCTCGGACATTCTGGGCTGGGCCGAGCCGCTGAAGGGAACCTGCGACGACCTCGTGCTTCTGGGAATAGGGGGCTCGGCGCTGGGGGCGCGGATGCTGGCTTGCGCCTTCGTCGAGCCCGCGTCCAGAAAAGCGGGCCACCCGAGGCTCCACGTGGTGGACAACGTGGACCCTCGGCGCCTGCGCCATCTGCTCGGAGAACTGGACCCGCGCCGTACCCTGGTGAACGTGATTACGAAATCGGGCTCCACGGCGGAGACGATGGGCTCCTTCGCCGTGGTGCGGGAATGGCTCCGCGAGGCTCTGGGGAAAGATTACGGGGGACGGGTGGCGGCCGTCACGGACCCGGACCTCGGCGACCTGCGGGCCATGGCGACGGCCGAGGGTTTCACCACGTTCGACGTCCCGCCCGACGTGGGCGGCCGGTTCTCGGTGTTGAGCCCCGTGGGCCTCGTTCCGGCGGCGCTCCTGGGGATTGACGTTCGGGAGTTACTGGCCGGCGCGCGGGCCATGCGCTCCGCCACGGGTAACCCGGACTGGCGGAAAAATCCCGCCCTGGCCCTGGCCCTGGCCCTGCACCAGCACTACCAAGCCGGGAGGAGAATCGTCTCGGTCATGCCCTACGCCGACGGCCTGCGGGACTTCGCCCTCTGGTTCGCCCAGCTCTGGGCCGAGAGCCTGGGTAAGCGGCGTGAAGGCACGGAACCCTACGGTCCGACGCCCCAGGCCGCCCTCGGCGTCACGGACCAGCACTCCCAGCTTCAGCTCTACACCGACGGGCCCAAGGACAAGGTCGTCTGGCTCATCGAGGTCACCGACACCGGACAGGACGTGCGGGTCCCGCCCCAGGACGAGGGTTACGCCAGCCTGGGCTACCTGGGCGGGCGGGGCCTGGGCGAGCTGCTGCACGCCGAGCTCAAGGGGACGCGGCTGGCGCTGTTGCGGGCCAAGACCCCCTCCCTCCTGCTCACGCTGGCGGTCCTGGACGAGCGGTCGCTGGGCTCGCTCGTATATCTCTGCCAGGCGGCGGTGTCCATCACCGGGAAGCTCGCCGGGGTGAACGTGTACGACCAGCCCGGCGTCGAGGAGGGCAAAAAGACGACCTACGCCTACATGGGCCGCGAAGGGTACTCCGAGAGGCTGGCCGAGGACGAGCGCCTTCTGGCAAAGACCGACCCCGACCTCGTGAGCGAGGCGTAGGTGACCTCGCTCGACAAGCCGCGCGTTACGGCCGTCGTCGTCCATTACAACACCCCGGACGACCTCGTCCGCTGCCTGGACTGCCTCGCGCGGCAAGACGAACAGGTGGAAGTCGTCGTCTTCGACAACGGCGCAGGTCGAACCTCGACCGACGGCTCGGCGAAAGCAGCGAAAACGGCGCGCCGTCGGCCCGGTGTGAGGCTTTTCGCCAGCCCGGCGAACCAGGGCTACGCCGCAGCGTCGAACCAGGCCGTCGCCCGGGCCCGCGGCCGGTTCGTCCTCCTGCTGAACCCCGACGCCTTCCTCCCGCCCGACGGGGCGAGGCGCCTGGCCGACGTCCTCGAAAAAGACGACACCCTGGGCGGAGTGGCGCCCCAGCTCGTCGGCGAGGACGGTCAAGTACAGCGGACCTGCCGGAGACTGCCAAAAACCTGGGACTTACTCTGCGAGCTCACCGGGCTGTCGCGCATCTTTCCCCGGAGCGGGCTTTTCAACCGCTGGAAGATGGGGGACTTCGACCACGGTGAATCCCGGCGGGTCGAGCAGGTCTACGCCTCGTGCTGGATGGTGCGCCGGGAGGATTTCATCGGGCTGGGAGGATTCGACACCCGCTTCCCCATTTTCTTTAACGACGTGGACCTGGCGCGCCGGTTGGTCTCGACGGGGAAATTTACGCTATACTACCCGCTGGTGAGGGTGGTTCACCGGGGCGGGACGAGCGTCCGAAAGGTCCGCGCGCGGAGCGTTCTGTGGAGCCACCGGGCGTTCTGGCGGTATTTGAGAAAGAACGGGCCCCGGTTCAATCCGCTGCTGTGGCTGCTGGCCCTGCCTCTGGCCGTGGCCGCGCCGTTGAGGGTGCTGTTGCACGAGATTTCCTGACCCGCGAAAAGAAGCGAGTAATGTCCCGGCAGAAGGCGACTCGGGAAGGACGGGCTCAATTGGGTAAGCTCCCGCGCAAGTTTTTACTCCTGGTCTTCCTGGCGCCGACCGTCGTCCTGGGCGCCGTGACGACAGTTGCGACGGATGACGACCCGGAAACCGACGGCACG
>CAYTCV010000027.1:0-12491 GCA_964436465.1 uncultured bacterium
GCCCTCTGTGGCCGCCCGCGGGCGGGGACGGAGCCCCGCCCCTACGGCATCGCAATTCGCGGCCGCCCGCGGCCCCCCTCTCCCTGTGGGAGAGGGGATGGGGGTGAGGGCTACCTTATAAAAAACGCGGCGGGGAAAGGATTCCCCGCCCTACGAAAAAGACCGGACGTAAAACGCCCCTACGGCTCCAGGCGCTTGATGGTCCGCGGGAAGGGGATGACCTCGCGGATGTGGTGCACCCCGCCGAGCCACTGCACGAACCGCTCCAGCCCCAGGCCGAAACCGCCGTGCGGCACCGCCCCGTAACGCCGCACGTCCAGATACCAGCCGAACGCCTCGCGGTCCAGGCCGTGCTCCGCGATTCTTTTCTCCAGAAGCTCCGGGTCGTGGGCGCGGATGCTCCCGCCGATGAGCTCCCCGTACCCGCCCGAGGCGATGAGGTCGTCGCACTGGACGTAGCGGTCGTCGTCGGGGTCGGGCTCCATGTAGAACGCCTTGGCCCTGGCGGGCCAGCGCTCGATGAAGACCGGCACGTCGCCGAGGCCGCCCAGGGCCGTCTCGTGGGGCGCGCCGAAATCGTCCCCCCATTCCACCGGCTCCCCGGCCTCCTTCAATTTCTCCAGCGCCGCGTCGTATGTCAGCCGCTCGAACGGCTTGTCCCGCGCCGCTTCGAGGCGGGCTAAAACCTCCGCCGCCGTCTCCTCGCCCTCGACGAAGTCCGGCCCCTTGGGGTCGTGGATTTTTTCGATTAAATCCGCGTTCGCGTCCAGCACCTTCCCCGTCACGTGCCGGACCATGCGCTCCTGGAGGCCGAGGTTTTCCTCGTGGGTCAGGAACGCCGCCTCCGGCTCCAGCATCCAGAACTCGGTCAGGTGCTTGCGGGTGAAGGACCGCTCGGCCCGGAAGGTGGGCCCGAAGCAGTACACCCGCCCCAGCGACTGGCAGGTGGCCTCCGAGTAGAGCTGCCCCGACTGCGACAGGTACGCCGCCCGGTCGAAGTACTCCAATTTGAACAGGTCGCTGGTCCCCTCGCAGGCGTTGGCGGTGATAATCGGCGAGTCCACGCAGACGTAGCCCTCGTCGTCGAGGAAATTCCGCAGATGGACAATCGCCCGGCCGCGCAGGCGCAGAATGGCCCACTGCCGCTCCGTCCGCAGCCACAGATGGCGGTGCTCGAGGAGGTAGTCCACGCCGTGGGCCTCCTCGCCGCGGCCCTTGGGCTGGATGGGGTAGTCGGGCGTGCTGGCCCCGATGACCGCGAAACCGCTGACGGTGAGCTCGAAGCCGCCGGGGGCGCGCTCATCCGTCCGGACCGTCCCGGTGACGGCGCAGGAGGATTCCAGGTCGGCCGCCGCCGCCGCCGCGTACTCCGGCTCCGACAGGTCGTCCGCCGAGGCCACCGCCTGCATTCTCCCCGTGCCGTCCCGCAGCAGCAGGAACAGCAGCTTCTTCCCGCTCACGCGCCTGCCGCAGAGCCAGCCGCGCAGGGTGACGGACTCGCCGACGTGCCCGGAAATTTCGGAAATTCTCGCGTTCATGGCGCCTATTCCCTCAAGTAAAAACCGGCCCGGATTCTACGACTGCCCCGGCCGGGCGTCAACCTTGTATCTCGCGTATCATCGCGGCCAGGGCGCTTCGGCTGGACGATTCCAGCGGCAGGTCCAGGAGCCTCTCCACCCGCCGGGCCAGGCTGTCCCGAATGAGCTGGAACGCCTTGAGCCGGCGGCCGTGCTCGTCGGGGACCAGCGCCGGGTCCTCGTAGTACCACGGCACCGTCGGCGAGCCGGCCCAGTCCGGGCTCCGGCTCCAGGTCTCCCGGCACAGAAGAATCACCACGTCGAAGCCGACGCCGGCCACGGCGGTGGTGGGCTTGGGCGTGTGCGCGACCATGGAGATTCCCAGCTCGCCCATCACGGCGTGGGTGAGCGGGTCGAGGCCGGAGGCGGGGTCGCGCCCGGCGGAATTGGCCCCCACGGAGCCCGCGCTCATCTCGCGCAAAAGCGCCGCCGCCATCGGCCCCCGCGCCGCGTCCCGCCGCGACAGGAACAGAATCCGCCGCACGTACCGCTCCGAGTCGCGGGAATCGTCGAACCTGGGCCAGCGGACGCCTTTCACGACTCCTCACTTCACAAAGCCCCACCGAATTGGTTATATTGTACCGTGTTTTGACCCTTCGCGCACCACCCCGCCGGGAGAGGGGCGGACAAAGGTCCGACCTGAACGGCTTGCCGTCGGTCGGCCCCTACGATGAGGAAAATGTATCTTCTGCACCATGCGGGGAAAATCGAGAAGGACGGCGGCCAGCTCAAGCTGGAATAAGGGGGCCCTTTGGACAAGTACGTGATTTCCGGCGGGAAGCGGCTGGCGGGCGAAATACCGGTCTCCGGCTCCAAGAACGCGTCGCTGCCGATGTACCCCGCGGCGATTCTGGCCGCCGAGGGGAAGGTCGTCCTCTCCAACGTCCCCCGCCTGGACGACGTCTTCACCATGCTCGAGGTGCTGGACGTCCTCGGCTTGAAGTCGGGGTGGCCCGACGAGCACGCGGTGTCCCTGGACGCGACGGGGAAGCTGGAGACGCTGGCGCCCTACGAGCTGGTGCGCAGGATGCGGGCCAGCGTGAACGTGCTGGGTCCGCTTTTGGCGCGGATGGGCGAGGCGCGGGTCTCGCTGCCGGGGGGGTGCGCCATCGGCACCCGGCCGGTGGACCTGCACCTCAAGGGGCTGGCGGCGCTGGGGGCGGAGATTTCCATCGAGAACGGCTACATCGTCGGGAAGGCGAAGAAGCTCAAAGGTTGCAGGATTAATCTTTCCGGGAGTCACGGCCCGTCGCGGGGCGCCACGGCCAACGTGCTCATGGCGGCGGTGTTGGCGCGGGGAACGACGGTCATCGAGGGCGCGGCCCGGGAGCCGGAGACCGCCGACCTGTGCAACCTTTTAGTGGCGATGGGCGCGAAGCTGGACGGAATAGGCACGCCGACTTTGGAGGTTGAAGGCGTGGATTCCATGCACGGCTGCGAGTACGCCGTGATGGGCGACATCATCGAGGCCGGGACGTACATGGTCGCGGCGGGCATCACGCGCTCGCGCGTCACGCTGGCCGGCTGCCCGCTGGAATCCATGGCCCCCGTGGCGGAGAAGCTGGCGGAGGCGGGGGTGGAGTGCTCCGGCGACGGCGGCCGGGTGGTGGTGGACGGGCGGGGCGGCAAGCGGCCCGTTGAAATCCGCACCGGCCCCTGGCCCGAGTTCCCCACCGACATGCAGGCGCAGATGATGGCCCTGGCCACCGTGGCGCCGGGCATCAGCGTCTTCACCGAGACGATTTACCCCGACCGCTTCATGCACGTGCCGGAGCTGGTGCGCCTGGGGGCGACCATCAGCCGGGAGGGCGCCACGGCGGTGGTCCACGGCATGACGGCGCTGACCGGGGCGCACGTTATGGCGACGGACCTGCGGGCGTCGGCGGCGCTGGTCCTGGCCGGGCTGGCCGCCAGGGGCGAGACCCACGTTCACCGCGTCTACCACCTGGACCGGGGCTACGAGGGGATGGAGAAGAAGCTCGCCGCCGTGGGGGCCGACGTCGTCCGAGTGCCCGACGAGGAGGCCTGAGCGCGGGCGGTTCTGCGGGTATGGGGTTCCTTTCCCCGCCGCTGCGCCTTCTCCCCGGCGTGCTGTGCTGTCGGGGTGGGTGTCCATACCTGCCCGCGAGCCGACCGCATATCGGCCCCTACGAGGTGCAATCAAACGGACGACCGTGGACGGTCGCCCCTGCGGGGAATTGCGCGGCTCGAAATGTAGGGCGGGGACTCTACCCCCCGCCGCGTTATTCAATGGAAGCCCTCACCCTTAATCCCTCTCCCACATGGAGAGGGAGACCATAGCACACCCCACCCTGGTCCGTAAGCGCGCTTCCCCCCGGAGAGGGGAGGGGACGTGCGGGCCTCACGCCGGCCGGGGACGTCGGTTTGCGCACATGTACATAAAAAAGTGCAATTACCCTCGACCTGTGTTAGAATTCTCTGCGGTATCAACCCCTGTGTCCAATCAGGGGCGGGGAGATTTTGTCTTTTCCCCGCCCGAGAGGCCAAATTACCGACGAAAGGGAGGAGGTTCGTTGATGAAAACTCTGCAGACGGTGCTGCTCCTGGTCCTGGCAGTAGGGGCCATGGCGGCGGACAAAACCGTATATCTGGAAGACTTCGACGCCTCGTGGTGAAGCTACTGCCCCATCATGCGGGAAGCTTTCTCGCATCTCCGCGCGGATTATTCCGAGGATGACCTCACGGTGGTCTCCAACCACGGCGGCGACGCCTACGCCAACGCCTACACCAACTACCGCAAGAGCTACTGCTCCGTTTCCGGCTACCCCACCGCCATCGTGGACTTCATCCACAAGCTGACCGGCACCTACTCCACCTGGGAGATAGACTACGACTGGCTCGCCACCCGCATCGACATACAGCTCTCCAAGGAGTCCGAGGCCACGCTGGGCCTCGACTGCTTCGCCATCGGCGACGACATCTATCTGGAGACTGCGGTCGACCTGGACGATGACCTCGCCGACGGCGAGTGGTGGGTGTGGATGTGCGTGTACCAGGAAATGTGGGACGCGTACCCGCTGGTGGTCCGCGACGGCACCACCACCCCGCCGGTGCTCCAGATTTCCCAGGCCGGCGAGAGCGACAGCTACTGCTGGAGCTTCGACCCCACCGGCTGGGACACCGACCACCTGGTGGGCGTCTGCTTCCTGGAGAAGAACTTCGGCACCAAAGAGGTCGTGCAGTCCACCATGCTCCACCTGGACCTGGGGAGCTTGCTCGACACCCACGAGCCCCTCGTGGAGGACGTTGACCCCGATAACGGCGAAGACGACGTGCCCATCGACTCGACCATCGAGTTCACCCTGCGCGACGACTCGGGCATCAACCTGGACACGCTGGACTTCTCCGTGACCGACGATTCGCTTTCCAGCGGCCGGACGCTCACCCCCGGCGGCCGCTCCCTTTCCGCCGGATTCACCCACACCGGTGAAATCTCCGGCGAACTGGACATCGACGACTCCGACCCGCAGTCCGTGGTCTGCACCTTCACGCCGGACGAGGATTTCGACTACGAGGCGACCATCACCTGCACCATCGCGGCGGGGCTGGAGGACACACTGGGCTTCGCCACCACCGAGGACATCGTCTGGAGCTTCACCACCGAGGAATGGGTCCGGATTGAGACGACGACCTGGGGCGCCATCAAGGCCCAGTTCTAAAAAGGGCGTCGAGATTCGTAGGGGCGGGTTTTTTCACCCGCCCTTTTATTATGGAAAAAGAGGGGCGGGTTTTTTCACCCGCCAGCGATTGCGATGACGTAGGGCGGCCCCTCTGCGGGCCGCCGCGAATTGCGACGACGTAGGGGCCGACCGACGGCGCGCCGTTTAGGTCGGCCCGTCCTTTTTAAAAAGGTGGCCCTCACCCCCATCCCCTCTCCCGGAGGGAGAGGGGGGACCGTTCGGCGTGATTGCGATGCCGTAGGGGCCGACCTTCAGGTCGGCCCGCCCCTCTCCCTAACCCGTCGGCGAGCCGCCCCCCAGAGGGGGGAGGGTGTTCTTCACCCCGCCATGCGCACCAGCTCCACCACCGCGTTGTATACCATTTGCAGCCCGATGGTCAGCGTGATGAGCCCCGACAGCCGGATGCTCACGTTGACCACGTTCTGGTTGATGACCCTCTGCAATAAAAGCGTCAGGCGCATGAGGCCCACGTTGAGGGCGATGGCGGCGGCCACGGCCCCCAGGGCGAACAGCTCGCCGGAGTGGGCGGCGATGGTGACCGCCTGGGCGAAGGTGGCCGGCCCCACGATTAACGGCACCGCGAAGGGGACCACGCCCAGTTCGCCCAGGTCCTGGTTCCGGCGCAGGTGGAAGGTGACGCCCCGGCTCAGGCGCGTGTAGCCTATTCCCGCCAGCACCAGCCCCCCGGCCAGCCGCAGCGTGGCCACGTCCACCCGGAAGACGACCTTGAACAGGAAGCTCCCCGTCCCGGCGATGAGCGCCGTGATGAGAAAGGCCCACAGGTTTCCGAGGTAGATGAGCCGCGACACGTCCCGGTCCGGGTGCTCCCGGGCGATGGAGAGAATCAGCATCATCTGGCTCACCGGGTTGATGATGATGATTAAAAAGATGAGCTGGAGGCAGAACTCGTT
The DNA here is from genome assembly GCA_964436465.1 of uncultured bacterium. GTDB lineage: Bacteria > RBG-13-66-14 > RBG-13-66-14 > RBG-13-66-14 > RBG-13-66-14 > RBG-13-66-14. The sequence goes on from CAYTCV010000027.1 coordinate 6,190, forward strand.
CATCTACCCTCCGAGGAGACGGCCGCGCAGGAGTTCGAACAGCGGGCGGAGCCGCGTTTCCGGGGGCGCGTCACCGGGAATATTCCCCACGGCGAATCCCGGGCCGCCGGCCGGAATGATAAAGGTCGGCAATCCCGCGAGCGGCGGCGCGGGCTCCAGCCAGTCGTCCAGCAGCACCGCCGCCGGTCCGCCTTTCGACCGGGCCGTCCGTGCCAGCTCGTCCGCTCCGAGGTGCTCGACGAAGCCGGCCAGGCGGAAACTCCCCGACGCGGCCCACACCGCCCCGTCGCCCTCCGCCCAATCGTCGGCCAGTTCCCGCGCCAGGCAGCGGTTGGTGGTCCCGAAGGGGACGACCGCGAGGTCGGTGTCGGTCAGCACGTCGGCCAGGCGGCGGCCGTCGGCCAGGGTCAGCTTCTGTCCGCGGCAGAGCCGGACGCGCCGCGCCCCGTTCCGTTTAAAAAAATCGGCCAGGCCCCGCGCGGGGTCGTCGCACGGAGCGATGTCCCCGGGAGACGGGCCGTAGAGCTCGGCGGCCAAAAGGCCCGCCAGAACGGTGAGATTTTCCCCGGACGGCTCGCCCAGGATTTCCCGACCGAGGCGGACGGTCTCGGCGGCCGAATCCTCCACCGGCCCCGGCCGGAGCGCCAGGCGGCAGAGCCCCGTCAACAGCCCGCCGGGCAGGGCGCCCAGGCCCGGCTCCCGCTCGACGACGGCGCGCCGGACCGCGTCCACGCTCGGGGGGTGCGCCATGGGTAAGCCTCCTTAACTCAAAGGATTACTCTACCGATTGGGGGGTCCCCGTGTCAAATTGCACTCAACCGGCGGGGCCGGTCGAGCTTGACTATCCCCGATTGAGTTGCTAAACTGCGTCTGTTTTTGCGCGGATGCATCCGGTGCGATTCACCGCGCCGGGATTCCGCCTTTGCCGGCGTCGTGCCCATGCACCGGCCCGCACCAAAGAAGAGCGATTCCACCGAAACCGTTTTCCGTAGTGGATTTGTGGTACTTCTAGGTCGCCCCAACGTCGGCAAGTCCACCCTCCTCAACACCCTGTTGGGCGAGAAGGTCGCGCCCGCCACCCCCAAGCCCCAGACCACGCGCCGCTCCCTGCGCGGCGTCCTCACCGCCGAGGGTTACCAGGCGGTCTTCGTGGATACGCCGGGTTACCACCGGCCGAAGGACGAGCTGGGGCGCAGGATGATGGCGACCACGCGGGCGGCGCTGACCGACGCGGACGCGGTCCTGGTCGTGGTGGATTCCACCGATTGCGGCCCGGCCGACGGTGAGCTGACCGACCTGGCCGCGGCCTCGGGCAAGCCGTTCCTCGTCGCCTGGAACAAGGTCGACCTTCCAGGCGCCGGGTCCCTCCCCACGCGGCTGGGGAGTGGCGAAGTCGAGGCGTTCGGAGTCTCGGCCCTCACCGGCGCGGGGCTCGAGGCCCTCCTCGGACGGCTGGTGGGACTTCTGCCCGCCGGTCCGGCCCTCTACGACGCCGACCAGCTCACCGCCGAGACCGAGCGCGAGCTGGTGGGCGAATTCGTGCGCGAGCAGGCCATGCTCGCCCTGCGCGAGGAACTGCCCTACGCCCTCGAGGTTCACACCGAGACCTTCGAGGAGCGGCCGGGCGGTCTCACCTACATCGCCGCGACCCTCTTCGTGGAGCGCAGGAGCCAGGTGGGAATCGTCGTGGGGGCCGGGGGGTCCGTCCTGCGCACAATCGGCAGCCGGGCCCGCCGCACCGTGGAAACCTTTTTAGACCGGCGCGTGTACCTGGACCTCTCGGTAAAGGTCCGGCCGAAGTGGCGCCGCGACCCCGCCGCCCTCGACGGGTTCGGCTACGGCAGGAACCGGTGACGAAAATGGGCAAGAACAACCACGGCGACAATCCGGTGCGCATCTTCGAGGAATGGTGCAAGGGCTGCGGCATCTGCATCGCCTTCTGCCCCAAGGGCGTGCTGGTGCTCAACCACCTCGGCAAGGCCGAGCTGGCCCACCTCGAAAACTGCATCTACTGCAAGCTCTGCGAAATCCTCTGCCCCGATTTCGCGGTTAACGTCAGGGGCAAACCCGAGGCGGGGAAGGCCGATGGCGACGGGTAAAAATCTGCAGTTCTACTCGGGCAACGAGGCAATCGCCTACGGCGCGCTCTACGCCGGGTGCGACTTCTTCGCCGGGTACCCCATCACCCCCTCCACCGAGGTGGCCGAAATCATGGCGCTGGAGCAGCCCAAGCGGGGCGGCTCCTTCATCCAGATGGAGGACGAAATCGCCTCCATGGCGGCCATCATCGGGGGTGCCATGGGCGGGGCCAAATCCATGACCGCCACCAGCGGACCCGGATTCTCCCTCATGCAGGAGAACCTGGGCTACGCGGCCATGATAGAGGCGCCCTGCGTCGTGGTGAACGTGATGCGCGGCGGACCGTCCACCGGCCTGCCCACCAAGGTCGCCCAGGGCGACGTCATGCAGGCCCGCTGGGGCACCCACGGCGACCACCCCATCATCGTGCTCACCCCCGAAAGCGTCCTGGAGTGCTTCACCCTCACCGTGGAGGCCTTCAACCTCGCCGAGCGCTTCCGCACCCCGGTCGTCTTTTTGGCCGACGAGATGATTGGCCACATGTACGAGGTCTTCAGCGTTCCGGAGCCGGGCGAGCTTCACGTGGTCGAGCGCGAAATCGCCGAGCGCCCCGCCGAGTGGTACCGGCCCTTCGAGCTCACCGCCCACGGCACCGTCCCCCTCATCCCCTTCGGCGAGGGTTACCGCTACCACGTCACCGGCCTGACCCACGACGAGGACGGCTTCCCCACCGGGGTTCCCGCCGAGTGCGGCCGGATGCTCGGCCACCTGTGCGCGAAGCTGGACATGAACCCCGAAATCCGCCTGACCGAGCGGGTGGAGCTGGAGGACGCCGACGTGGCCGTCATCGCTTACGGGTGCACGGCCCGGACCATGCGCCGGACGCTCTACGCCGCGCGGCGGGCGGGCGTCAAGGCCGGCATGCTCCGGCTCAAAACCCTCTGGCCGCTCCCGGAGAAGGCCATCGACGAGGTCTGCGACCGCGTGGAGCTGGTGGTGGTCCCCGAGCTGAACATGGGGCAGTTGGTGGGCGAGGTGGAGCGGGTCAACCGCGGCCGGGCGCGCGTGCTCCCGGTGAACCGCACCGACGGGGAAATCTTCAACCCCTACGACGTCGCCGACCTCATCGTCCGCACCCACCACGGGATGCGCGAAAAGGGCGAAACCGCGGACTTCCTCTTCTGAAGCGTTACGGGGGAGACTTGTCGCACAAACCAAAGTCGGTCGTTCTCTCGTACCTGCGCGCCAAGAAAAAATTCCCCACGGTGTGGTGCCCGGGGTGCAGCCTGGGCGTCATCATGGGGTCACTCATCCGCGCGGTGCACAAGCTGGGAATCGACAAGGACGAAATCGCCTTCGTCTCGGGAATCGGCTGCACGGGGCGGATGCCGGTCTACACCGATTTCAACACCCTCCACGGCACCCACGGCCGCGCCCTGCCATTCGCCACCGGAATCAAGCTGGCCCGGCCGTCGCTCAAGGTCATCACGGCCATGGGGGACGGCGACTCCACCGCCATCGGGGGCAACCACTTCATCCACACCTGCCGGCGCAACCTGGACTTGACCGCCATCATCGTCAACAACTACATCTACGGGATGACCGGCGGTCAGTACTCGCCGACGACCCCCGTGGGCCGGCGGGCCTCCACGGCGCCCTACGGCATGATTGAGACTCCCTTCGACGTCTGCAACCTGGCCACGGCGGCCGGAGCGGCCTTCGTCGCCCGCACCACCAGCTACCACGCGGCCGCCATGACCGAGCTCATCGCCCGGGCCGTCGAAATCCGCGGCTTCGCCGTCGTCGAGGTCATGTCCCACTGCTACACCACCTACGGCCGGCGCAACCGCTACGTGAACCCCGTGGAGATGATGGAGGAGGAGAAGAAGCTGGCGGTGCCCCTCAAGGCGTATCAAAAGCTGAAGGAGAAGGACCCCGCCTACGCGCTCAAGCCGGGGCAGTACCTCACCGGCGTCTTCACCGACGACGACTCCCGCCCCGAGTTCACCCAGGTTTACGCCGACCTCTGTCAGCGGGTTCAGGGGGGGTCGATTTGACCGGGAATAAATCGCACCACGGCGTGAAGATGACGGTGGTCCGCTTCGCCGGTTCCGGCGGGCAGGGCCTGATGACTTCGGGGCGCATCCTGGCCCAGGCGGCGGGACTCTACGGCGGCCGCACGGTGGTCCAGACCCAGAGCTACGGCCCCGAGGCCCGCGGCGGCGCCGCCAAGAGCGAGGTCTGCATCGCCGACGCCCCCATCGACAACCTCAAGCCTACCCGCATAGACGTCCTGGTGGCCATGAACCAGGCCTCCTGCGACAAGTACTCCGGAGACCTCAAGCCCGAGGGCGTCCTGGTAGCCGATTCGAGCTTCGTAGACCAGCCGCCCCGCCAGGACGCCTACTGCTTCCCCTTCACCTTCCACTGCCGCGACGTCCTGGGCAATCCCGTGGTGGCCAACATCATGGCGCTGGGGTACCTCCTGGTCCTCACCTGTGTGACGAGCCGGGAGGCGGTAAACCGGGCGCTCACCGAGAAAGTGCCGGCGCGGTTCCTGGAGCTGAATCTGCGGGCCCTCGAAGAGGGGGTCCGGGAGGGCGAGAAGGCGCGGGACTCCAGGGCCGGCCGCGAGGGATTCTGACCCGGGGGGCCGGCGGAGTCGGGATGCGGTTTCTCGTCTGTCGGTGACGGGCGGTCGTGGGGGGGAGGACAGGCTAAGTCCGGGGAGTTAGGCGCCGGGCGCAATCTGCCGAACAGGATTAACCGGTCACAGAGGGGTGGCGGGTGCGGACCCTGGTCCTGGTGAAACCCGACGGCGTGAAGCGGAACCTGGTGGGCGCGTGCCTGGCCGCCTTCGAGGGGGCGGGGCTCAAAATCACCGACCTGAAGATGCTCACCCTGACGCCGGCGATGGCCGAGGAGTTCTACGCCGTCCACCGGGCCGAGCCCTTCTTCGCGGGTCTCGTGGCCTATATGTCCTCGGGCCCCCTGGTGGCGGCGGTTCTCGAAGGCCCCGACGCGGTGCGCCGCACCCGGGAAATCATGGGCGCCACCAATCCCGCCGAGGCCGACCCCACCTCCCTGCGCGCCCGCTACGGCGAAAGCATCCAGCGCAACACCGTCCACGGCAGCGATTGCGAGAAGTCCGCGGCCTACGAGTTGAACGTGATTTTCGGTAAACCTTGAGGCCGGGACGGCCCCCGCCCTCCGGCCCGAAAGGAAAAACATGAACGGCGCCCTCTTCGCCGCGCCAGGCGTCTTCGTCAGGGAGCTCGAACCGGGGGATGACCTCAAACTCTCCTACTGGCCCGACACCGTGTACCTCGGTTCCGACGGGCACCACTGGGGCTCCATAGAGAAGGCCGCCCAGAACCTCGAAGAGCTCAAGCTCCTGTGGGGCAACGTCACCGTGGTCTGCAACTCCGACAACGGGCAGGCCCTGGGCCTCCTCGTGTGGATCGAGGAGCCGGACGGCGGCTGCCGCTTCGGGCTGGAACTGGCCCCGGACCGAATCGGGCGGGGAATAGGCCGCCAGCTCGTAATCTCCTTCATCGAGTTCGCCTTCGGCATCCTGGGCTACAAGGAGCTGCGGGCCAAGGTCTCCGCCACCAACTCCCCGGCGGTGAACCTCGGGCGCCAGCTCAACTTCCACCTCATCGAGGAAACCTACGACGTCACCCCGCAATGCCGGCTCCCCATCTTCACCGACGACCGCTACGAGGGAATCCGGGCGCACTTCCGCAACGAGGGCGGCATCGTGATGGAGCAGGTGCTGGAACTGGGGCTCGAAGCGGAGGACTGGCACCCCTCGGTCTTCGAATAGGGATTGGACCGGTCGGCCGGGGGCGGGTGTTGGGCCGCGGGTGAGGGGGAACGGCCGGGTCGCAGAATAAGGGGCGGTTGGGCCGGATAACCGGGGCGACGTGGATGTTGGTCCACCCCGGCGCAGAGGCTCCAGGTCGGGCCGGATAATCGGGGGCGAATTCCGGGCGGGCCTAGTCGCTGATTCTCGGGACGGTTGGGCCGGATAACCGGGGGCGGGTGCCGGGACGCTGGTTGGGCCGTAATTGAGGGGGAGCGGCCGGGTCGTAGGATAAGGGGCGGTTGGGCCGGATAACCGGGGGCGAATTCCGGGCGGGCCTAGTCGCTGATTCTCGGGACGGTCGGGCCGGATAACCGGGGCGACGTGGATGTTGGTCCACCCCGGCGCAGAGGCTCCA
>CAYTCV010000027.1:12591-15201 GCA_964436465.1 uncultured bacterium
GGGCCGGATAACCGGGGGCGGGTGCCGGGACGCTGGTTGGGCCGTAATTGAGGGGGAGCGGCCGGGTCGTAGGATAAGGGGCGGTCGGGTCGCTTAGCCGGGGGGCGGGAATGCCCCTTTTCGTAGCCGACTTCAGACTCTATCGGTGAGCCCCGTCGTATTTTCATGGATGAACCGAACCAGGGGGTTGGCCTTGTTCAAGATTGTCAGCAAAAGGGTCCTCGGGCCCGACATCAAGCTCTTCGAGGTCGAGGCGCCGCTGGTCGCCAAGAAAATCAGGCCCGGCCAGTTCATCATGCTGCGCATCGACTCCCACGGCGAGCGCATCCCCTTGACCATGGTGGACCGCGACCCCGCGGCCGGGACGGTGACCATCATCTTCCAGGAGGTGGGCAAGACCACCCGTCAGCTCGGGACCCTGGGACCGGGCGACGAGTTGGCGGACTTCATCGGCCCCCTGGGCCGGTACCACCCCATGGGCGGCGAGCACAAGCGGGTCCTGGGCGTGGGGGGCGGAATCGGCGTCGCGCCGCTGCTCCCGAAAACCCGGGAGTTCAAGGCGAACGGGAACCGCGTCGAGAGCATCATCGGCGCCCGCTCCAAAAACCTCCTCATCCTGGAGGACGAGATGCGGGCCGCCTCCGACGAGCTCTCCGTCTGCACCGACGACGGCAGCTACGGTCATAAAGGCTTCGTCTCCGACATATTGAAGGCCAGGCTCGACGCCTCGACCGATTACGACTTCGTGCTGGCCATCGGTCCGCCCGTCATGATGCGGGTCTGCCGCGACCTGGTGCTGCCCTACGGCGTCCCGGTGTACGTCAGCCTGAACACCATCATGGTGGACGGGACGGGCATGTGCGGCTCCTGCCGGGTCACCGTGGGCGGCGAGGTCAAATTCGCCTGCGTGGACGGGCCGGAGATGCGCGGCGAGGAAATCGACTTCAACGAGATGATGGCCCGCCAGAACCGCTACCTGGCCGAGGAGAAGTGCGCCCTGGAGCGCTACCTGAAGGAGGTGGGGTAGTTGGCCAAAACCCCCGAGGAGCTGAGGAAGGTCGGGCTCAGGCAGCTCGAGAAGACGCCGATGCCCGAGCAGGACCCCGCGGAGCGGGTGCACAACTTCCTGGAGGTCCCCTTCGGCTACTCCGACGAGATGGCGATTGCCGAATCCTGGCGCTGCCTGCAGTGCAAGGACGCCCCCTGCATCGCCGGCTGCCCCGTGGAAATAGACATCCCCGCCTTCATCGCCGCCGTCAAGGAGGGCGACTTCCGCACCGCCGTCAACGTCATCAAGCGGACCAACGCCCTGCCGGCGGTCTGCGGCCGCGTGTGCCCCCAGGAGGTGCAGTGCGAGCTGGTCTGCCTGCGGGGCAAGAAGGGCGAGCCGGTGGCCATCGGCCGCCTCGAGCGCTTCGTCGCCGACTGGGAGGCCGCGCACGGGAAACCCGAGCTCCCGAAAATCGCCCCGCCCAACGGGCACAAGGTGGCCGTCATCGGCTGCGGGCCCGGCGGGATGACCTGCGCCGGCGACCTGGCCGTCATGGGCTACGACGTCACCGTCTTCGAGGCGTTCCACGCCTCGGGCGGCGTCCTGCGCTACGGCATACCCGAGTTCCGTCTGCCCAAGGCCATCGTGGACCGCGAAACGCACTACCTCGAGCTGTTGGGCGTCAAGTTCTCCTACAACATGGTCATCGGGAAGGTCTGGACGCTGGACGAGATGCGCCGGGACGGCTTCGAGGCGTTCTACGTCGGCACCGGCGCCGGGCTCCCCTGGTTCATGAAAATCGACGGCGAGGGCCTCAACGGCGTTTACTCCGCCAACGAGTTCCTCACCCGGGCCAACCTCATGGGGGCCTACGACCCGGAGCACAATGACACTCCAATTTGGGTCGGCCGTCGCACCGCGGTCATCGGCGGGGGCAACGTGGCGATGGACTCCGCCCGCACGGCGCTGCGCCTGGGCTCCGAGCACGTCTACATCGTCTACCGCCGCTCGATGACGGAGATGCCCGCCCGCGACGAGGAAATCCACCACGCCGAGCAGGAGGGCATCGAGTTCCTCCTCCTGCAGAATCCGTTGCGAATCCTCGACGACGGGAAGGGCTGGGTCGGGGGGATGGAGTGCATCCGGATGGAGCTGGGCGAGCCGGACGCCTCGGGCCGCCGCCGCCCCGTGCCCCTGAAGGGCTCCGAGTTCATCCTCGACGTGGAATGCGTGGTGGTGGCCATCGGCAACGGGCCGAACCCGCTGTTAATCGAGGCCACGCCGGGGCTCAAGGTCACCAAGTGGAGCAACATCGTCACCGACGAGGCGGGCCGCACGAGCATCCCGGGCGTGTTCGCCGGGGGCGACATCGTTACGGGCGCCGCCACGGTCATCGAGGCGATGGGGGCGGGGAAAATCGCCGCCCGCGCCATGGACGCCTACGTCAAGGGCGACAGGACCTGGCCCGATTTGGAGAAAAAAGAGTAGTTCCGGTCGAAATCCCGCAGGGTCGGCGTCCGCCGGCCCTTTTTGCAGCGGTCCCTTCCCCCCTTGGGGGAGAGGCTCGCCTACGGGCGGGGGTGAGGTGTAAAACGCGGCGGGGACTAAAATCCCCGCCC
>CAYTCV010000027.1:15301-22172 GCA_964436465.1 uncultured bacterium
CCGCCCCTACGTCGTCGCAGTGTGCATAATACGGGTCGAGCGCTTTATAAAAAAGGCGGGCGTATAATCCCGCCACGCCGCCATCCGCGTGACGGGCACGGATTTTGCTTTTTGAAAATCTCCGCCAAACAAAGGGGTAATCGCCCCAGCAATCGCCGGAGGTTTCTTTTCATGGACCAGGCAAATTTGCAAAACAAGTGCGAAGTATGGCGCAGGCTAGGTCCCTTCGACGAGCGGTACGAGTTCGAGGTCAGCCTTCTGGCCCGTGATATCTGTGACATAGGCCTGAAGGGCCGCGACCCCGAAAAGACCCGACATCTGCGACGGATGCTGGCCGAGGCCGACGGCGAGGTGCACCGCCGTTTTTCCAAACCCCGGTTCTCCGACCGGCGCATCAACCGGCTCCGCGACGTGATGGCCGAGTACCGCACGTCGTACTACGGCCCCCTGCGCCACCAAATCGCGCCGTCGCCCGACCGGGACCGCTGGTGGTTGTGGCTGGACGAGGTGGCCCTGGGCGGGAAGACGGAGCCGCGGGACGAATTTGAATCGTTCTGTCCCTGTTGAATCGTCAGTCCGCGGGTCCGCCCCCGAGTTGACTTGACCCCGGCCGGCCTATATCATTCCGGGCGAACCTCAGCGGTCGTGGAGCGCCCCGTTGGCGAACGTCGTCGGCATCAGCGCCCTGGACAAGGAGAGCACCGTCACCCTGGTGCAGGACGGTGTCATCACCTGGGCCGTCTCCGAGGAGCGGCTGACCCGGGTGAAGCAGCAGCGCGGTTTCCCCTGGGGGGCGCTGGAGATGGTCTTCGAGCGGTCCGGCGTCGGCCCCGGCGACATCGAGGCCGTGTGTTACCCGTTCCTGCCCGCGCCCGATGAACTGGCGCTCCGCCGCCGCCGCGCCCGGGAGCACAACCGGGAGAACGGTAAAAAACACGGCCCGGCCAGCCGCCTCTACCACCGGCTCAACCTCTTCCGGGAGCTCCGGCGGGACCGCCGCGGGGTGCTCCCCTTTTCCGACCGGGAGCTGGCCGCGGGGCTCGCCAGGTGGGGCCTGGGCGACAAGCTCCACCGCTACCCCCACGAGCCGGTCCACGCGGCGAACGCCTTCTACACCTCGGGTTTCTCCCGCGCCCTGGCCGTCGTCTTCGACGCCTACGGCACCGGCGACACCGGCGGCGTTTACCGCTGCGGGCCCGACGGCATAGAGCAGCTGACCGCCTTCCCCTGGCCCAACTCCCTGGGCGACTTCTACAGCCGGGTGACCAAAGCGCTGGGCTTCACCCCGGACCGGCACGAGGGCAAGATTCTGGGCCTGGCGGCCTTCGCCCCGGCGGGGGAGGTCTTCGACCTGGTGCGGCCCCGCTTCGATGTCGGCGATGGACGCTTTTTCTATATCAATTCCCACGACCCCTTCTACGTTCCCCGTCTGGCGCGGCGCTTCCCCCGGGAGCAGGTCGCCGCCGCCCATCAGGACACCCTCGAGGCGGTGGCCGTCGCCGTCGTCCGCCCCTACCTCCAGCGCACCGGCGAGCGCGACGTGGTCCTCTCCGGCGGGGTGACCGCCAACGTGAAGCTCAACCAGCGCATCGCCGAGCTGCCGGAGGTGGACCGCATCTTCGTCCACCCGGCGATGAGCGACATGGGCACGGGAACCGGCGCGGCGTACCTCTACCTTTCCGAACGGGGCCGGGCCAGGCCGTACGAGCTACCCCACGCGCTCCTGGGGCCGGACTACTCCGACGCGCAGTGCCGCGCCGCCCTGGAGGAGGCGGGTCTCGCCTACACCGAGCCGGCGGACCTGGTGGACGAGGTGGCGCGCCTGCTGGCCGACGGCAGTGTGGTGGCCTGGTTCGACGGGCGGATGGAGTACGGCCCCCGCGCCCTGGGCTCCCGCTCGGTGCTGGCCCGGGCCACGGACCCCGAAATCAACAAATGGCTCAACAACCGACTCCGGCGCACCGAGTTCATGCCCTTCGCCCCGGTGACCCTGCCCGAGCACGCCGAGCGCTGCTACATCGGCCTGGAGAAGTGCCGCCACACCGCCGAGTTCATGACCGTCACCCTGGACTGCACCGCGTACATGAAAGAGGTGAGCCCGGCGGCGGTCCACGTGGACGGCACCGCCCGGCCCCAAATCGCCAACCGTGAAACCACACCCCGGTACTACGACGTCCTGGCCCGCTACCACGCCCTCACCGGCATCCCCAGCCTGATAAACACCAGCTTCAACATCCACGAGGAGCCCATCGTCTGCACCCCGGCGGACGCGGTGCGGGCCTTCCGCCAGGGGCACCTGGATTATCTGGCGCTGGGCCCCTGCCTGGTGAAAAACCCCGTGGACGACGCCTGAGTTCTGGCCCGACCTCGTCGGCCGCCGACCGACATCCCCCGTCTGAAAAACCATGCGGACGGTGCTGAAAACCCTCGCCGCCGGCCTCTACGACCTGGGCTTCCGTCTGGGGCTCTTCCGCCGCGCCGCCCGGAGGCCCCGGGCCTTCATGTTCCACCGGGCCTCGGTGGGGCCTCCCCTCGACTACGAGCCGACCCTCGACGGTCTGCGCCGCCGGCTCGCCTGGCTGAAGAATTCCAAGCGGGTCGTCCCGTTGGCCGAGCTCGTCCGCGCCGCCCTCGCCGGTGAGGGGCGGGACGCGGTCGCGCTGACCTTCGACGACGGTTTTTCCAATTTCCTCCACGTCCTGGGGGCGCTGGAGGAGCTTCGGCTTCCCGCAGCGCTCTTCGTCACCACGGGCGGCCTGGCCGGGGGCTCCGGCGTGCCCTGGTTCGCCAAAGTGGAGCTGGTCCGCCGGGGCTTTCCCGCCGGGCGGCTCTTCGGCCCGGTGGAGGGGCTCGACTGGACGCGGGTCCCGGCCGCCCGAATCCCCGAGACGCTCCTGGCCCTCCCCTACGCCATGTTCCGCCGCGCGGTGGATTTTTCCCCCGACCCCGCCGGCCTCCCCCCGTCCGAGGAACTCCGCGACGCGTACCGCCTGCTGGACGCCGACGAGCTGTGCCGCGCGGCCGCCTCCCCCCTGGTGGAAATCGGCGCCCACGCCCTCACCCACCCCGACCTCACCCGCCTGGCCGACGAAGACCTGCGCCGCGAGGTCGGCGAGGGCAAGCGTATTCTTGAAGGGCTCACCGGACGGCCGGTTACGGCCTTCGCCTACCCCCTGGGGCGCTACGACGCCCGCGCGGTGGAGGCCGTCCGCCGGGCGGGCTACGAGCGCGCGGTGGTCGTGGAGCCGCTCCACCCCGAGACCGACGCCCGTTTTCCCGCGCTGACCTTCCCCCGCTCCGGGGTGTACGGGGACTCGGGATTAATTTTCCGGGCCAAGGCCCGGGGGCTGGACGAGCTGCGGCGGTAGGCGGGCCCGCGGGTTGGAGAACCCGCGCTCCACGATTTTGCGTCAACCTCGTAGGGGCGACCGTCCACGGTCGCCCTCGGGCCGGTGTGGACACCCGCCCCTACGTATACAACGAACGAATCGTAATGTAGGGCGGCCCCTCCGCGGGCCGCCGCGATTGACGAAGCGGCGGGGATAGGTATCTGCGGCCGAAGGCAAAACCCCGCCCTACATTTACCCCCCTCCCCGACCCTCCCCCCAACGGGGGGAGGGGGTATGCAACGGACGGGTGTGGACACCCGCCCCTGCGCCATCACAATTGCACAGCACCGGCTGGGTCACCCTTGAAACGAACGCCTCCCCGTTGACTTTGAACTTCCCGCGTCCTATTATCGCCCGGCATGCGTGAACTCCCCTGAAAGGAGAAGGTTTGCTCAAAGGGCTCCTGCAGCTCGCGGTGGACCACGCCCTGACCTACGGGGCGAGCTACGCCGAGGCCCGGTACCAGGACCTGGTGACCGAGGATGTCTCGGTGAAGAACGGGGCGGTGCAGTCGGCCAACCGCGGGTACGACAAGGGGTTCGGCGTTCGCGTGGTCTACGACGGAGCCTTCGGCTTCGCCTGCTCGAGCGTCATGACCCCGGAGGAGATGCGCCGGACGGCGGCGCGGGCGCTGGGAATAGCCCGGGCCTCCGCCACGGTCAAGCGCGACCCCCTCATCCTCGACCGCCTCGACGCCTACGTGGGCTACTGGCCCAACGCTTATCGCATCCACCCCTTCGACGTCCCCCTGGAGAAGAAGGCCGACCTCCTGCTGGAGGCCACCGAGGCCATGCGCGTCGGCGACGAAATCCGCGTGGTCGAGGGCTTCATCCACTCCCGGGAGACGCACAAGTTCTTCGTCAGCTCCATCGGCTCGGCCATCGAGCAGCGCAAGGTGGAGTGCGGCGGCGGGCTGGCCTGCATCGCCGTGGCCGACGGGGACATGCAGCGGCGCACCTACCCCTGCAGCATGCGCGGACTGCACCAGGCCCGGGGCTGGGAGCTCATCGAGGAGATGGACCTCGTGAAAAACGCCCCCCGGGTGGGCGCCGAGGCCATCGAGCTGGTGCACGCCCCCGAGGTCCCCGCCGGCGAGACGGACCTCGTCATCGACGGCTCCCAGATGCTGTTGCAGATTCACGAGAGCTGCGGCCACGCCGTGGAGCTGGACCGCGTCATCGGCCAGGAGGCGAGCTTCGCCGGCACCAGCTTCCTGACCCTGGACAAGCGCGGCAGCTTCATCTACGGCTCGCCCATCGTCAACATCTACGCCGACGCGACCCTGCCCGGCTCCCTCGGCTACTTCGCCTTCGACGACGAGGGGGTTCCGGCGCAGAAGTTCTACATCGTCAAGGACGGCGTATTCTGCGATTACCTCTCCACCCGGGACACGGCGCACCTCCACGGCGGAGGGTCCCACGGCGCCTGCCGGGCCCAGAGCTGGAGCGACTTCCCCATCTGCCGCATGACCAGCGTCTGCCTGGAGCCCGGGGACGCCACCTTCGAGGACCTCGTGGGCGGCGTGAAGCGCGGCCTGTACCTTTCCACCAACAAGAGCTGGAGCATCGACGACAAGCGCATCAACTTCCAGTTCGGCGTGGAGTACGCCCGGGAAATCGTGGACGGCAAGCTGGGCCGCGTGATGAAGAACGCCCTGTACTACGACAAAACCCCGCGGTTCTGGGGCTCCTGCGACGCCATCGGCGACCGGGACCAGTGGTTCCTCTGGGGGACCCCCAACTGCGGCAAGGGGGAGCCGACGCAGGTGATGCGCATCGGGCACGGCACCTCCCCGGCCCGCTTTCGCGGCGTGAAGGTAGGTGTTGCCAAATGATGCTTGGACGCGACCGGGCTCTGGAGACCCTCTCCCGCGCCGTGGAACTCGGCGGAGCCGACGCTCTGGAGGTCTCCCTTTTCGCCAGTGACCTGAACCTGACCCGTTTCGCCAACTCCTACATCCACCAGAACATCTCCAAGCTGGACGCGGCCGTCACCGTCCGGGCCGTGATAGACGCCAACCGAATCGGGATGGTGACGACGAACGACCTGTCCGACGAGGGCCTGGCGCGGGCGGTGGAGGGCGCGGCGGCGGCCGCCGGAATAGTGCCGCCCAACCCCCGCTTCACCGGTTTCCCCGGACCCGCACAATTCCCCGAGGTGGAGGCCTGGGTCGAGCAGACCTACCGGGCCGAGGCGGGTTTCCGCGCCGACGAGGTGGCCAAAATCATCGTCCAGAGCGACGAGTACGGCTTCGACGCCTCGGGGGCCTACGTCACCGGGAGCAACGAGGTGGCGATGGTCAACTCGCTGGGGCTGGAGGCCTATCACTGCGGCACGCGGGCCGCGGTCAACACCACCATCCTGTCGCGCACCTCGGCGGGCTGGTCGGCCGACGACTCCAAGGACGTGCGGGACCTGGACGCCGCCGCCATCGGCCGCCGGGCCACGGAGAAGTGCCGCGACGGGCAGCACCCCACCGACCTCGAGGCGGCGGCCTACGACGTCATCGTCGAGCATCGCGGCGTGGCGGGCCTTTTGGGGATGATGGCCTACATCGGATTCAACGGCCTGGCCTTCGCCGAGGGGCGCTCCTTCGCCGTGGATAAGCTGGGCGAAAAGCTCTTCGACGAGAAGTTCACCCTCGTGGACGACGCGGCCGACCCCACCGGCAACCCCCTGCCCTTCGACTTCGAGGGGATGCCGAAACAGCGCGTGGAGCTGGTCGAGGCGGGCGTCCTGAAGGCCGTGGTCCACGACCGCACCAGCGCGAAGATGGTCGGAACGGAGTCCACCGGTCACGGCCTGCCCCCGGCCTCCGCCTCCTACGGCGCCATTCCGATGAACATGTTCATGTCGGGCGGGAAGAGCTCGCTGGAGGAGATGGTCGCCTCCACCAAGCGCGGCCTCCTGGTCACGCACTTCCACTACCTCAACCCGTTCCTGGACCCGATGAACCTGCTCTTTACCGGGATGACGCGGGACGGGACCTTCCTCATCGAGGACGGGAAAATCGCGCGGCCGGTGAAGAACCTGCGGTTCACCGAGTCCATGCTGCACGCCTTCGCGAACATCGAGGCCCTCTCCGCCGACACGCTTCTAATCGCGGAGGATTTTTCCAGCTACCGGGTGCCGGCGGTGAAGTTCAGGGACTTCCGCTTCACCAGCTCGACGGAGTTCTAGCCCCGGCGGGTGGTGGTGGATGTCTTTTAAGGGCGGGGCAGGTCCCCGCCTATATCATCGTAACCGCGGGTAAGGGTTGCAGCGGTCCCCTCCCCCCTTTGGGGGGAAGGCTAGGAAGGGGGGTGCAGCTACCCCCTCTCCCTTTAAGGGAGCGGCTCGCCGACGGGCTAGGGTGAGGGTAGGGGCAGGGAACGTGTAAGCGGCGGGGTTTGGAAACCCCGCCCTACGTCTAGAACCGCGCAATTATCCGTAGGGGCGGCCCTCTGTGGCCGCCCGCGGGCGGGTGTGGACACCCGCCCCTA
>CAYTCV010000028.1:0-2749 GCA_964436465.1 uncultured bacterium
CCCTTTGAGAGACGGTTATGGTATCACGCTCTCGGGCCGGTCGCTAAAGCTGGAGAAGGTAGTCCGCCTTCAAGAATACGCCCTGGTTGATGAGGGCGAAATTGCCCCCGGAATCGTCGCGCCACTGCTCGTAGGCCAGGTAGATGTTCGAGTCCGGTAAAAATTCCCAGCCAAACAGGGCGCGGAAAACGTAACGCCCGTTTTCGTAGTAGTACTCGGGCGGTTCGGCCTTGGCCCCCTGGCCGAAGAGCCGCAGGTAGAGCTCCCGGGTAAACAGGTACGAGACGGTTCCCCGCCACAGCAGCACGTCGTAATCCCCGGCGAGCTCATTCTCCCGCATCCACCACCTGTTGTACTCCAGCTCGGCCCCCAGGCTTAATTCCGGCAAGGGGTGGACGGTCAGGCCGGCGTTCTCGTGCAAGAGGTCGCCCGCCGAGAGGGTGGTGTAATCTACGAGGTCGCCGTACCAGGTCTCGCTGTACAGGTAGATCGGTGCCGAGGGGTCGGTGTTGATGCTCACCAGCCCGAATACGAAAGGTTGCGGGTCGTCGGGGCCGTAAAAGAGGCCGTCGAAGCCGAAGATGGCATCGGCGGAGATCTGCCAGTTGAAGCTGGTCGCCGTTCCGATCGAGAGGGTGTACTGCTGGAGGTCGTACTCCCAATCGCGGCTGAGTATCATCTGAGCCTGGGCCGATACGGACAGGTTACGGAAGGTCGAGTCGCCGAAGACGAAGTCATACCCGGCGTTGGCTTGGAGACTTCGCAGATTGGTGGTGAAGATGTAGCCCGTCTCGTCGATGTTGAACCGGGGCGCGATGTCGTTGTAGAAGACCCAGGTCTCGAAGTTGTTCATGCGGTAGCTCAGGCCCAGGTTGGAGGTGAACTGGTCCTCGATGTTGTTTGCCTCGTAGCGGCTGTCGTAGGCGGCCAGCATCCCGCCCCAGACGTTCCACGCGCTCTCGTCCCAATAGACGTCGAAGTCCAGGCCGTAAGAGCCGAAGTCGTAGGCGGGCTGGCTGCCTATCCCCTCCAGCTCGACCGCCCGGGCCAGTCGTCCCGTTCCCACGATGCCGATGAAGGAGTTGGGGGCCACGTCCAGCGTCACCCGGGCCGCCCCCCAGTCCGATTCCGGCTCACTGCCCAGGTCGGTCACCGCCTCACCGGTGTGGGCGTAGAAGGCGCCGATTCCCACCGGGCCCAGCTTGCCGGTCAGCCGCCCCCCGGCGATGATACGCGCGTCGTGGTAGATGCCGTCGGAGTCGAAGAGGCGCTTTCCGATACGCCGGGAGTAGAAGGCGGTGCAGGGCACGGTGTAGAAGTAATTCGAGTCCCGCAGGAAGAAGGGCCGGGTCTCCGGGGTGTAGAGCTGGCCGAAACCGATCTGGTACTGGTCCGGATCCAGGTCTATCTCGGCGTAATCGGAGAGGACGGTGGTGGCCAGGGTGAGGTTGCTCCCGATGTCGAAATCGATGTCCACGCCGCCGATACCGTTTAAATCATACTTGTCATCTTCGAAGAGTAGTGGGTATATCCGGTAATCACCCTTGGCGTAAGGCACGATTTTAAGTCCGAGACCCTGGGAAATATCCTCGATCCCCGTAAGGCGCACCGCATCCTCGGTGTAGAACATGTTGTGGTCGTAGGGGACTTCGACGGCGTACGTCTCCTCGCTCTTCGAACGGATTACCCTCCCGGCGTTGAAAAGCCAGGGCCGGTCGGGGTCGTAGTCGAACTTGAAGTTCGAGAAGGGTATCTCGAACTCGGCGGCCCAGCCTCCGGGATTGACCGCGGCGGCTACGTTCCAGTGCGCGTCGTACTGGTAGTTCGAGTACGTCGCCCGGTGGTTGTAAAGACAGTCGAATTTGCACCCTCGGGGGTTCGTGGCGAAGTAGTAGGGCTGAAGCCCCGCGCCGGTGGGGTCTATCCAGAGGTCCACGTTGTCGTCGTAGCTCAGCGAACTGTCCCGCCGGCGCAGGCGACCGACGATACCGTCCGGTTCCGAATCGGCGCATTCAAAGGCGGCGTAAAGGGCGTATCCGGTGTAACAGAGCCGGAAGCGGGTTAGTTCGGTGGAGGGCTCGCCGGGAAGCGGGTCGCGCTGGATGAAGCCCTCGATTACCGCTGCCTCGTCCCAGCACGGGTCGTTCA
The DNA here is from genome assembly GCA_964436465.1 of uncultured bacterium. GTDB lineage: Bacteria > RBG-13-66-14 > RBG-13-66-14 > RBG-13-66-14 > RBG-13-66-14 > RBG-13-66-14. The sequence goes on from CAYTCV010000028.1 coordinate 2,149, forward strand.
GGAGCCCGTCGAGCTTGGGGCCTTCTTCCACCCGCACCGCCGCTATCTCGGGGACGGCCGAGGCGGCGGCGGCCAGAAACGTCGCCATGATGACCAAAGTTCTCATCGTTGGACTCCGAAGGAGGGGTCTTCGAGGACCGTTTATAGTACCATACCGGACCGTCGGGTTCTCAGCAGGTTGACAGCCTGGGGGGGTGGTTATATATTCGTCCCGCCTGTACCCTGCGGTGGAGTCGAGCTCGGACCCCTCGTAGGGGCGACCCGTAGGACGAGTCCTCTGCGGTCGCCCGCGGGCGGGGACTGAGCCCCGCCCCTACGGCTCAACGTGGTGCGGGTTCGCGGGTGTGAATCATTAAATACATACAGCTCCCCCCGCGGAACACGCTCAAGCGTAAGGCTTGATAACTCGTTGTCCGTCTGCGTGGTACGGCTCGCGGGGATAATTTTTCTAGTACAGTAGACTTCCCCCGCGGAACACGCTCAAGCGTAAGGCTTGCCGGAGTGGTGAAACTGGTAGACGCAGGGGACTCAAAATCCCCCGGACCTCGGTCCGTGCCGGTTCGAGCCCGGCCTCCGGCACCACCAGCTTGAAGCTGGACAC
>CAYTCV010000028.1:2849-21475 GCA_964436465.1 uncultured bacterium
TGTTCCGCGACGAGGGGTTGTCGAACTTCAGGAGGGTATCGCCGCGCGCGGTGCCTCTTTTCATGCCCGGCCTCCGGCACCACCAGCTTGAAGCTGGACACTGTTCCGCGACGAGGGGTTGTCGAACTTCAGGAGGGTATCGCCGCGCGCGGTGCCGTTGAAAATTTTCCACTCTTTTACCGGCGTGTGATTCACCAGGATGTCACGGTAAAAAAGCGTACCTTCAATTCATTAGACACGCCGGGAGCCGCCCCGGTTTCAACCAGCAGGCATAAAAAAGGCCGCCCGCGGTGGGACGGCCTTCGTTCCTTCGGGCGGCTACTTGCCGAGCCTCTCTATTTCCTCGTTGAGGCCCGCCAGCTCGCCCTCGAGCTGCTCCTTGTATTTTTCGAGCATCTCGAGCCGTTCCTGCTTCGAGTGGAAGTGGCGGAACAGCATCGGTCCGCAGCACTCCTTGCCGCCGAAGCCGAAGGGGTGATGGTGGTGGGATTTCGGTGGTCCGTGCATGGTTACTCCTTGGTTTGTCCGTGGATTCTTGGGAGTTAAGTTGTTAAGCGATATCTTAAATTCCAGTCGAAAAAAATACGCTAATCCCCCCGCCGCAGTTCCTCGATTCTGTTCTTGATGTAGGAGAGCTTCCTCTCCAGCCCCGCCTTGTACCGCAAGAGCGCCTCCACGTCGTCCCCCGGCTCCTCGGGGACGTGCATCCCGCAGGCCCGGTTGACCTCGCTGCAGCACTCGTGCAGGTTTTCCTCGTTGAGGCTGTAGGGGATGTGGTAGCCCTGCCGCTCGGCCAGGACCAGCCCCGCGTGCCGCAGGGCCTTGAGGTGCTGGGAGGCCGCCGCGGGGGTGATGCCCAGGATTTCCGCGATTTTCTTGGCCCCGGCGGGCCCGTGATGGCGGAGGATGTGGATTATGGCCAGCCGGCGCCGGGCGCCGAGGATGCGGAAGACCTCGCTGGGATTAGGTTCGGGCGGCATTTCTCCCCTGCATTTAAGTAACTGCTTAAATAATAGCCGGATTTCGGAAAAATGTCAAATTATTCTTCGCAGCGGCCGCCCAGGTTGTCGGCGAGGAATCGCTCGACGCGCCGGTAGGCGTCCAGGCGGTTCTCCGGCCGGGCCAGACCGTGGCCCTCGTCGGGGTAGACGACATACTCGAAGGAAATCCCCGCCGCCTCCAGGGCCGCCGAAATCTGCTCCCCCTCGGTGAGCTTCACCCGCGGGTCGTGGGCGCCGTAAATCAGGAACATGGGTATTTCTATCCGGTCCACGAAGTTGATGGGGCTGCGGCTTTCGAGGAAGGCGCTCTCGGTCTCCGGGTTGCCCACGCGCCGGTAGAAGTTCTCCAGGCCCACGCGCCAGTACGGCGGAATCGTTTCGATGAACGTCACCAGGTTCGCCGGCCCGATGCCCGACACGGCGCAGGCGTAGAGGTCCGGGGTGAAGGTCGCCCCGGCCAGCGCCGCGTAGCCCCCGTAGCTCCAGCCGTAGACGGCGACCTTCTCCGGGTCGGCGAGCCCCTGCCACACGGCCCACTCCACCGCGTCGGTGAGGTCGTCCTGCATTTTGCCGCCCCACTCCTTGTCGCCCAGGTGCAGAAACGCCTTGCCGAAGCCGGAGCTCCCGCGGTAGTTCACCTGCAGCACGGCGTAGCCGCGGTTGGCCAGCCACTGAACCTCGGGCTGGAAGCCCCACATGTCCCGGGCCCACGGGCCGCCGTGCACGTCCAGGACCAGGGGCAGGTCCCGGGGCAGGACCCGGGGCGGCAGGGTCAGGTAGCCGTGGATGACCACCCCGTCGCGGGCCGTATAGGTGATGGGGGTCATCGGGGCCAGGGTGTAGTCGTTGAGGTCGCGCCGGATGTCGAACATCTTCTCGACCCGCTTCTCGTCGCGGTGATAGACGTACGCCGCCGAGGAGCGGTCGTCGTAGTACACCGTCACGAGCCACGTCCGGTCGTCCCGGGAGCGGTCGGAGAAGTAGTAATCGGCGTCGAAGGCGGCGTTGAGGAACTCGATGTCCCCCCGGACCTCCTCGGTCAGCGGCTCCCACTCCAGCCGGTCGCGGTAGAAGCCTACCGCCTGCAGCTCGTGGCTCACCGGGTCGAAGAGGAAGCCCGAATTCCCGTGGCCGTAGTGGATGTCGTAGTCCGGGTCCTCGGCCAGGACCGTCGTCTCGCCCGTGGCGAAGTCCAGCTTCACGAGCCGCAGGGTGTTCGAGTCCCGGGAGTCGGCCAGGTAGAGCCCGGCGTTGTCCGGGGTGCAGTAGATGGAGAATGAATCCGTGTCCCCGTAGTCCCAGGTGAAGATGCGCTCCCAATCGGAATCGGGGGTCCGGCGGACGTAGAAGTCCTCGCCGCCCTCGGGGGTGGGGTGGGAGTACGCCCGGGGTTGCAGGTTCCAGTCGAGGTCGTAGTACAGCACGTCGCCGGGATTCTCCTGCAGCAGGGTGATTTCCCCGGTGACCACGTTCAGGGTGTAGTAGTCGAAGACCTCGGGGTTGCGCCGGTTCATGGACAGGACCAGCACGTCGGGGTGGTCGTAGGTGATTTGGGAAATCTGGCACCGTACGCCCTCGAAGGGGGTCAGGTCCGTCACCTCTCCGTCGGCGACGCCCACCCGGTACACGTGGTAGTTTTCGTCGCCGTCGAAGTCCTGGAGATAGAGGACGTACCCGCCGTCCTTGGCCCAGTAGTGGCGAAAGATTCCCCGCCCCGCGTCCCGGGTGAGGGGGCGGTCGTCGTCGGCGCCCACCGTTTTAATCCAGACGTTCAGCACGCCTTCGGAGGGTGCGATGTAGGTCATCTGCGTCCCGTCGGGCGACAGCCGGGGCGAGAACCTCTCCGGGTTGCCGAAGAGGACGTCGCGGGGGATGAGGCGGGGCAGGCCGGCGGCGGCGGCGAGGACGAGGGCCAGAAGGAGGACGAGTACGAGTTTGCGCCTCATGGCGCTTCCTTTCGTCGGAACGGGGATTTGACTCCCGTTTTTCTTTGCGACGGTTAGTATACACGAAACCGGGGCTCCGAGACGGGGGACGACCCGGCATGTTACCATGGGGCGCATACACTCGGAGGGTTCCCCTGGCCAAGCTCGACCTCGACAACCACAGCATTTACCGCAACATCTGGCAGCTCGCCTGGCCGGCGGCGTTGGCGAGCATCCTGATGAACTTCGCCAACATCGTGGACCGGATGTTCATCGGGATGCTGGGGCGGGACCCGGTGACCGCCGTGGGGTTCTCGGGGAGCCTGATTTGGCTCGGCTTCGCCCTGGTGGAGCTGGTGACGGCGGGGGTTGTGGCCATCGTGGCCCGGTACTGGGGGTCCGGGGAACATGAAGAGGCGAACGTTTCCGGTCACCGCGGCCTGTGGCTCGGGTGCGGAATAGCCATCGGGCTCGTGACGCTGATGGAGATTCTGGCCCCCGCCCTGATGCAACTCTACGGTCCGACGCCCGAGCAGTACGCCGTCGGCGTGGACTACCTGCGCATCTTCGCCCCGGGATTCGGCGCCCTGGTCTGCGCCTTCACCGTCCACTCGGTTTTCGTCGGCTCCGGGGACACGCGCACCGGCATGTACGCCTTCGCCGCGGTGAACATCCTCAACGTCTTCCTGAACTGGCTGTTGATTTTCGGCCACTGGGGCTTCCCGAAACTGGGCGTGAACGGCGCGGCCCTGGCCTCCACCATCTCCTCCTTCGTCGGCCTGGGCATCATCCTGGTCGCGTACCGCTTCCACTGGTCCAACGTCTCGCTCAAGGGCTTCTTCCGCCACCCCCCGGCCTGGCGCGAGCAGAAGCGTTTCTTTAAAATCGGCCTGCCGGCCATGGGCCAGTCCATCACCCGGCCGCTCACCGGCGTCATCATGATAGCCCTGGCGTCCAGCCTCAAGACCTACCTCCCCGACGGGCGGGTGGTGAACCTGGTGGCCACCGCCTTCACCATCGGGATGTCCACGCTCATCTTCGGGCAGTTTCTATCCAACGGGTTGATGGCGGCCCCGGCGCCGCTGGTCGGCCAGTTTCTCGGCCGTGGCGAGCCGCTGCGGGCCAGGGAGTCGGCCCAGAAGACCGCGGTTTTCGGCATGCTAATCGGCTGCTTCCTGGCCACGGTTTACATCGTCTTCGGGCGGGACCTGGCGCGGATTTTCCTGCAGAGCGACTCGGCGCCGGTGCCGGTGGCCGCGGCGGCGCACAGTCTGGCCTCCTTCATCAAGGTGAACGGCGCAGCGCTCCCCTGGCGGGTGGTCGAGCTCCTCAAGGCCGGCGGCTTCAAGTTGAGCCGGCCCGTCCTGGACGCGCTGGCCAACCGGTGCGTGCTGGACATGTCCCACCATTATTTAATCTTCATCGGTCTGGGCAGCATCTTCGGCTCCCTGGCCTGGACCTTCGGCGGCGGCTTCCGGGGGGCCGGGGACACCGCCCCACCCATGTGGGGCGCGATTCTGGCCAACTGGGCGGTAAAGGTGCCCATCGCCCTGGTCTTCATCCACGTTTTCCACCTGCACGACTACTCGGTCTGGGCGGCGGTGATGCTGAGCCAGATTTTCGAGGGCATCTTCGTGGCGCTCTGGTTCCGCCGCGGGCGCTGGATGACCAAGAAGGTGTAGGATGGCGTCGGGGAATTTAAAAGGTTCCGGCTGCCTGGGAATGCTCGTCCTCGGTATTGCCTGGGTCGTCCTTTTCTTCGTCGCTATTTTCACCGAAGCTGATTGGCTAATCGTGGCGGCCTCCCTCTCCATCCCGGCGATTATCCTGGGATACTCGGTCGGCCACCTGCTCGGCGGCATACGCTGAACGACGGGACGGTGACTCCTCCCGCGGGCGGCGGGGCGGTGCGGGCCGCCCCTTGTCATCGCCCGCGGGTGGGCTATAATTGGGGCACCGATGCGGGCAAAAATTATTCCAGCGGTCGTTCTCATCCTCGCCGTCGGCAATGCCGCCGGAGCCCAGGAAGTGACGGCGGGGACCTCTCCCGGCGGGGGGGACGCCCCGACCGTGGTGGGGCTCGATTCCGCCGAGGAGTTGCTCGACGCGGGCCGGTACACCGAAGCGGCCGGCGCCTTCGAGGGTCTCCTGGGCCGCTACACCGGTCTGGAGCAGGACCTGGTGCGCATCCGACTGGCGGTGGCCAAGCACCTTTCCGGGCTGCACAAGCAGGCCTATGAAATATTGAAGGAAGTCACCCTGCGCTACGCATCGGAGCCCTCCGCGGTGGCCGGGGCGGTCTACCGGGCGGTGGAGGAGATGATTATCAACCGGCGGGCCCTGGAGCATTTCGAGCCGCCGAAGATGCCCGAGCCCTCCGACGACCCCGACGCCCCGCCCCCGGAGCACCCCCGCGATACCTTCCATTTCGACAGCCTGCGCGAGGTGCCGGATTTACGACGCGCCGTGCGCGCCGGTGATACCGCCAGCCTCGACGTGGAGCGGCTGCCCGAGGAGGAGTTCCGGGTCCTCACGGAGGCGGAGCTGGCCCGGTTGACCCCCGAGGACCGGGAGACGTACCGGAAAAGCTACGAGCGCTGGAAGAAGGAACAGGAGCGGGCCGCCCGACGGTACGAGCAGGCGGAGGAGTACACCTCCAGCGCCGTGTTCGACCTGTACTACGCCACCTATTACCTGGCGCTGTTGCGGGAGCTCGACCCCGTCCGGGCCGTGGAGCTTCAGCATCGAATAGTGGACGAGGTCATCGAGGCCGACCTCGAGGTGGTGGCCTGGTTCGTGAACTACTCCGCCGTCTGCGCCGACGCGGACCAGGCGGTGGACGACGCCGAGGGGAGCGCCCCGTACTGGGGCAAGCGCCTGTTAATCCGGGAGTGCGCCAGGCTCCTGGGCGAGCGCTTCAACCTGTATCTCTTCAGCCGGTTCTGCGGCACCGGAATAGATTACTACTCGGTAATCAACTACTGCACGGGCAAAGTACGGCTGAGCCGGGCCCAAACGGTGCAAATCGTCCCCTACGAGGGCGACGGCTTTGCCAACCCCGCTTACCGCGCCTACGCGGCCATCAACGGCAGCCTGGTGTGCAGCCTGGGGGACCTGTTACGCGCCAACGGCTGCTACACCGAAAACTGGCGCATCCCGTATCTGAAGGATTTCGGTGCGCCAGAGGAGGGGGAGGGGAGCTTCTCCGCCGGTACGAGCGAGTTCACCACCGGCCTGCAGGGTGTCACCGACGAGAATGCCGAGGATGAGGGGTTGTAGGCGGTCGCGCCTCGTCCCCGAAAAAAACCGTCCCGAGGGACGGCGTCGCGTTTTTTAGTAACCGGTTTTCTTATTCCTCCGCCCCGGCGGCGAGGTAGGCGTCGATGAGCCGTTTGGCCCGCTCGGCGTCCCCGGCGAAGACGTGGAGGTCGGCCCAGAAACCGGCCCCCGTGGCCAGAAGGCCGTCCAGGGAGGTCACCTCCTGGCTCTTGACCAGGCAGGGAATGTTTTCACCCTCCAGGAGGCCGACCAGCATATTGCACTGTACCTCGTCGGCGCACTTGTACACCGACTCGGTCTTCTGCCCGGCCTGTAGCGGTTCGACGGCGTCTCCCGCGGCGAGGGCGTCCGCGAGGTCCCACTCGTCCACGAACCGCCCGCCATGGTACGGCAGGTGGGTCAGCTCCTGGTTGTCGGTCAGCACGAAGGGCGCCCCGGCGGCGACGGCGGTCCCGGCCAGCATTGCCGAGAGCCGGTCCGGGAAATCGTCGGGATTCACCGGAGCCGGGCGGACCTCCTCGGTCCGGCTTCGGTAGTACGCCAGGGCGACGGGCTCGCCCAGCTGCTCCAGGTGCTCGGCGAGGGCCGCGCTGCGGACGAAGGCGAGCCGTATCCCCGGCATCCGGTGGACAATCCGCCCCAGGGGGTCGGCCTCGATTTTGAGCTGACGCCCGACGAACTCCGGGTCCAACGCGACGGAAACGGTCTCCACGCTGCCTCCCCAAGCTAATGCCGGCACCAGTCTACCACAGGTGCGGCCCCCGGCGCCGGATTGTGGTAAAATGGAGGTTGACGCCCGCCATGACTTCCCGGCTGGAAAAGACACACCGCCGCGCCGACGGCCGGCCCTGGGTCCGACGGCGTTGGTGGCTGCTGGCCATCATCGCCGGGGCGCTCTTGGCCTATCTCCTTCTGGGCTCCCACGCCAGCCTCTTCCGTCTGGGGGAGCTCGAGGCGGAGAAACAGCAGCTCCACCAGCGCTACAACGAGGCCCTGGAGACGGCGGGGCACTACCGGGAACTCTTGGATAAGCTCGGGACGGACGACGCGTTCCTGGAGAAGCTCGTGCGGGAGCGCCTGGGGCTGGCCGCCGAGGGCGAGCGGGTGTACGTCATCATAGACAAGACGGGCGAAGACGAGGGTGAAAAATGAGGGCGGAATTTCACGCCCCTGACCGGGAGGGCACGGCGGACGCCGGCATTTTTTTCCACGACGCGTCCCGCCCGCCGGAGACGTAACGCTTCCGCGTCATCCGTCCCGAAAGGGCGATGAGCCCCGCTCCCAGTCGGCATCCCGCGAGGTCAATCGATGTCCAAGAACAAGGAAAAGATTTCCATCGAGGCCATCACCGACATCCATCAGGATTTCTCGGCCTGGTACACCGACGTCGTCCGCCAGGCCAAGCTGGCCGACTACACCACCCTCAAGGGCTGCATGGTCATCCGCCCCTACGGCTACGCCCTGTGGGAAAACATGCGGGACAACCTGGACGCCCGAATCAAGGCCACGGGCCACGTCAACGCCTACTTCCCCCTGTTCATCCCCCAGAGCCTCCTGGCGAAGGAGACCGAGCACGTGGAGGGCTTCGCGCCCGAGGTGGCCTGGGTGACCCGGGGCGGCGACAAGGAGCTCGAGGAGCCGGTCGCCATCCGCCCCACCTCCGAGGCCATCATCTGCTCGATTTACTCCAAGTGGGTCCAGAGCTACCGCGACCTGCCGCTTTTAATCAACCAGTGGGCCAACGTGGTGCGCTGGGAGAAGGTGACGCGGCTTTTCCTGCGGACCACGGAGTTCCTCTGGCAGGAGGGGCACACCTGCCACCGCACCGAGACCGAGGCGCTCAACGAGGCGCTGAAGATGCTGGAGGTCTACGAGCGGTTCTACACCGAAGACCTGGCGGTGCCCGTCCTGAAGGGGCTCAAGTCGCAGTCGGAGAAGTTCGCCGGGGCGCGGGACACGTTCTGCGTCGAGGCGCTGATGCAGGACGGCCGCGCCCTGCAGGCCGGCACGACCCACGACCTGGGCCAGCACTTCGCCAAGGTCTTCGACATCACCTTCCTGGACGAGGACGAGTCCCAGAAGCACGTATGGCAGACGAGCTGGGGCGTGAGCACCCGCTCCGTGGGCGCCGTGGTGATGACCCACGGCGACGAGCGCGGATTGCGGCTGCCGCCCCGTATCGCCCCGGTCCAGGTGGTCGTCGTCCCCATCCTCTTCGACAAGACCCGGGACGAGACCCTCCACTACTGCTCCTACGTGACCGAAATCCTCTCCGATTTCCGGGTGGAGCTGGACGAAACGGACAAGAGCCCGGGGTGGAAATTCGCCGAGCACGAGCTGCGCGGGGTGCCGATTCGTCTCGAGGTGGGACCCCGGGACATGGAGGGGGACCAGGTGACCCTGGTCCGGCGGGACACGGGCGAGAAGCGGCCGGTGCTGGTCTCGGACCTGCCCCGGGTGACGAAGGAGACCCTGGACCAAATCCAGGAGGAGCTTTACCGTCAGGCCCTGGCGTACCGCGGGGAGCTTACCTTTCGGGTGGGCACGCTGGAGGAGTTGTCCGCCGGCCTGGAGGAGAAGCGCGGCCTCTACTACGCCCCGTGGTGTGGGGACGCGGCCTGCGAGACCGAGGTCAAGGACAAGACCAAGGCCACCATCCGGCTCCTGCCCTTCGACCAGCCGGATGAGCGCGGTGCGTGCCTGGTCTGTGGTAAGGCGGCCCGCTGGGAGGCGATTTTCGCCCGGGCCTATTGATACCGGGATTCGGATATAAACGCGGGCCGGCGCGTGACTGGATGCGCCGTCGGCCCACTTCCATTGGATGATATCGCGTGTTGACTCTGGGTTGGACAGGCGGAGTGGCGTCGGGCAAGACCACGGCGCTCGAGCTCCTGGGCAAAATCGCCCGACTGGATGTCTTCGAGGCGGACCGGCTCGGGCACAAGCTCCTCCGTGAGCCGTGGATTCGGGACGCGGTGGTGGAACTCTGCGGTCGGGACATCCTGGATGCGGGCGGCGGAATCGACCGGGGCTGTCTGGGGCGGATGGTCTTCGCGGACAAGGAGCTCTTAGTCCGCTACAACAGCCTCATCCACCCGCCCCTCATCGAGAGTGTCCGCGCCGCCGTCGAGGACGCCCGGAACCGCAGCGACGCCGAGGCCTTCGTCGTCGACGCGGCCCTCATTTTCGAGTGGGGCATCGGGCGGCTCTTCGACGCGGTGGTGGCGGTCCGGGCCGCCCAGGGACTGGCGCTGCGGCGGCTACTGCACGACGGGTTTTCGGAAATCGAGGCCCGGCAGCGGCTCAACAGCCAGCTTCGCGAGGAGGTCAAGGTCCAGCGGGCCGACTTCGTCATCATCAACGACAACGACCTGGAGGCGCTCGAGCGGCGCGTCTGGTTCCTGTGGGAGCACCAGCTCGCCCCGCTCAAGAGGGCGAAGGCCACGTGATGACCCGGACGGTGGAGGCCATCGGCGCGGCCCGGGTGGTGCCGGTCGTCCGCACGACCGAGGCCGGTCTGGCTTTGCCGGCCGCCCGCGCGCTCATCGCCGGGGGTGCGTCGGCGCTGGAGGTGGCGCTGACCTGCCCCGACGGTTTTGAAGTCGTCGCCGCCCTCGCCGGGGAGGTTCCCGTCGGCGCGGCCAGCGTAACGTCGGTCGAGATATTGGAGGAGGCGGTCCGTCGCGGGGCCGCCTTCACCGTCTCGCCCCACTCGGACCCCGCGCTGCTGGAGTGTGCGCGGAAACTGGGCACGCTGCACATCCCCGGCGCGGCCACCCCCACCGAGGCGTTCGAGGCCGTGCGGGCGGGGGCGGAACTGGTGAAAATCTTCCCGGCACGGGAACTGGGCGGACCGGCCTACCTGCGGGCGCTTCTCGCCCCCCTGCCCGGAATGCGCCTCGTTCCCGCCGGCGGCGTTTCCCCCGACGAGGTTTCCCCGTACCTCGCGGCGGGGGCCTTCGCCGTGGCGCCGGGCTCCGAGCTGGTGCGGCGGGAGTGGCTGCGCGACGGGGCCTGGGGAAAACTCCAGCGGGCGATGGAGGACCTTCTTGCCCGGCTCAAGGGATAAGGCGCCCGAGGCGGTGCCACTGCGCCTGGGCGCGGGGATGCGCCCCGGGGAGGTCGACCGCCCCTGGGTTTTAATCGAATCTTCCGCCGGAGAGACCCACCCCGGTTCCTCCCACCTGCTGCAACTTTCCGAGCTCTGCGCCGACGAGGTCCGCCGCGTCGAGGGTGCGCCCTACCGCTGTTTCTGCACCGACCTCTGCGACGGCGTGGCCCAGGGAACGCCCGCCATGGGCCTGTCCCTCGCGGGCCGCGAGCTCTACGCCCTGGCCGCCGAGCTGCACGCCCGGGGCGGTCACGCCGACGGCGTCCTCTTCCTCTCCTCGTGCGACAAGTCCGTCCCGGCCCACCTCATCGCCGCGGTCCGGCTGAATCTCCCGGCCGTCCTGGTGCCCGGCGGGGTGATGCCTCGTTCCGTCGACGGCGGGACCCTGGCCGACGCGGGGGAGCTGGCGGCCGCCCGTCGGCGGGGTGAAATTTCTCCAAATGAATTCGAGGAGAGGAGCCGCGGGCTCTGCCCCGGTCCCGGCGCCTGCGCCTTCCTGGGCACGGCGGGGACCATGCAGTGCCTGGCCGTGGGGCTCGGTCTGGCGCTTCCCGGCTCGGAGCTGCTGCCGCCTCTCGGCCCGGCGCAGCTCTCGGCCTGCCGGCGGTCGGCGGAGACGCTGATGCGTCTCGTAGGGACGGGTACGGCGCCGCGGGACATCCTCGATGCGCGTTCAATCGACAACGCCGTGGCCCTGCTGGCGGCGCTGGGCGGCTCGACCAACGCCGTCCTGCACCTGGCGGCCCTGGCCCGCGAGCTGGGAACCCCCTTCGACCTGCGCGCGGTGGACCGCATCGCGGCGGAGGTGCCCCGCCTGGTCAACCTGCGTCCGGCGGGGGAGCACCCCACCGACCGCTTCCACATCGCCGGCGGCGTCCCGGCGGTGGTCGGGCTTGTGGCCGGGCTCGGGCTCTTCGACTTGGAGGCCCGGACTGTGGCGGGGAGTTGGGCGGAGGCGTTGGACGAATGGCGGCGCCTGGACGACCCGGAACGCCGGACCGCGGATTTGGCCGTCCTGGGCGAGTCGCCCGAAAATTACGTGAGCCCGTCGGCGGACGCGCCCTTCGGTCCCCCGGGCGCTCTTCGTATTCTCTTCGGCAGCCTGGCGCCGCGGGGGGCGGTGGTCAAGGCGGCCGGTGTCGAGCGGATACGCTTCCAGGGCCCGGCCCGCGTTTTCGACTCCGAGGGCGCCGCGCTGGACGCGGTGGCGACCGGGGCGGTGAGGCCCGGCGACGTGCTCGTCCTCCCCGGCCAGGGCCCCCGGGGAGCGGGGATGCCCGAGCTCTTCTACCTCTCCGCCGCCCTCCGCGAGCAGCCCGCGCTGAACGACTCTGTCGCCCTGGTCACCGACGGCCGCTTCTCCGGAGCCACCCGCGGGCCGTGCGTGGGCCACGTCTGTCCCGAGGCGGCGGTGGGTGGGCCGCTGGCCCTGGTGCGCGAAGGCGACGCCGTGCTGGTGGAACCGGAGGAGAGGCGGCTGGAGCTTCTGGTGGACCCCTCCGAGCTGGAGCGGCGGCGCGCCGTCTGGAATCCGCCCGCATTCCCGGAGGGTTCCGGCCTGTCCGCGCTGTACCGGAAATCGGCCCTCCAGGCCGACGAGGGCGGAGGATTCGATGCGCGGCCGTAACGGTGACCGACCGTCCCTCCTCTTCACCGCCGGGGAGCTGATGGTGGAGCGCCACGCCCGGCACCCCGCCCGCCTGGGCGTGGGTGGCGCCGCGGCCAACGCGGCGGTGGCCTTCGTCCGCGCCGGGGGACGGGCGACTTTCGCCTGCCGCCTGGCCGAGGACGAGCACCTGCCGCTCCTGGAGTCCGAGCTTCGCCGCGTCGGCCTGTGGGGCCCCGCTGTGGTGCTCGGCGGGCCGTTCAACGCGGTGTACACCATTGGGGCCGACTGCCCCTACGGCCGGTTCGGCTACACGCGTGAGGGCAGCGCCGGCGGGGGGCTCACCCCCGACGACCTGGACGGGGAGCCGATTGCCGCGGCGGATGTGGTCCTCGTTTCCGGCGTCTTCGCCTCGCTGAATCCGACTACCCGGGCGACGGTGCGCCGCATCCTGGACCTCGCCGCCCCCGTGACCGTCGTCGCCTACGACGTGAACCACCGTCCCGCCCTGGCCTCGCCCGAGGAGGCGCGGGCGCTGTACGAGGAGCTCTCGCCGAGTCTCACTCTCGTCAAGGCGGACCTGGAGGAGGGCCGGCTCCTCTGGGGCGGAGATGATGCAATCGAGGTCTCCCGGCGCGGGGCATCCCGGCATCCCCTCGTCATGCTCACGCTGGGCGCGGACGGCCTCGTCCTCGTCGCCGACGGGGAAACGGTAATCGTCCCGGCGACGCCCGCGGAGTGCGTGGACCCCACCGGCGCGGGCGACGCGGCTCTGGGAACGGCTCTGTTTCACCTCTCCCGGGGGCGGTCCCCCGGTGAAATCGGCCGGGCCGCCGCCGACGCGGGCGCGCGGTGCGTCGAATTCCTCGGCGCCTGGGGTTATGCGGTCGAGAACCGCTCGTGACGGGCGTTTTTCCCCGATGAAGGAGCGGTCCGGGCGTCCCGTCGGTATTCCCGCCGGGCCCCTTCCCTTGACAGGATGCGGAGCCGTCTGGTAATTTCCTACCTGAAAATGTCGGTTTATCCCACGCATCTTTCGTCCGAGTCGTAGCCTTGGTCCCCAGCTTACAGAAACTCCTCGCGGCTCTGCGTCGTCTGCCCGGTGTGGGACCCAAATCGGCCCAGCGCATCGGGTACCATCTCCTGCGCGCGACCCGGGAGGAGGCCGCGGAGCTGGCGCGGGCCGTCGTAGCCCTCAAGGACCGCGTCGGTCTGTGTTCGGTCTGCGGAAACGTGGCGGAGCGGGCGCCGGAAGCCGCAGGGGGGACGCCGCTCGTATGCCCGATTTGCACCGATTCCCGGCGGGACTCCAGCCGCCTTCTAATCGTCGAGGAGCCCTACAACGTCGAGGCTTTCCAGAAGACGGGGGTTTACGACGGCCTGTACCATGTGCTCGGCGGGCTTTTCGACCCCCTGGCCGGGGTCGGGGCCGTGGAACTGGGCCTGGACGCGCTGGTGAAGCGGGTCACCGGGGGGTCGTTCCGGGAGGTCATTCTGGCCACCAGCCCCACCACCGCCGGTGAGGCCACCGCCAGCTACCTCCACGAGCTGTTGAAGCCCTTCGGCGTCACGCTGACGCGAATCGCCGTCGGCCTGGCGCCGGGAGCCGACGTGGATTACGCCGACGAGGTCTCGCTGCGCCTGGCCCTTGAAGGCCGGAGAGAGTACGGGTCCGCCGGGAAATAGGGCCCGGCGGGAAACTCGTATTTCCCAGGAAAATGGGTTGATACATACGGAACGCTTTTTGCTATAATTACTTACCCCATCAACGGTCCGACCGGTGAGCGTGTCTGGGAATCGGACCGGTACCCGCGAGAGAGAGGAACGGCGGAGTAGCGGATGGGGTGGATATGCCCGCCTCGCCCGGTCCACCGGGATGGGGATGGGTGGGTTCGGGTCCGGGCTTCGTGTGTTTTGCCGGAGGTACAGCTCGGTTTACCGCGGGCATAGCTCGGTTCGGGCCCGGGTAAACCGGATGAGATTCTAGTCCCTTCAGGACGACTTGCAGCGGGTCAACCCCTTTCAGGATGGAGCGAATAGTCCGCAGCCGGAACGTTTCCTCCACCCTGGAAATGATTACAGAGGGCCAACCCTTTTCAGGAGGACTCTTTCCTCATGGCTCAAACCGTTGAACTTTTCGAGGAAGATTACCAGATAATCAACCAGACCCTGTCGCGTCTGCTGACGGAGTCCAACGCCCGCATAGTGCTCCTCGTGGACCGCTCGGGGCAGCTCATCAGCTCCCACGGCGACACCTCGAACATGGACTCGACGGCCTTCGCCAGTCTGTCGGCGGGCAATTTCGCCGCCACCAGCGCCCTGGCGAAAATCCTCGGGCAGGACGAGTTCAGTGTCCTGTTCCATCAGGGCGAGAAGGAGTCCATCCACATCTCCGTCGTGCAGAGCAGGGTCATTCTGGTCATCGTCTTCGACAACCGCACCTCCCTGGGGTTGGTGCGACTGCGGGTCAAGAAGGCGCTGGAGGAGCTCTCCACCGTCTTCGAGAACATCTTCACCAAGCTCGGCGCCGCCGGACATCAGAGGACCCTGGATTCCTCCTTCGCTTCCGTCGCCGAGAGCGAGATTGACAACCTCTTCCGGGATTGACCCGCTCCTCGGTGGTGGGTGCAGGTGATGGGTGAAAGCGCGAGTAGAACCGAGCGAAGCGGGCTATACCTCTGGCAAACCGAGCGAAGCGAGCTACGCCTCTGGCGAACCGAACGAAGCGAGCTACGCCTCTGGCGAACCGAACGAAGCGAGCTACGCCTCTGGCGAACCGAACGAAGTGAGCTACGCCTCTGGCGAAATAACAGCGGGACAGGGAGGCGGGATGCAGTGCCCGAAGCCGTCCCCGTCAGCGTTTTCAGCCTTGAGACAAGGATGACCTAGATGTCGCTCATCAACTACGCCAGCAAAGAGATAAACTGCAAAATCGTCTATTACGGCTGCGGTCTGTGCGGGAAGACCACGAATCTTCTCTACGTCCACAAGAAAATCGACCCCGCCTCGAAGGGCAAGCTGGTAAGCCTTGCCACCGAAACCGACCGCACCCTCTTTTTCGACTTCCTCCCCCTCGACCTCGGCACCATTCAGGGCTTTACCACACGCTTCCACCTCTACACCGTGCCGGGACAGGTCCACTACGACGCGAGCCGGAAGCTCATCCTCAAGGGGGTGGACGGGCTGGTCTTCGTGGTGGATTCCCAAATCGAGCGCGTGGAGGACAATCTCGACAGCCTGGAGAATCTCAAGGTTAACCTCCGGTCCCAGGGCTACGAATTCGACGACCTCCCCATGGTCATCCAGCACAACAAGCGCGACCTGCCGAACATCGTTCCCGTGGATGAGCTGGAGCGACAGCTCAACCACCGCAACGACCCGGCCTTCGAGGCCATCGCGACGGAGGGAATCGGCGTTTTCGACGTCCTTCGGGCCATCTCGAAGCTGGTGCTGGCCGCCCTCAGCCAGCATCAGAACGCCTGAGAGGAGCCCCGGGGGCGCTCTCGACCGTCGTCCGGGAACGGTCACCCTTCGGGGACGGAGATTTTTACCTGCGGGCGCATTCAACGGGGTTAGCACCGCACCCGTCGGCCGACTAAAACTAAAGCGCCCCTCCGGACCGGGGGGGCGTGGTAAACTAAAAACCGGCTCATGGCCTTCGACGGTGACCTGAAGAGTTTCTCGCTGTCCGACATCCTGCAGATGCTGCAGATGGGCAAGCGGACGGGCGCTCTCTCCATCCGTCACGGCGAGGAAATCGGCACCCTCTACTTCCGCAAGGGAGAGCTGGTCCACGCCACGTACAAAAACCTGACCGGCGAGGAGGCGGCGTACAGCCTCCTGAACTGGAAAACCGGCCGTTTTCGCTTCGACACGACCATCTACCCCACCCGCCGCTCCATCGAAATCTCCGCCACGAATCTGATTCTGGAGGCCGCCCGCCGGTCCGACGAGCTGGCGGACCTGCAGACGGAGCTTCCACCCCCGGACACCGTTCTCCACTTCGCCAACGTCGCCGGAAAGGTCGAAGAAATACACCTCTCCGCCGATGAGTGGAAGGTCCTCTCCCTGGTGGACGGCCGGCGGAGCATCGCCGCAATCTGCGCCGACTCGGAGATTGACGAGGTTTCCACCCTCCAAATCATCGAGAAGCTCTTGGGAATAGGGCTCTTGCAGCGACTCGGCGGTGATTCCTCCCTGGGCGAGGAAGGGCCGCCCACGACGTCCACCGACTGGGAGCAGCCGCCTCTCTGACGCGGGCGGACCCGGAATGGATGGGTGGGACGGCTCGGCGTGGGTCGAACGCCTCTGTTCGCGGACGAGGGTTTACACGTAATCCCGGAATCGAGCGATGGACAACCTGCTCATCTTCCTGAACCCCATTCAGCTCCAGGCGGTGACTCACCGTGGGTCGCCGTTTCTGGTGCTGGCCGGGGCGGGGAGCGGGAAGACCCGGGTGGTGACCACCCGGGTGGCCCATCTCATCGACCAGGGCGACGCCAAGCCCGACGAGATTCTGGCGGTGACGTTCACCAACAAGGCGGCGACCGAGATGCGGGTCCGGGTGGATTCGCTCATTGGCGAGCGTACCGGTACCGCCACCGCCGCCCGGGTGTGGATTCACACCTTCCACGCCTTCTGCGCCCGCCTCCTGCGGCGGGAAATCGGCCGCATCCCCGGGCGGGACAGCGAGTTCGTCATCGCCACCCAGGCCGACCAACTGGCCATCCTCAAGCGTCTGGTAGGACCGGGGGAGGGACCCGGCGCGCTGAAACCCACCGACGTCCTGATGCTCATCGAGCGGGCCAAGCACAACCTGGTGGGGCCCGAGGAGTTCCCGGCCCATTCGGCCCACGAGAAGCGAATAAAGGCCTTCTACGAAAGCTACCAGACGGAGCTCCTCGATTCGGGAGCCCTGGATTACGCCGACCTCATACTGGTCACGGTGAAGCTCTTCCGGGAGTACCCGGAGGTCCTCCAACGCTGGCGGGACCGGTTCAAGCACATCCTGGTGGACGAGTATCAGGACACCAACGCGGCCCAGCACGAGCTAATCCGGGCCCTGGCCACGGGGAGCGACGGGCTGTGTGTGGTCGGCGACCCGGACCAGAGCATCTACCACTGGCGCGGCGCCGACCCGACGAACATCCTGCGCGTCACCGAGGATTTCGAAAACGTCCGCATCATCACCCTGTTGGAGAACTACCGCTCGACCCAGACCATCCTCAAGGCGGCCAACTCCCTCATCTCCCACAATCCGCGTCCGCTGGGCCTCGAACGGGACCTGTGGACCCGGGGTGAGGAGGGCGAGAAAATAAGCGTGTACGCCGGGTCCGACGAGTACGACGAGTCGGGCTGGATTGCCACGGAAATATTCCGCTCCGTCAACACGGAGAAAAAGTCGAACTACGCCGACTACGCCATCCTCTACCGCACCAACGACCAGAGCCGGGTTATGGAGGACGCCCTGCGCAAGCGGTCCATCCCGTACACGACCATCGCCGGCTCCCGGTTCTACGACCGCCGCGAAATCCGGGACCTGTTGGCTTACCTGCGGCTCATCGTCAACCCCAACGACATCCTCAGTTTCCGCCGCATCATCAACGTCCCCAGCCGCGGGGTGGGGAAGATTTCCGTGGACCGGGTGATGGAGGAAATCGAGCGGAACCCCACCGCGCTCTTCGACACCGTGCGCCGCTGCGTGGACGAGGAGCTCATCCCGCCCCGGGCCCGGCGCGCCGTCGTCCGGCTGATGGACCTCCTCGACGAGCTGACTACCATCCGTGAGCCGGTGGACAGGCTGCTGGAGATGCTGCTGGAGCGCGTGGATTACACGAGTTGGCTGCAGAAGGCGGGCGACGCCGTTTCCCGGCTGGAGAACGTGGAGGAGTTCGTAGACACGGCCCACGATTTCATCTCCTCGAATCCCGAAGGCATGCTGGAGGAGTTCCTCGAGGAGGTCTCCCTGGCCGCCCCCATAGACGATTTCGACGAGACCGCGGGCTCCGTGTCCCTGCTGACCCTCCACGCCGCCAAGGGGCTCGAGTTCCCCATCGTCTTCATCACCGGGGTCGAGGAGGGGCTTCTGCCCCTGAAGTACAAGGGTGCCTCCCGGGACGATGAGGTCGAGGAGGAACGCCGCCTCTTCTTCGTGGGGCTGACCCGGGCCCGGTACAAGGTCTACCTCACGCGGGCGCTGCGGCGCAACCTCGAAGGCCGCAAGGTGTGGACCAAGCCCAGCCCGTTTTTGAAGGAGCTGCCCGCCGGCCTCCTCGAGGACCACTCCCTGCACAACCTGACCATGTTCGCGACCTCCCAGGACCTGCTGGCCGTGGAGCACGAGCAGGAGCGGGAGAAGGCCAAGAAAGCGGCACCCGCGTACTCCATTGGGGACCGGATTTGGCACGACAAGTGGGGGCGGGGAATAATCCTCTCCCGGGCCGGGGACGGCGACAACCTCAAGCTCACCGTCAAGTTCGCCCGACACGGCATCAAGAAGCTCGTGGCCAAATTCGCCAATCTGCAGAAGATGTGAGTACCCGTCAATCATGAATGACGGCGGCGCAGTTCAAGGGCGGGGCCCCCGGAAAGGCCGGCGACGGGAGCCGCCGGTCGGGCCGGCGATGGTCGAGGACGGGCGGCCCCCCTACGCGTGGATTCTCTCCGAGCTGAGCCTGGCCTTGAAAGACCGTTCCCTGTCCAAG
>CAYTCV010000029.1:0-21332 GCA_964436465.1 uncultured bacterium
GTAGTCACCCCCTTTTTACCTTTTAAAGAAAAATCGCCGCGCGGGGCTTGCGTCCCGCCGCGGATACCGCTAGGATAGCGCCATGAGCATGCACAAGGACAGCGAAGGCTACCTGACCTTCACCAACGACGCCGGGCTGGAACGGGTCTTCTCCGGCATCCAGCCCACCGGCGAGCTGCACATCGGGAACTACCTGGGCGCCATCAGCAACTGGGTGAAGTTCCTGGACGATTTCGAGTGTTTCTTCTGCATCGTGGACCACCACGCCTCGACCATCGTCTACGACCCGCAGGCTATGCCGGGTTGCGTATTCGACGCGGCGGTGGCGAACATCGCCGCCGGCCTGGACCCCGACCGCTGCACCATCTTCGTCCAGAGCGAGGTGCCCCAGCACACCGAGCTGGCCTGGATTTTCTCCACGGTGACCCCCTTCGGCGACCTCTCGCGCATGACCCAGTTCAAGCAGAAGTCGCAGCAGAACGTGGATAACGTGAACGTGGGCCTTTTCACCTACCCGGTGCTGCAGGCGGCGGACATCCTGCTCTACAAGGCGAGCGTGGTGCCGGTGGGCGAGGACCAGGTCCAGCACATCGAGCTGGCGCGGGAAATTGCGCGGAAGTTCAACGCGCGCTACGGCGATGTGTTCCCCGAGTGCCGCGCCGCACTCGCCCCGGCCAAGCGCGTCATGGGCCTGGACGGCGAAAACAAGATGTCGAAGAGCCTGGGCAACACCATCGGCATCCTGGAGGAGCCGGGGAGCATTTGGGAAAAACTGGCGCCGGCCAAGACCGACGAGCGCCGCAAGCGCAAGAGCGACCCCGGCGTGCCCTCCGACTGCAACATTTTTACGAGCTACCACCGCTACTTCTCGTCGCCCGAGGACCTGGCCTGGATTACCGAGGGCTGCACGAAGGCGGGAATCGGCTGCCTGGAGTGCAAGAAGCGGCTGGCCGCGAACATGGAGCAGGTGCTGGGGCCGATTCGGGAGAAGGCGGAAAAGCTCCGGGCCGACCCGGATTACGTCCACGGCGTGCTCGACGCGGGCGCTGGTAGGGCGCGGGGCGTCGCCGGAGGTGTCATCGCCGAGACTTTAGGGGCGATGGGCCTCAAGCGGCGCTGAATCCGATTCAAGGAGTGAAGATGGATAAATTCAAGGTGCCCATTTCCATCTGCCAGAGCTGCGCCATGCCGCTGGCCGAGGCGTCGCACCACGGCACCGAGGCCGACGGCTCGAGGAGCGCGGATTACTGCCGCCACTGCTACCGGGGGGGCGCCTTCACGCAGCCCGAGGTCGGGATGGAGGACATGCGCGACTTCGTCATCGACTTCGTCGTCCGGGAGGGGCACATGACCCTCGATGAGGCGCGCGCAACGATGGAGCGCGTCTTCCCGACGCTGAAACGCTGGCGGACATAGCAGGCCGGTTCGATAGCAAAAGGCGGGTGCGGACCCGCCTTTTTCGTATCACTCGAAGGCTACCGGGCGAAGGGCAGCTCGGTCAGCCGCCAGCCGTCGGGGGTTTTGGCGAGCGGGAGCCGGTAGGCCTCGACGTTTGTCTCCTCACCGTTCACCAGGAGCTCGGCGTCCACGCCGATGTGCGCGGTATCCGGCGCTTCCTTTGCGGGCGGCTCGACCCGCAGCAGCGTCACCGAGCCCACCTCCAGGTCGTAGCTCTTCAATCTGTCCCAGTATTCCTTCCATTCGTCCTCGCCGACCTTGCTAAAATCCACGTAGGCTCTGGCCTCCGGCTCGTGGAGCATGGTGAGCTCGGCGAAGAAACCGTCCGCCGCCGCCATGATGTCCCGCTCGACCGCCGGGTCGAGGCGCGCGGCCTCTCCGCCGCCCGTCTCCTCGACGGCCGGCTCCTCCTCGCAGCCGACGAGGAACGAGAGGATGAGCACAACGCAAAAAAGTATCTTCCGCAACACTGTCACTCCTCGGTGGTGAAGGTCCGCCGCCGGAGGATGCAGCAGACTGCGGTCAGGGCTAAAAGGATGACCGTGCTCACCGGGGTGAACGAGCAGCAAGCCCGGTAGCCCAGCAGGCAGTCGTGGCCGGCGGTGTCGCTCGGGAGCGCGGTCTTCACCGCGGCCAGGGCGAGGATGATGGACACGATGAGAAGAACCGTGTAGCCGCGCTTCTTCTTTCTCAACGCCCTACCCCTTTCCGGCGTCGTCCGTGGGGGGCTTTTTCGCCCGGGCCTTCTTCACCGCCCGCCGGACGGGGAGATACACCGCCAGGCCCAGAAGCCCCACCGGCACCCCGACGATGAGCACGATGATGATGACGCGCACCACGTTCATCAGCGCGATGTAGCCGTCGGACACGCCCCGGTTGAGGAGGTCGGTTCCCGGCTCGGGGATGATGCCCTCGTCCTCGGTGAGGGTCAGAAAGACCGAGGTGAGGCCCACCTTGTCGTCGAGCTGGGGATTGGCGATGAGGAGGTCGGCGGCCCGGCGCTCCAGGTCGGCCAGGTCCCGTTCGAGGCTCTGGATGCGCCCCGACGAGGTTTCCTCGGCGAGCTCCCGCCGCAGCGCCGTCATCCGCGCCCGCAAGTCCTCCAGCTCCCTCTGCCGGGCGTAGAACTCCTGGCTCACGTCGGTGCTGGTGCGTTCCTCCTGGATGACCTCCCCCATGTTGGAGAGTTTCTTGACCAGGTCGTCGCGGACATCGGTGCGGACCTGGAAGATGATGCGCCCGGCCGACGGCTCCTGGTAGGGCTGGATGTAGGAGAGTTGCGCGATGAAGCCGTCCTCGCCCTTGAGGGCGTCCTGGATTTCATCGAGCGCCCGGCTGAAGTCGTCGACCAGGACGATGAGGCCGACCTCGACCTCGAGCATCCGCGGGCGGGTGACCGTCTCGTAGCCGATTTGGTCCCCGGGGAGCGGCAGGGTGAGCGTCACCTCGTCCCCGGCCGGCTCGGGGGAGCGGGCGTGGTCTACGTTCGCCCAGTCTATGGTCTCCCCCGGCGCCGTCGCCAGGGCGAGGGCGGGGGCCAGGAGCAGACCCAGGATTATCGCGCCCGAAGGTTTTCCGGATTTATGCATCCTTGCCTCCCCCGCGTTTGCCCACCAGCCGGCCCAGGAAGAAGGCCGCGATTAAAAGGGCCAATCCCGGCAGCACGATGGTAAAGAGCGCCTCTTCGACCTCGCTCATCCGGTCCACGTAACCCTCGACCAGGGTGACGTCGAGGGGGTAGGCCCGGGTGTCGTCCAGGAGCCTGGCCAGGGTGCCCGAGGCGCGCTCGAGCTCGCTCTTCTCCCGCGACAGGTCGCGCTGGACGGCGATGCGTTCGTCCATCGTCATCCCCGGTTTATCGGCCTGCTCCTCCAGCTCCGCGACCCGGGCGGTGCGGCTCTCCACCTCCTCGCGCAGCTCCCCGACCCGTTTCGTGACGTCGGTGAGCCCCGTTTCCTCCACGAGCACCTCGCCCAGGGCGGTGAGCCTGGCCAGGAGCTCGTCGGCGTAATCCGCCCGGACGACGTACTCCAGGTGAATCTCGTCCAGGTCGTCCGCGGTGCGGCTCTCCTCGATGTTCAAGAGCGTGCCGCGGTCGGAGGGGAGCGCCGTCCTGGCCTCCGCGGAGCTTTTTTCAAAGTCGTCCACCGTCACCACCAGGCGGCCGGAGAAGGTCTGGTAGGTTTCCGGTTTGTCCTCCGGCGCCGGGTTCTGGGCCAGGCCCATCCCCGCGGCGAGGACCATGAGCACCGCTGTCAGACTGCGCATGGGCTACTCCTTGACCCGGGTCCGATTTACCGACCGGACGATCCAGCGCACGAGGAGGAAGCTCGGCAGGAAGAGGAGCGCGACGACCAGCCCCACGCCGATGATGATGATGACGAACTTCAGGATGTTGACGATGGCCCTGTAGGCGACGGTGAAGCCTTCCTCGACCACGCGCCAGCCCGAGTAGCTGGTGGCCGGGTCCTTCTCCTCCAGGGTGAAGTAGATGGTGGGCAGGGTGATGAGGTCGTCGAAGCCCTTGAGCTGGCCCTTGGTCTCGCCGAGCGACTCGGCGATGCGCTCCATGTCGGCCTTGAGCTTTTCCAGTTCGGCGGCGCGGGCGCCCCGGGCCTCGGCCTCCGCGAAGGCGGCCTTGGCGATGGCGTAGTCGGCCTCCAGAAGGTCCTGCTGCTTCTCCAGGTCGTAGTAGCGCCGGGTGACGTCCTCCACGGTGGAATCCTCGGCCCACACCTCACCCACCTCGCGCAGGGCCGCGACGACCCGCTCGCGAACGTCGGCGTGGCAGCGGATGGTGTAGTGTATGCGCCCCACGCGGCCCACCTCGCGGTCCACCTGCTGCTGGGTGATGAAAACCGGCGTGGTGCCTTCCTTGTGGTTGGCCTTGACGATTTCCTCCACCTTTTCCCGGCCGGCGTCCAGGTCGTCCACCACCACGGTCATGGAGGTCTCGTAGATGAGCTTGCGCTCCATCTCGATGGTCTCGGTTTCGGTGGTGACGTCGGGCTCGACCTCATCCCCGGCCGGACCGGTCGCGTACTCTTCGGCGGGCGTCGGCATCTCGAGGTTTTCGGCTTCGGACACACCGCCGCGTTCCATATCGGCATGGCCGCCCATCCCGCCGCCCGCTAAACCGCCCGTGGGCTCGGCGGCGGCGGTGGTTTCCCCGAATCCTTCCAACGCCTTGGCGACGGAGTCCTGGTACTCTTCGACGGCCTGGTTCCGGTCCGCCTCCGCGGTGGTCGTGCCGCCATCGTCGGAGTAGAACCTGGCGTAGGGGTCCTCCGTCCCCTCGCTGCACCCCGAGACGAGCGCCAGGGCGAAAACGAAAAGGAGGACCGAGAAAATGCGGGTTTTCATCGTCAAGCTCCCTTATTTCCGTGGGTTGGACGGTGTTAACTTCCGGTTAATCACCCGAATCCGGCGATTCCGGCTCCGGGGTTTCGGGCGGCGGAGTCACGGCTTCGGCCCCGCCTTCGGGCTCTTCAGGCAGCGGTATTTCTTCCGCCCCTTCGTCCTCGCGCAGGCTCGTATCCACAATCGGCTCGGTTTTGCGGGCGCTTTCCTCTTCCCGCGTCAGTTGGGTTTCGAGCCCGCCCGCCAGGCCGCTCGCCGCCACCCCCACCTCGAAATCGAGCATCGGGAGCAGCTCGAGCACCTTCCGGGGTTTACCAATATACGTCCGGAGCGGATTGAAGAGTTCCGCGTCGTAGGGGCCGGCAGAGTCTGGGACCGCGGGGGCGCCCGGTCTGAAGGCGTACAGCGGTTCGTCGAGTTGTCCGATGCGCGCCAGGTACTCCTCCCGCGAAATTCCGTTTTCGAACCCGCCGGCGAGGTACATCAGACCGAGCCCCAGGACTACGACGGTCACCACGGCGACGGGGACGAGCCAGCCCGGGAGCGGCCTCTTGAACACCTTCAGCGTGAGCGCGCCCGGGGTGGGGCAGGCGTCCAGGCATCGCAGGCACAGGTGGCATTCGTCGTGCAGGATGGCCCCCGGTTTCCGCAGGTTGACCCAGGCCGGGCAGACGCCCGCGCAATCGGAGCAGCCGACCACACAGCGGGACTCGTCCCGGTGAATTTTCAGCGGGGAGGCGGTGGAGGCGAGCCCCAGGAGCGCGCCGTAGGGGCAGACGTACCGGCAGAGGAAGCGGGGGATGAAGAGGGACGCGACGACGATACCGCCGAGGACGAACCACATCCAGCCCGGCATTTCGGTGAAGAAGTGGAGTATGCGCAGGTCCGACAGCTTGACCGCCGGGGAGAAGGCGAGCTGCTGGAGTGTTTCCAGCGTCAGGGTGGCCACCTTGATGAGGAAGTACCCGAGGAGGAGGTATTTGGCCAGGCGGAGCGGCAGGTCGATAAAGGGCGGCAGGCGCAACTCGCGCCCCCGGGTGATTTTCTTTCCCAGCCGCCAGAGCCCCTCGCTCAGCGTCCCCACGGGGCAGATGTGGCTGCAGAAACCTTTCTTTACCAGAATAGACAGGGCGAGGACGAGGAGGAAAAATCCGAGGGCCGCGGGGTGGATGTCGGCGGCGTGGCCGGTGCGGACGGCATAGACGAGCTCGATGTAGCCCAGGTGCGGCGTCAGCGCCTCGATGCCCGCCGGACGCTCGATTCCGTCCGTTTCCCCTTTTTCCAACGAGTGGGCGGAGAGGATATAAAGGGTCACGAGACCGGCGAACACCGCCAGCGACACCAGCTGGACGGCCAGCCGGTATCGGCTGAACTTGGGTCTCTTCCAGATGGTCGTCTGCAGATTGCCCACGGAGGTCCGCCGGTCTTTAAGTAACGGTTAATGGTAAAACATCCCCCGCCGTCCCGCAAGGCCGCGTCTTGACATGAAGGGTGGGCGCGTCTACCATCGCCCGCGGGTGAACGCTCGTGGATGACAGGCTGGACGAGAATTGCCAGGGGCATAGCTCGCTAAGCTCGGTTCGCGCGCTGCTGAGGGAGCGGGGCTACCTGCTCAACCCGGTGGCGCGTTTCGTGGCGGGCGGCGGCACGCGGCCAGGACCGTCCCAGCTTTGGACCGCCGCCTGGCGGGCCTGGCTGGTGGTGGGCGGTCTGTGGAGCGCCTGGCTGTCGCTGGCCCTCGTCGAGGCGAACTCGGCCTACCTGGGAAACATCGGTGAAGGCCTGCTCCTGGCCCTCTACGTTTTTTTCCCCGCTCTGGTGCTCTCGGCCGCGCTGATGGCCCTCATCGGCCTGGTCACGCAGCTCGTCGGACGGCGCCCCCTGCCCGAAGATACAGCGGCGCGGTCCCGGCGGATTTTGGCGGTGTTCGGCGGACTGGCCTTCGGCGGTTACCTGGCGGCGGTGTGGCTTCTGGGAAGGGTCTTCACCCCCACGCCGGCGGCGGATTGGCTGAGCGTTTTGTTCCTGGCGGCGGGGGCGGCCATCGGATTCCTGGCATACCGGCTGGTCGCCCTGGTCGCCGGGCTTTATCTGGGCGGAAGTTGGAAGACCCGGCGCCGGCTGCGCTCCCTGCTCCTTTTGGGCGGTTCCATCGCCGCCCTGGCCCTGGTGGCCATCCTGGTCAACCTCGGTGCCGCTGAAGTCGCTCCGGATATCCGGCTCGCCGACACGCCCCCCGTCGTGGCGGTGGCCGTGGACTGCCTCGACCCCGGAGCCCTGGACCCGTCCCGAGCGCCGCATCTCTGCGCGCAGCGGGAGCGGTCGAGGGTTTACGCCCTGAATTTCCCGGCCGCCTCGTCGCCGGCCGAGGTCTGGGCCACCCTGGCGACGGGCCGGCCGCCGGACCGTCACGGCGTGCGCGAGCTGGCCTCCCTGCGGCTCGCCGGGATTCGGTCGCCGCTCCAGTTGCGCGGCGGGGAGCTCGGTTTCGCCGGATACCTGGAAGCAATCTGGACCGCCCCGGGGCTGGCCGAGCGGGTGCCGGTCACCAGCCGGGACTGGCGCGAGCCGCCGGTGTGGGACCTCGTCTCCCGCTCCTACGGCCCGGACGACCGCGCGGCCGTTTTCAACTGGTGGGCCACCTACCCCGCCGCGGGGCGCGAGGGGCTCTTCATCTTCACCGACGTGGCGCAGCAGGCGACGGCCCGTGGCGAGGCGCCGCCGCCCGATTCCATCTACGCCTCGGATTTGGGCGCGGGAGCGCCCCGGCTCACGCTCCAGCTCTTCAACGGCCGGGAGCGGGCGAGGCGTCTGGGAGCACGGTTGCCGCCCCTCGAGGCGGTGGACCGGGCCTTCGCCGGATTGATGGAAAATTGGGAAAAGCTGGACTCTACCGCCGAGACGCCCGTCGAGCCCACCGTCTTCATCGTCATCCGGCCGGAATCGGGAGCGAGGGGCGAGATGTGGGTTTCGAGCCCCGACCCGTCGTTGGAATCGGGGTTCGACTCCGACTCGGTGAGCCTGTACGAGGCGGCGGCCATGCTCTTCCATCTCTGCGGTCTCCCGCTGGCCGAGGACCTGCCCGGCGCGGAGACGGCGCCCGCGGACTGGCCCCGCGTCTCGACTTACGGGGATTACAGCCTGGAAGCGGTGAGCCTGGAGGAGCTCGACCCGGCCCTGGAAAACCTGCGCTCCCTGGGTTACATCCAGTAAAGTCCGGGTTGCGAAGAGGGATTTATTACGCTATATTGGCCTTGGATATGCACGAACCGTTTGACTCGAATACGGATTCGGGAGGGTGAAAATGAAATGGGTTTTGCCGCTATTTCTCCTGCTGGTCGTGCCCGTCCTGGCGAATCCGGACGGCATCCCCATCACCCGCCTGGCCGAGGGCGCGCCGCCGCTGGATACGCGCGATGAGTACCTGGCCCGGCGCACCCCCTACGGCGGGCCCGACTTCGTCACCGTCCACCAGAGCCCCGCGGGCCCCGGCGACGACCTCTACGTTCTGGTCAACGAGGACCTCTACCCCGATATAACCGTCGGCCTCGACACCTGGGTGGAGGACCTGGAGGCGGAGGGCTACACCGTGACCGTGGCCACCTCGGGCGTCATTTCGCCGGAGGACCTGAAGGCCGAACTGGTGGCCCAGTGGGACATGGGGATGGACGGCGCGGTTCTAATCGGCGACTTCGATTCGGCCTGGTTCGAGGGCATCTTCTGGGTCGACATCGGGTACGAGAACTTCCCCTGCGACCTCTACCTGATGGACCTCGACGGCTACTGGGAGGATTCGGACCACAACGGGAGCTACGACATCCACGAGGACGGTTCGGGCGACATGGAGCCCGACATCTACTTCGGCCGCCTTCCCGCCCACAACCTCAACCTCTGCGGCGCCGAGGACGTCCTGGTGAACGCCTGGTTCGAGCGGGACCACGACTACCGCACCGGGGACTGGTCGCTGGGCAACAACTCGCTGACCTACGTGGACTACGACTGGAAGGATTGGGGGCCGCTCTGGGGTTCGCAGGTAAGCTACGTATACGCGGATAACGAGGTACACTCGTGGCCCGACGTCACCGCCCAGGGCTACATGGACCGGCTGAACGACGTCAGTTACGAGCACATCCTCATGTGCTGCCACTCCGCGCCGGCGTTCCACCAGTTCCACACCGGCGGGAACGTGTCCAACGCCTACGTCAATATAACCGACCACCAGTGGGCGGTGCACAACCTATTCGCCTGCTCCAACGCCCGCTACACCACCGACAACAACATGGGCGGCATCTACACTCTGGACCCGGGGAGCATGGGCCTCATCTCCATCGGCTCTACCAAAACCGGTTCCATGCTCTTTTTCGAGGTGTTCTACGGCGCCGTGAGCGACGGCATGACCTGGGGCGAAGGCCTCAGTTATTGGTATGGCGTGGTGGCCGAAGGGTACGGTGGTTACTCCCAGCAAGAGGCCCGCGGCTGGTTCTACGGCATGACCCTCATCGGCGACCCCACGCTCAAGCCGGAAATCGAATCGCCCGTCGAGGTCATCTCCTTCCGCGCCGACGCGATTGACGGCGGGGCCCTGGTGAGCTGGTCGGTGGAGCGGCCCTGGGAGGCCGCCGGCTACAACATCTACCGTCTGGCCGAGGACGGCAATAGCCGCGAGAGGCTCAACGAGAACACCTTCACCGGCGACGGTCCGTGGCGCTACCTCGACACCGAGGCGGACACCGGGCGCGTGGCCTACCTGCTGGAAGTCCTCGAGCCCGACGGCGGCAGCCGGTTCTACGGCCCGACCGAGTGCGAGCTCTTCGGCCGCGACATCGCGCGCACGCGCATTCTGGGAACCTACCCCAACCCGGCCGAGGGGCTGGCCGCGGTGAGCTTCGAGCTGGCCGCCACCGACGCCGGTGACGTGGGCATCGCCATCTACGACACCGCCGGGCGCCGGGTGATGACCGTCCACTCCGGCACCCTCCCGGCCGGTCGCCACGTCCTGGGCTTCGACGCCTCGGGACTGGCCGGCGGCGTGTACCTCCTCAAGCTTCAGACCGCCTCCGCGGTCAAGACCACCCGCCTGGTCGTGGCGCGGTAGTTATCGCTGATATGGGAAAGGGACCGTCGCGGACGGTCCCTTTTTTACGGTCGGGCGCGGAATCAGAACTTGATGGGCTTCACGAAGCGGCCGTTCTCATGGAACACCTCGCCGTCGGCGGTGTAGCGTCCACCGGTCCGCAGGTCGCAGAGCATGTCCCAGTGAAGCGTGCTCCGGTTGACCCCGCCGGAACCGGGCAGCGACTGGCCGAGGGCGAAGTGGCAGGTGCCGCCGATTTTCTCGTCGAAGAGCATGTTCCGGGTGAACCGGGTGATGCCGTAGTTGGTGCCGACGGCCGCCTCGCCCACCCTCCGGGAGCCCTCGTCGGTGTCCAGGAGCGTCTGCAGCAGCTCCTCGCCCCTCTCGGCGGCGGCGTCCACCACACGCCCGTCCTTGAATTCCAGCCGAATCCCCTCGATTTCCTTCCCCATAAAGATACCGGGAAAACTGAAGGTGATGTGGCCCGAGACCGAATCCTCGACGGGGCCGGTGAAGACCTCGCCGTCGGGCATGTTGTTCTTCCCGCAGCAGTTTATCCACACGCGGCCCCCGGCGCAGTATGAGAGGTCGGTGCCCTCCGCCGTCACCCGGAAATCCTTCTTCGTCGTGAGATAGGCACAGATTTCCTCCTGCTTCTTCTCCACCGAGCGCCAGGCCTTCACCGGGTCGGGCCCGGTCAACAGGCAGGCGCCCAGGACGAAGTCGTAATATTCGTCCAGGCTCATGTTGGCCTCCTGGGCCGCGGCATGGGTGGGGAACTGGCACATGCTCCACCGGAATCCCCCCTCGGCCTCCCGTTCGAAGTACCGCTGGATGATTTTGCTGTGGGCCTGCTGGTTCAGCCTCATCCTCTCCGGCGGGACCCCCGAGAGGGCCTTGGTGTTCTCCGGGCTGCGGACCTGAAGCAGGCAGTCCAAATTCTCCACGTCGTTTTTTGCGGAGCTCGCCACGTAGGTGAGCTGGTCGTCCGAACCCTCCTTGAAGAGGATTTCCGCCAGACCGTCGAGGCCGACCTGGGTTCGGGGGTGGCCGCCGCTTTTTAGAACCTCGCGGAACATCTCGCGCACGAGGGGCGCGGCCAGGTGGGAACCCGCAATCAGAACCTCGTTCCCCTTCTTGACCTCGAGGGCGTAGTTGACCATGAGCTTGGCGTAGCCCGTAAGCCGCGGGTCGTGCATGGGACTCCTTTTTGATGCGATATTGAGAGCTTGTAGAGCGGTGGCTCCGTATGCCGCCCGTTGCACGAAGAAGGCCGGGGTACAGAGTCCCCGGTCTTCGGTATTAAATATCCGAGGACTTGACCAGAGGAAGGCTTATTTCGAAGACCGCTCCACTGGAGTCCCGGGGAACGTAGCGGATACCGCCCGAGCAGGTCTGGACCGCCTGGCGGGCCAGGAAGAGGCCGAGGCCCGTCCCGTTGGGTTTTGTGGTAAAGAAAGGCTCGAACAGCCGTTTTTGGTCTTTCTCCCCCACGCCCGGTCCGTCGTCGGCGATGCGGATGAGCGCCTCGCTCCCCTCGGTGGTGAGGGTGAGGTCGATTCGTTCCGTCGCCGACTCGGTGGCGTTGACCAGGAGGTTGACCAGGGCCCGTTGCATGGCGTCCGCGTCCCCTTCGACGCGGCAGTCCTCCGGGGTCGCGTCCACCGTCAGCGAGAGGTTCCCCAGGCGGGGCCGGATGAGCTGGACGGCCTCGGCGATGAGCTCCGCGAGCTTTACCGTGCCGCCCTCGGGTCTCCGTCGGCTTTGGCCGAGGAGCCTCTTCACCGCCGCATCGGCGCGCCCCACCTCCTCGCGGATGACGCGGAAGGTCTCGCGGACCTCGGGCGGAAGCCCCTCCTGCGGGGTGACCTGTACGCTGGTCTGGATGGCGGCCAGCGGGTTCCGAATCTCGTGGGCCACGCCCCCGGCCAGGCGGCTTACCGATTCCAGCTTCTCGATGCGCGACACCCTGTCCCGCAGGCCGACGAGCTCCGCCAGCTCGGCGTTGGCCGAGCCCAGGTCGCGGGTCAGTCGGTCGGCCTCGGAGCTGCGGCGGCGGTGGTATTCCGCCATGAGACCGAAGCACCACCCCACCAGGTTTAATGCGAGGAGCTCGCTCAGGTCGGCCCACCCGGCCGCGTCCAGCTCCCCCATGAAGTAGATGAGCTGGGGCGCCAGGGCCGCGGAGCCCACGAGGGCGGAAACCGCCCCGCCGATGAGCCCGAAGCGCCAACCCGCCAGAAGGACCGGCACGTAGAGCAGCTTGGGCCAAATCGCGCCCAGGTCCGTCTCCCCACCGGAGGTGAGGTAGTAGAGCGCCGCCGTGCCCGCGATTAGAAGGAGCGCCAGGGCGCCGAGGAGCCAGTCGATGGTGGAGTAGGTTTTCCTGAGATTCATCCGTCGCATGCCCGGACGGGGCTACTCCCCGTCGCCCTGCACCTCGGGCCACAGAAACTGGAAGTCCAGCGTGTCCTCGGTCAGAAGGGACCGCCCCAACTCGACGGACCAGGAGCCGGAGCCGTACACGCCGCATCCCCGCACGTCGGCCCGTGACCCGCCCGAAACCTGCAGCACGTACCCGGGCACCGTGCTCCCCCCGAGCCAGTCCTCGGGCTGGAAGGGCACCGCCTCCTCCTCGAACAGGTAGTGGGTATTTTTATTGGGGTCGTCGATGTGCTGGTAGAGCGGGGTCCAGGGAACCGTGCCCTCGGCTGGGCGGTTGGCGAGGTAGGGCGCTTTGCCGGCGTCGTAACGAAATCCGGCGTAGACCAGCCACTCGTCGCTCACCTGTTCCCGGGGGTTGGTGCGGCCGGCCCCCCAAACCCAGGCGTCGATATAGTTTCCGCGAGGAGTTCGGTGAAAATACCCGCCCCCCGCCTCGTGGCAGGTGGCGGTGCATCCCTGCTGGTCGAAATCGGGATAAATGTCGGGATTGGGCCAGAGGAAGGCCAGCATGTCCTCGGAGATGGGCTCGCCCTCCCGGTCGGGTTGACCGTCCTCATCGAACCGGTTGTACCACTCGCCCCCGGCGTATTTCCAGCGTTCGGGGATGTCACTCTCGGTGCCGGTGGGGTCCTGCCAGCTGAGGAAGAAGAAGATTTCCTCCTCGGTGTAGATGCACTTCACGCTCACGGCGGCTATTCCGGTGCCGCCGTTGACGGGCTCGAGGAGGATGGTCGTCGCGTCGGCGTGGTCCCAGACCCGGTCGGAGTCCCGCCCGTCCAGCACCGGCGGCGTGTCCACCTGCTTTGGCGCCACCACGTTCTCCCGAACAGAGCCCCCGAAGTCCAGCTTCACCAGTGCGGCCACGTCGTGGCTCTCCCAGGAATCGTCGGTCAGGGCGACGGCGAACCAGGCGTCCTGGGGGTAGGTGGGTTCGGGGGCGTTCGACGGCTCCGCGCAGGCCGTCAGGAGCGCCAGCGTCGCCGCGCACGCGGCGGTCAATAGGCGTCTGACCCGCATCTCGTCCTCCGGGGTCTCCCTTCTCAGACCCATTATAGCCCATCGGAGCGGGGGGGTGTAGCGGCGGGGCGCAAACCGAGCGAAGCGAGCTGTGCCCCCGGCAAAAAGGGGAACCGAGTTCCGGTTCCCGCTGTTTTCCGTCAGTGGATGGTGGCAAGGGGTATTGCCGCGCCCGGCGGGGAGATAGCCCCGTATCGTTTTTTACCGTCGAAGTGGAGGTTTCGCTACTCCTTCTCCCGCTTGTGCTCCTCGACGATTCTCTGCTGGATTTCACCCGGGGCCTGCTCGTACCCGTTGAACTCCAGCGAGTAGGTCCCCTGGCCGCCGGTCATGCTTCTGAGCTCGGTGGAGTAGTTGGAGAGCTCGCCCTCGGGGACCAGGGCCCGGACCACCTGTATCTTGCCGCGGGGCTCCATGCCCAGAATCTTCCCCCGCTTGGAGCTGATGTCCCCGGCGATGTCGCCCATGAACTCGTCGGGAACCAGAACCTCCACGCGCATAATAGGTTCGAGGACCACGGGGCCGGCCTTGGTCATGGCGTCCTTGAAGGCCAGGCTCGCGGCGACCTTGAAGGCCATCTCCGAGGAGTCCACGCTGTGGTAGCTGCCGTAGTAGAGCTTGGCGTGGATGTCCACGATGGGGCACCCGCACAGGTATCCGTTGGCGTAGGCCTCGTTGAGCCCCTTCTCCACGGCGGGGATGAATTTATTGGGGATGACGCCGCCCACGATGGCGTCCTCGAACTCGTTCCCGGTCCCCCGGTCCAGCGGCCAGAACTCGATTTGGCAATCGCCGAATTGGCCGCGCCCGCCGGTCTGCTTCTTGTGGCGACCGTGGCCCTCGGCCTTGTGGGTGATGGTCTCCAGGTAGGCTATTCGGGGTATCTTCAGCTCGACGTTCACGCCGTATTTCTTCTGCAACCTGGCTACGGCGACCTGCAGATGCTGGTCTCCCAGGCCGGCCAGTATCATCTCCTTGGTCTGCTCGTTGCGGGTCGAGTGCAGGGTGGGGTCCTCCTCCTGGAGGCGCGAGAGGCCGGTGGACATCTTGTCCTCGTCGCCCTTGGAGGCGGGGAAGACCGAGCGCTTCATCAGGGGCTGCGGCAGGGGGAGCGGCGCGAAACGGGGCGAGCCCGACTTCGCCAGGGTGTCGCCGGTGAGGGTGAGCTCGAGCTTGGCTATGGCGCCGATGTCGCCCGAGGTGAGCTCGCCGACGCTTTCCTGGCTGTTGCCGTGGACGTTGAACAGGTTCGAGCAACGCTCGTTTTTGCCCCGATTGACGTTGAAGGCCTCGCCGGTGAGCGTTCCCCGGAATACGCGCACCAGGGAGAGCTTGCCGGCGAAGGGGTCGACGGTCGTTTTAAAGATTAAGGCGGCGAGCGCGCCTTCAGGCAGCGCCTTCTCCTCGTTGCCGACGAACGCCTTGGGCGGCGGAACCTGGTCGGGCGCGGGGAAGTAATCCGTGATGGCGTCCAGCAGGGGTCGGCTGCCTATTCCCAGTTCGGCGGCCCCCACGAAGATGGGATGGATGGCTCCCGTGAGGAAGGCCTTGGCCAGCCCCCCGTGCAGCTCGGCGGCGGAGAGGGTGCCCTGGTCGAGATACTTCTCGATGAGGGCGTCGTCGGCGGCAGCCACCGCGTCTATGAGCTTTTCCCGCGCCTGGGTCACGGCGTCCGCGAGTTCCGCGGGAATCTCGGTGACGTCGCATTTATCCGAGCCGTCGGCGGCGTAGACGTAAGCCTTGTTCGCGACGAGGTCCACCAGGCCCTTGAAGGACGTGTGGGCGCCGATGGGCAGCTGCACCGGAACGCAGGTCTTGCCGAAGGCGGTCTGGCAGGTCTCCATCGCTTTGGCGAAGCTGGCGTTCTCGCGGTCCATCCGGTTGACGAAGAGCGCGAGGGGCAGGCCCCTGGCCGAGGCGATGTCCCAGCAGCGGACGGTGCCCGTCTCCACGCCCGCCACGGCGGACACGAGGGCGACGGCGGCGTCCGCGGCGTAAACTCCGCCCACGACCTCGCCGGAGAAATCCTGCGTGCCCGGCGTGTCGATGAGATTGACGACCTTCCCCGCCGTATTCAGCCGCAGAAGGGAGGCGCTGATGCTGAAGCGGCGCGCGATTTCCTCGTCGTCGAAGTCGCTCGTCGTGTTGCCCTCGCCCACGCTTCCCCGGCGTTTCGAGGCGCCGGCGTCGAAGCACATGCTTTCGGCCAGCGTGGTTTTGCCCACGCCCGAGTGGGAGATTAGGACTACGTTACGCAGGTCGGCCATTTATCAATCCTTTGAAGGGTCCGAAACTGTAAGACCCCCTAGAGCAAGGGGCCGCTGGAGTTTACCCCCCTCCCGCCGGCAAGTCAAGGGCGGCGTGGGCTGCGCGGGCCGCACGGTAGGCTGAAACTACCAGGCGGGGAGGCTGTCGTAGGCGGTATTGTCGGTAAGCTGCTTCGGCTCGGAGCCGTCGGCCTTCATCGTCCAGATTTCCCAATCGCCGGCCTCCAGGGCGGCGTAGACGAGCCATTCTCCGTCCGCGCTCCAGCAGGGGTAGCGCTCCTGGCCGTAGCCTTCGCCGCCGGTGAGGCGGACCGGCTTCGAGCCGTCCAGGGCGATGGTGTAGATGTCGTAGGTGCCCTGCTCGTCGCTGGAGAAGGCGATGAGCTTGCCGTCCGGGGACCAGGCCGGGTCGTTGCAGCTGAACGACGCGCCGCCGTAAAGCCGCCGCACCTCGGAACCGTCGGCCGCGGCCAGGTAGATGCCGAAGCGGCCGTCGCGCTCGCTGGCGAAGGCGATGAGCTTTCCGTCCGGGCTCCAAGAGGAGCCCTCGTCTATTCCCGGTGAATCGGTCAGCCGGACGGGATTCCCGCCGTCGGCGTCCATCACCCACAGCTCCCAGTCGCCGGTGCGCTCGGAGTCGAAGGATATTCGGCCGTCCGGGGTGAAGACGGGACGGTCCTCGTCCTCGGGGGTGAAGGTCAGCCGCGTCGGCTGGCCGCCCGCCGAGTCCATCACGTATACTTCGAGGTTCCCATCCAGGTGGCACGAGACGAATACCAGCCTCTTCCCGTCCGGGGAGAGGGCCGGGTACGGGTCCCAGTCCGGCTTCAGGTCCCGGGTGAGCTGCTTGAGCCCGCCACCCGCCTTTTCGATGACGAACAGGTTGTTCCCCACGCCGTCCCGGTCGGAGGCGAAGTAGATGTGGTCGCTCTGCCGGGGCAGGCAGCCGCAGATTAACAGGACGGCCAAGGCGGCGAGGACGATGGGGGCTTTGGGCTGGGACATGACTCGCTTCGCTTGGTTTCGCGGGGGATTCCCCCGGCGGGCGTTGGGTTTTGTTTCACGCGGTGGAGGATAACATATTTGGGGGGAGAGTTGAACCGTCACCCTTGCATTGAATTCGCACTGATGCTACACTATGACGAGTTTCTGAGAAGATACCCCGGGAGTGATGGATGGCTAAAAAGAAGGGTTGTCTATACCTCGTCGGCACCCCCATCGGGAACCTCGACGACATTACCGCGAGGGCCGTTGAGACCCTCAAGGTCGTGGACGTCATCGCCTGCGAGGACACCCGCCAGACCCGCAAGCTCCTCGCCCACTACAAAATCAACAAGAAGCGCCTCCTGCGCTGCGACCAGCACATCACCTACGCCGTGGGCCGGGAGCTGGTGGAGCTCTTCAACCAGGGCCTGTCCATCGCCTATGTCTCCGATTCGGGGATGCCGGCCATCTCCGACCCCGGTTCCGCGCTGGTCCGGCTCTGCGTGGACAACCACATAGACGTCGTCCCCATCCCCGGCCCCAACGCGGCCATCACCGCTCTGGCGACCAGCGGCTTCTCCAGCGCGAGCTTCATCTTCGAGGGCTACCTGCCCCGCAAGCCCCAGGAGCGCCTGGCGCGCATCCAGCGCCTGAAAAGCCTGGAGATGCCCATCGTGGTTTACGCCAGCCCGCACCGAATAAAGCGCATCCTCAAGGACATCGCCTCGGAGATGCCGGACCGCGAGGTCGTCATCTGCCGGGAGATGACGAAAATCAACGAAGAGGTGCTGCGCGGGACGGCGGAGGAGGTCAACCTCGAGTTGGACGAGGACCGCACTCGGGGCGAGTTTGTCCTGGTCATAGACCGGGCGGCCGACTCCGAGGACAACCGCTTCGTGATGGACAACGTGCCCTCGGACCGGGTGGAGCGGGCGCTGCGCATATGCATCCAGAACTTCGAGATGAGCCCCAACAACGCCTCGAAGGTCATCTCGGCCATCCTGGGCATCCCCAAACAGGAAATCTACCACCTGGCGGTCACGATTCCCCGCCGCCGTCCGCCGCGGTAGGACGGGGATTTACGCAGGATTTTACGACGGCAGGCCGGTCGGCCTGCTTTTTTTTGAGATTACGGCTCCGGCTCGACCCGCCGCCGGGATTTCCCCGTCTCCCGGTTTTCCCGGATAGCCGTTTTCAGGTACAATAGCGCCAACCCTGCGAGGCGCCTTGTTTCTGAAAAAGGTCTCCATCTCCGGCTTCAAGAGCTTCCCCGACCCCATCGAGCTGGGTTTCCGCGAGGGTGTCACCGCCATCGTCGGCCCCAACGGCTGCGGGAAGACCAACATCGCCGACGCCATCCGCTGGGCGCTGGGTGAGCAGCGGGTCAAGAGTCTCCGCGGCCGGCAGATGACCGACGTCATCTTCTCCGGCTCCGAGGCGCGCAAGCCGGTGGGCATGGCCGAGGTCTCACTCCTTCTGTCCAACGAGGACCAGGCGCTGCCCCTCGAATACACCGACATCCTCATCTCCCGCCGCCTCTTCCGCTCCGGGGAATCGGCCTACCTCCTCAACCGCAACCCCTGCCGGTTGAAGGAAATCCACGACCTCCTCCTGGACACCGGCATCGGAATCAA
The DNA here is from genome assembly GCA_964436465.1 of uncultured bacterium. Lineage (GTDB taxonomy): Bacteria > RBG-13-66-14 > RBG-13-66-14 > RBG-13-66-14 > RBG-13-66-14 > RBG-13-66-14. The sequence goes on from CAYTCV010000029.1 coordinate 18,240, forward strand.
CACCTACGCCATCATCGAGCAGGCGCAGGTGGACCAGATTCTGTCCAAGGAGCCGCTGGAGCGGCGGGAGCTCTTCGATGAGGCGGCGGGCATCGGCCGGTATAAAAAGAGCCGCGCCGAGGCCCGGAAGAAGCTCGCCGAGACCGAGGAGGGGCTGCTGCGGCTGGCCGACCGTCTCGAGGAGCTGGAGACCCAGCTCCGTTCGCTCCGGCGGGAGGTGAAGAAGGCGGAACGTCACCGCGTCGCCGGCGAGGAGCTCGCGAGCCTCGAGGCTCGGATTAGCCTCCACCACTGGCGGACGCACCAGGTCGCCGTCGAGGAGTTGGAGGGCGACCTCGCCCTGACCGAGGACGACCGCATAGCGGTTTCGGCGGAGCTCTCGACCCTGGACGCCGAAATCACGCGGGTCAGGGAGGCGCAGCTCGCGGTCCAGGACGAGTTGGCCGAGGCGGAGAGCAAGCGATACAGCTCCCTCACCCGGGTGAAGGACTTCGAGAACCGCCTGAGCGTTTCCCAGGAGCGTCAGGCGGGTCGTCAGCGCCGCCGGGTTCAGATTGAGGCCGAGTCCGCCCGCCTCGCCGAGGAGCGGGAAGAGACGCGGAAACGCCTCGCCGAGGCCGAGCGGGAGAAGAAGGGCCTCGAAAAACAGCTGAAAACCGTGGACACCGCCATCGAATCCCGGCGGACGGCTCTGGAGACGCTCGCGAAAAGCTGTGAGGAAGCCGAGAAAAACGCCTCCCGGCTGGGGTCCCGTCTCGTCGAGCTGGCGGCGCTCTCCTCCGGCGGCGAGCGGGCGAGGTTCGAGCGGCGGGCGCGCACGGACTCACTGGAAGGCGAGTTCGATACACTCACGTCGGGCGTCGAGGCCGACCGGCGGTCGAAGGAGGAGCTGGAAGGGCGGCTGAAGAAGTCCTCCGCCAAGGTGGGCAAGCTGGAGGGCCGTCTGGCCGCTCTGGAGGACCGCTGCACCGAGACGGTCGAGCTTCAACGCAACGTGAACGGTGAGCTGGTCGAGGCCTCGGAGGAGACCCGGCGGGGGCTCGAAAAACTGAACCGCGTCCGGGCCGAACTGGAGAGCCAGGAGAAAATCCACGTCCGTCACGAGGGCTACCAGCGCGGCGTGGCGGCGGTGCTGGCCGCGTCGGACAAGGGCGCGCTTCCCGGCGTCGTCGGAACCCTGGCCCAGCTCGTGCGGACCGAGGAGAGGTACGAGGTCGCCGTGGAGGCCGCTCTCGGCGCCTCGGCCCAGGCGGTCGTCTGCCGGACCGAGGGGGACGTGCGGCGGGCGGTGGACCTGTTGAATCGTCTCCGGGCGGGCCGGGTGCGCTTTCTCCCCCTGGACCTCATCCGCGCCCGGAAGCCGGTGCGGTGCGCCGCCGAAATCAACGCCGCCGGGCTCGTCGGCGACGCCCTCGACCTGGTCGCCTTCGACGACGAGGTGGCGACGGCCGTGGAGTTCGCCCTGGGCGGCACGCTGGTCGCCGAATCGCTCGCCGAGGCGGTGGAAATCCTCCGGGAGTGGCGCGACCGGGTTTCCTTCCGGCGAATAGTCACCCTCCAGGGCGAGGTGGTCGAATCCGGCGGGGTCATCGTCGGGGGGATGCGGGAGGGGATGGCCGAGGGCCTCCTGTCCCGGGTTCGGGAGCTGGACCGGCTCCGGGACGGCCTGAAGGAGGCGGAGGAGGCTCATCGGGTGGTCCGCCAGCGCGAGGACGAGCTCCGCCGCCGTTTCTCCGCCACCGACCAGAGCCTCGTCGCCCAGCGGGAGCAGTCCCACGAGACGAAGCTGGAGCTGGAGCGCGAGCGCCTGGAGGTCGAGCGCCTGACCGCTGAAATCTCCCGCCTGGAGGAGGGCATCGAACGGTCCCTGGCCCGGATGGACGAAATCCGGACCGAGCTGGCCGAGCTCGAACCGCTTCCCGCCGAGGCGGAGGCCGGCCCCGAGGAGGAGGCGGCCCTGCGGGAGGAGCACTCCGCTGCCCTCGCCGAGTCGGAGCGGCTGACCGCCGAGAGGGATTCGGCCCGGGACGCGCTCGAGGGGGAGCGCCTGGGGCGCGGCAAGCTGGAGTCCCAAATCGAATCCCTGTCCGGCGAAATCGAGCGCTGCGGGAGGGATTCGGCCGCCCTCGACGCCCAGATTGCGTCCTTCGGAGAGGAACTGGCCGAGCTGGACCGGGAATCGGAGGAGGCGGACGCGGATTTGCGGGAGCTCACCACCGCGGTGTCCGAGCTCACCCTGGGCTCCGACGACGAGGAGCGCAGGTTCCAGGACATTCACCGCCGGATGGGCGAAATCAACGGCGAACTGGGGGATAAGATGGGCGCGCGGGGCGCCGTCGCGTCGCGGTCGGCCGAGACGGAACGGAAGCTCTCCGAGCTCCGGGAGTCGCTGTCTCGGGAAAAGGCCGAGCAGGACCGGCTGGTCATCGAGGCCCGGGAGCACACCGGCCGCGACATCACCGGGATGGAGCTACCGGAGGATTTCGACCTCGCCCGGGCGCACGGGCAGGTCGAGCGTCTCCGCAAGCACCGCGAGAGGCTGGGCGAAATCAATTTTGCCGCCGTCTCCAGCTACGACGCCGCCCGCGAACGCCGCGACTTCTACCGTTCGCGCCGCGACGAGCTGGAGCGCGGGGCCGTAAGCCTGGGCGAATCCATCCGCCGCCTGAACGCCGAGGCGAGCGAGCGCTTCCTGGCCACCTTCAACCAGGTGGTGGTCAACTTCGAAAGGCTGTTCCGAAACCTCTTCTCCGGCGGCGAGGCCCGGCTGACGCTCACCGATGGCGACCCGCTGGAGGGCGGAATAGAAATCGACGTGCGACCCCCGGGGAAGGGGAGCCAGCCGCTCATCGGCCGCTCCGGCGGCGAGAGGGCGTTAACCGCCATCGCCCTGCTCTTCGCTCTCTTCGAGGTCAAGCCGAGCCCGTTCTGCATCCTGGACGAAATCGACGCCCCCCTGGACGACGCCAACGTGGACCGCTACCTGAAGCTGCTGGCCCTCTTCGCGCAGAAGAGCCAGTTCCTCGTCATCACCCACAACCGCCGCACCATGGAGGCGGCGGACACGCTGGTGGGGGTCACGATGGTGGAGGC
>CAYTCV010000030.1:0-21263 GCA_964436465.1 uncultured bacterium
AATTCGTATAATGGGGCTCCCGCGTTTTCTTCAACGAGGTGCCGATGAGGATTACCAACCATCCCGTGCTTGAGTTCAAGCCGGGCCGGCGGGTGCGCTTCACCCTGGACGGCGAGGAGCTTTTCGGGTACGAGGGCGAGCCCATCTCCGCCGCGCTCCACGACTCCGGCGTGCGCATCCTGCGCTACTCCATCAAGGAAAAGCGGCCCCGGGGCTTCTTCTGCGCCATCGGCAACTGCTCGAGCTGCCTGATGGTGGTGGACGGCGTGCCCAACACCCGCGTCTGCGTCACCCCCCTGAAAGAGGGCATGGTCGTTCTGCGCCAGCACGACAAGGGGCACCTCCTGGTGGAAGGGGGCGGCCGATGAGCGGCTTTTCCATGGAGCCCGTCCACCGTCCGCGACCCCTCGACCTGCTCGTCGTCGGCGGCGGTCCCGCGGGGCTGTGCGCGGCGGTGGAGGCGGCGCCGTTCGACCTGAAGATTCTCGTCGTTGACGACGGGCCCGCCTTCGGCGGCCAGCTCGTCAAGCAGACCCATAAATTCTTCGGCAGCAAGCTCCAGCTCGCCGGGACGCGGGGTTTTAAAATCGGACAACAGCTCTACGAGGAGCTGGCGAAGTACCCCAACGTCGTGCTGTGGCATGATTCGCGCGTCCTGGGGGTGTACCCCGACGGCGTGGTGACCGTGGACCGGGCGGGGGAATACCACAAGTTCGAGCCCGGAAAAATCATCATCGCCGCCGGCGCGGCCGAAAAATTCCTCGCCTTCCCCGGCAACGACCTGCCGGGGGTGTACGGCGCCGGGGCGGTGCAGACCCTGATGAACGTCCACGGCGTCCTGCCCGCGGAGCGCCTGTTGATGGTCGGGGCCGGCAACATCGGCCTCATCGTCAGCTACCAGCTCCTCCAGGCCGGGTGCGAGGTGGCGGCGGTGGTCGAAGGGCTGCCGACCTACGGCGGCTACCAGGTCCACGCCTCGAAGCTCACCCGGGCCGGGGTGCCGATTCTGGTCAACCACACGATTCAGCGGGCGCAGGGCGAGGACCGCGTCACCGGCGCGGTCATCGTCCGGCACAAAGACTGGGTGCCGATTCCCGGCACGGAGCGGGAAATCGCGTGCGACGCGATTTGCCTGGCCGTGGGGCTCTCGCCCCAAAATACGCTGGCGCGCATGGCCGGGGCCGAGCACGTCCACGTGGGCGAGCTGGGCGGCTGGGTGCCCAAAAAGAAGAAGACGGGCGAGACGACCGTCCCGGGTCTTTACGTGGCCGGGGACAGCGCCGGGGTCGAGGAGGCCACCAGCGCCATGCTCGAGGGGCGCGTCGCGGGAATCGACGCGGCGCTGAAGCTGGGGAAGATGCCGCTGACCGAGTACACGGCAAGGATGGTGGACCTGGAACGCCAACTCGAAGAGTTGCGCTCGGGGCCGATTTCCGAGCATATCCGCGTCGGGCTGGGGAAGGTGCTGGTCGGCTGAAAAGCCGCTTTCCCTGTGAAGGGCGGGGGCTCTGTGCCCCGCCCTTTTTTAGGGCTTTTACAGGCGCAATAGGGAGTTGCCGCCATACGCTTCATGGTCGAAATGCCATGACGTAGGGGCGGGTGTCCACACCCGTTCGTTTTTTCAAAGATAGCCCTCACCCTAACCCTCTCCCAAGGAGAGAGGGGATAGCTGCGCTCCCCTCCCTAACCCTCCCCCCCAGAGGGGGAAGGGGACCATAGCAGCCCCCTCCCAAGCCGCAATACAATGACGTAGGGTGGGGCTCTTTAATCCGCCCTTTTAGGGCTTTTACGGGCGCAATAGGGAGCCGCCGCCCTGCGGACGATTTTTTCGCTTTAGGGCGGGAGTTCCGTTTCCGACCGCGGGCGGCTTTTCATGCCACCGGCTGCGCAACCGCCCTGCGCTTCCGGCCGCCAAGTTGCGCGAGCGTCACGCCGGTAATCGTTATGACGCCCCCGACGACGAACCACAGGGTGATTTGCTCCCCCATGACGAGGGCGGCGAGAATGGTGGTGGCCACGGGCTGGCCGTTGGCCATGACCGCCACCTGGCTGGCGTCCAGGCGCCCCAGGGCGTAGTTCCAGCAGAAATAGCCCACCACGACGGTCATCACGATAAGATACGCCAGGCCCGTCCAGGCCGGCCAGCTCACCGAGGAGAAGTCGGCGGTGAGGGTGGCGGTGAGGCCGACGGGGGTGAATAAAATCATCCCGGCGCAGACGGCCAGGGTCAACGCCGCCAGCGTCCCGCGTCGCTCGACGAGCGGCTTGGAGAAGGTCGTGTAGAGGGCCCAACTCGCCACGGCACCCAGGACGAGCAGGTCGCCGAACAGGTGTTCCGTTTCGTATGACAGGCCCCGCTCCGTCAGAAACAGGCTCACCCCGACGAGGGAGAGGGCCACGCCGAGCCAGCGGAGGCGGTTGGGCCGCTCCAGGCCGCGCAGCCCGGCGAAGATGAGCACGAAAACGGGCGTCAGGGGGTACAGGAGGCTGATTTGGGCCGGGGTGGACAGCCGCAGGCCGTAGAGAAAGAGGAGCGGGTCGGCCGCCACCACTAAAACCCCGAGCCCCAGAAGCTGCGGTATCTCCTCCTTTTTCACGGAGAGGTCCACGCCCTTCAGCCGGCAGATGACGAGGAGGATGAGCGCCGCACCGCCGAAGCGCATGAAGCACAGGCAGAGGGGCTCCAGCTCCGCCACGGCGTACTTGCCCAAAATGTACGTCCCGGCGGAGATGAGCGTCTGGGCGACGAGGGCCAGGTAGGCCGGGATTTTGGTAGATTTAGCCATGCACGTTTCTGTGGTCGTGGGGGGCCGTTTCTGGTAGCATGGCGGCCATGTCGAAGGACCGCGGTCCGGCTCTTTTGGTGTTGTGCGGCGTGGCGCTGGTCTGGAGCGGGGCCTTCGCCGCGTTGAAGTTCGGCCTCTCGACCCTCTCGCCCGGCGCGGCGGTCCTGCTGCGCTTTCTTCCGGTGTGGCTCATCTGCGCCGTATACCTCATCCACCGCCGGCGGGAATTCGTAAAACTCGTGAAAGGGCACCCCTGGAAGGTCGTCTCCGCCAGCCTCCTCGGCGTCGCCGGCTACCATCTCTTCCTGGCCTTCGGTCTCGCCGGGGTAACCTCGGCGGCGTCGTCCTTAATCGTCGCCTGCGGTTCCCTGTTCACCTACATTTTCAGCGTGGCGGCCCGGACGGAAAAGCCGCGGTTCGTCCGGTTCGCCGGCATCGCCCTGGCCCTGGGCGGACTCTTCGTCGTTCTGCGCTACGGGTCGGGAGCGGGGTTCGACCTGAAGTACCTGGGATACGCCCTGGTGGTTCTCGGGGCGCCGCTCGCCTGGTCCGGCTATACGGTCATCGGCAAGAAGATGCTGGACTCGGGCTGCGATATCCGGCTTCTGACCGCGACCACCTTTTTCCTGGGCGGCCTGCCGGCGTTCTTCTTCATCGACGGGACCTTCTTCGAGGCCCTCGCCGCGCCCGGGACGCTGCTTCTGCTCGGCGGCTACCTCGGGCTCGTCGCCTCCCTGGCGGGGTATTTCGCGTGGAACTGGGCTCTCTCGCGCTCCGACCCGAGCCAGGTCGCGGCGTTCATCGTGCTGATTCCCGCCCTGGCCCATCTGTGGGGGTATCTCTTCCTGGGCGAGCAATTGACGTGGCTGGCGGCGGTGGGAGGCGCGCTGGTGCTGGCCGGGGTCCTCGTCGTCAACATCGCGGGTAGGAATAGACCGTCGGAGTCCGGTGCTACGGGCGGCTCTGTGTGAATTTTAGGGAAATGCCCCGGCGGTCGAGCTCGCGGAGGAGCTCGGCGGCGGGGATGGCCCGCTCCGGGGGCAGGGCGCCGCGTTCAGTTATCCGGCCGTCGGCCAGCATCCGCGCCGTGACCGCCACCGGGAAGCCGGTGCAGCGCATCATCGCCGTGAGGCCGGTCTTCTCGTCCGCGTAGTCCAGAAGGCGGCATGAAATTTTCACCGGCCCGCCGTCCCCGGAGCCGGTGAACTCGCCGTGGAGGACCACCAGGTCCCGCCCCTCCCCCGCCAGCTTTTCCGTAATCAGCCCCTCCAAGAGACGGCGCGGTTTGATTCCGCGTCCGTCTATCTCCACCTCGTTTTCACCGTCCAGGCCCAGCTCGAAGAGCGCGCGCACCAGCCGGGCGTGCCCCGGGTAGCGCAGCGTCTTGTACTCCAGGGAGCGGACCTTCCCGGCGAAGGTTTCGGGCAGGGTACTGGAGCCGCCCGAGGTGTGGAAGGCCTCCAGCTCGCCCAGCTCCGGGTCGAGGACCTTTTCGACCTCGGTCAGCGGAGGCACGGTCACGACCTTCCCCTCTCGCAGGACCTGGCACGGCTCCCGGTATTCGTTGATAAGGCCCTCGGCGGAGAAGACCAGCTCGTAGTTCCATTCGCCGCGCCTCTTCTGCGGCAGGCCGCCCACGCGGAGGCGGACGGCGTCTAATTTATCCGTCAGTTCCGCAGCCCGGCGCGTGAGAACGTTCACCAGCCCGGGCGCGAGGCCCATGTCGGGGATGACCGTCACCCCGCGCTTTTTCGCCTCGCCGTCCAGTTTTAGCTGCCGGGCGACGACCTCCGGGTTGCCGCCCATGTCCACGAAGTGACAGCCCGCGGAAATTGCCGCCCGCGCCAGGCCGAGGTTCAGCCGGTAGCTCGTGGCCGAGACCAGCGCGTCGCAGCCTTCGGCCCAGCGCGCGACGGCCCGCTCGTCGGTCGCGTCCAGGAGCGTGGTTTTTACCCGGCCGTCGCCGAGCCGTCCGGCCAGGTCGTCGAGGCGCGTCCCGTCGGCGTCGGCCAGGCGCAGCTCATCGGGCTCGGAATCGCGGAGAAGGTCGTGGGCCACGGCGCGGCCCATGAGACCGGCGCCCAACAGGGCGATTCGCATGAATTCTCCTCTTTAGCGGCTGAAAGGCTATTCTACCATTGGTGCCGTGTCATAAAAAAGGGACCGAAGGCCCCCCATTGCCACTCCGTAAAACTAGAAGTCATACCCGCCCGCGCCGTCTGCCGGGCCGTTCATCTCGGCGATGGCGCGCTGGATTTCTTCGGAGTCCAGCCGCAGCATCTCCACCGTAGACTCGTAGAGCGCGGGGTCGGATTCCCCTTCGCCGGGAACGCCCGTCTCAACCACATCGCCCGACGCGTCCATATAGCCCACCTCGATGAGCCGGTCGGCGGCCTGGTCGTAGATGTAGTACAGGCTCGTGCTCGGTTCGTAGGCCCAGGCCGCGTCCGAGTCCGGGTCGAAGATGAAGTAGACCCGGCGGGAGTCGTCCCGGGAAATGTAGAGCCCGAGCGCGGCGTCCCAATACGAGTCGGCCGTGTCGGGGATTCCCGGAAATGCCGGGGCCGGAATCAGCGCGCATATGAGCGCTACGAGCAGGAGTGGTCTCATTGCTTCCACCGCCCTCACAGCAGGATTTGCGGCTTCGAGTCCACGGGGTGCCGGATGACGGTCAGCTCCGCGCCGTACACCTCGCGCAGGAGCTCGGGGCGGACCACCTCCTCCGGCCCGCCTTCGACGAGGATTTTTCCGTCCGCCAGAATCGCCATCCGGTCGGCGTACCGGGCGGCCAGGTTCAGGTCGTGGGTCACCATGAGGACGCCCCGCCCCTCGGCGGTGAGCTCCTTCAGGAGCTTTAAGAGGTAGGCCAGGGATGAGGGGTCCAGGTGGTTCGTCGGCTCGTCGAGGAGCATGAGCCGGGCGCCCTGGGCCAGGGCCTGGGCCAGGAAGACCCGCTGGCGCTCCCCGCCCGAAAGCTCGCCCGCCCACCGTCCGGCCAACCGCCCGATGTCGCAGCGTCGCAGTGCGTCGTCGGCGGCGGACTCGTCCTCGGGGGAGTATGTCCCGAAGCCTTTCAGGTTGCCGTACCGCCCCAGGAGGACCACCTGGCGGACCGTGTACCCCGGCGCGCCCGGAAGCTCCTGGGGCAGCCAGGCCGCGATTTTCGCTCTCTCGACCGCCGAGAGTGAATCCAGCGGCCGGCCGACCAGGGTAATTTCACCGGCCTGCACGGGCATGTATCCGGTGGCGACCGCCAGCAGGGTGGACTTGCCGGAGCCGTTGGGGCCGACCAGCGCCGCGAACTCGCCCGCATCCACGGAGAGGTTCACCCCGCGCAGAACCGGCTGCGAGGCCGGGTATCCGGCGGTGACCCCTTTCAGGCGCAGGAGGTTTTTGTCATTGTCGGGCATCGGATTCCGGCTTGCTCTACCCGTTTATTCGAAGGTGACCGCAAACGGGCTGTCTTCGCCGTGTTCAGCCACAGGGTCAGAAGATGTGCCCGATGGCCAGGTGCAGTTCCCAGTTGTCGGAGGTGTCGGTGTAATCCTCCGGCGCGAAGGGCGAGATGATTTCGTTGTTCCCCGGAGCCACGACGAAACCCACGTCCAGGCGGACGGGGCCGATGGGGGTGACGTAGCGCACCCCGAGGCCGACCCCCACCGCCATGTCGCCAAAATTCATCTCGGAGATGCTCTCCCACACCATCCCCGTGTCCGTGAAAAAGCCGAGGGAGAAATCGCTGTCCGGGATGTCCACCCGGAGCTCCGCGTTGCCCACCAGGGAAGCGACGCCGCCCAGGCTCACGCCGCGGGAGTTGCGCGGCCCCAGGCTGCGTTCGGGGAACCCGCGGACGGAGTAGGCGCCGCCGGCGTAAAACCGTTCGTAAACGGGCAGCGACCGCGTGTCGTGGTGGACCTGGGCCAGTCCGATGTAACCGCGCAGGGCAAGGCTGACGTGGTCGCCGAGGGGTATATGGCCGGACAGGTCCGCGGTGAACTTGTAGAAGTCGTTGTCGCCGCCCAGGGGGCCGCCGGCGTACTCGCCGTACGGGAGGAAGTACACGCCGGAATGGGGATTGAAGGGGTTGTCGCGGGTGTCGATTCCGACGCGGGCGAACAGGGCGCTGGTGTTGGAGTAGCCCTCCTCCTGGGGCAGGTCCGGGATGTCGTACTCCCAGAGGTTGACCCGCTCCAGGCGCAGCCCCAGGGCCCCGGTGAGCCAGTCGTTAAAGCGCTGCTCCAGGGACAAGTCGCCGCCGAAGGAGTCGACTTTGTAGCCGGTCCTCCGTTCGCGCTCGTAGTACACCCGCGCCCTCCCCGAAAGCCCCCGTACGGATAAAAGCCACGGCTCGCGGTAGATGGCCTGGTACAGCTCCTCCTCGAAGCGACTGGTCTTGAAGGCGTAGACGAAGTTGGCCCCCAGCTCGAGGTGCTGAAGCTTGCCCCAGAGGTTGTCGTCGCCCCAGGACACCTTGAGGCGGAGGCCGGACCCCGTGCTCTCCGAGTAGGTGTAGCCGAGCTCGAAACCGACCCAGTTCGTCTTGTCGGGGTCCAGCTCGAACAGGATGCGGACCTCGGGCGAGCGGTCGCTTTCACCTACGATGGTGTATCTGACGTTGGTGAACAGACCGGTCGAGTAGATGTTGCGCTGACTGGCGAATACGTCGGAAGCCTTAAACCAGTCCCCCTCGTGAATGACGATTTCTCGCCGGATGACCCGCTCGATTAACGACCCCTGACCCTCAAAGTCCACCCCGACCACCTTCACCCGGGGGCCCTCGTCCACGGTCACCGTCAGCCGGGCCCGGCGCTCCCCCCGCTCCTGCTCGACCTCGATGTTCGCGTAGAGGTATCCGTGCTCGGCGAAGAGGCGGATGAGGTTCATCCGGACGGTGTCGGAGTAGGTCAGGGTCCACACGTCGCCCGGTTCGAACCCGATGGCGGCCCGGATTTCCGCTTCGTCCACCAGCCCGGCGTGATGGACGTCCACCGATTCCACCAGGGTGGGCGGCCCCTCGTCGATGTCCACATAGACCACCATTCCGCCGCGCAGACCGTACCGGCGTTCGATTCGGGTCTCGATGTGGATGCCGGTGAAGCCGTTCTCGCGGTACAGGTCCAGGAGGCTCTGCCGCCCGCGCTCCACCCGGCGCTCCGAGACGTACTGCTCATCGCGCACGCCGAAGACCATCCCGAGGGTCTCCACCGAGAGGTAGGAGTTCCCCCGGAAGGCGACGCGGACGATTTCGTCGTCCTCCGCCGCCCGGACGAGGGCACTGGCGGCCAATAAAATAAATACTGCGCGTCGGAGCATTTCTAGTAAGTGATTCGGGTTACGGAGCGTCGTTTACCGGTCTCCCGACCCGCCCCTCGTAAGGTTTGGTACATCTTTAAAACCCGATGCGGGCGTCGAAGTCCCAGCGGAAAGCCCAGTTCGGACCGCCCGGCTCGGCCTCGTCGGTGTAGGGGTCGCTCACCCAGAGCGGGAAGTTGAACTCCGCGTAGATTGCGTCGCCCACCCGGAACCGGAGCAGCGGACCGAAGGACGAGCGCCAGTGCGTCCCGCCGTCGAAGAGGGTCCGCAGGCCGTCGGCCACGGCCCCGCGGTCGAAGAAGGCGCCGAATTCGATACCGAGGATGACCGGCGCGTACAGCTCGGCGCCAACTACGGCCATGTCGTCGGCGAAGAGGTCCAGGTCGTTGTAGCCCCGCATCTCGCCGGTAAAGGGCAGGCGGATGAGGTCGTACTCGAAGCCGACGTCGTCCTCGGTGAGCTCGAAGCGACGCTGGTCCGGCGCGCGGCCCTCGATGTGCCCCAGGGCGCCCCGGAGGGCCGTCCACAGCCAGGGGGCCAGCCGCAGGTCCTCCTGCGCCCGGAGGTAGAAGCGGCCGTAATCGAAGGCGGGGTGCTCCGGATTCAGGCGGGGCAGCGGGTCGAAGGCGTACTCGGCGCCGAAGTGAAATTGGGGCCCGCCCAGCGGGCCGCGGTCGTTCAGGTTGAACGAGCCGTAGACGGAGAGCTGCCGCCCGTTTTCACCCTCCAGACGCAGGGCCCGGTCGCCGTGGTCCCAGCTCCGCAGGAGGCAGTAGTTCACCCCCGCGATGAACTCCAACTCGGGAACGTGGGACAGGCGCGGCCGAATCGGCACGGTGAACTGCAGCGTGCCGCCCTGCTCGTCCTTGCGGGAATATCCCGCCGTTCCGATGCGCAGGCCGGGGTACCAGTCGTCCAGACGCGTGGTGAACTGGGCCAGCAGGTTCCAGTCCCCGTGCTCGAGGCTGTACGTGGCGGACAGGAGCAGGTCGTCGTCCCCCCAGATTTCCATGGGCAGCAGGTGCACCCCCTCGCGGCCCCAGAGCGCGGCTCCCAGCCGCCAGGTGCCGTCGTAATCCGGCCAGGGGAAGGGCACGAGGAAGAGGGTCCAGGCCTCGGGGTCCAGGGCGTCGGGCAGGATGCGGAACTCGAAGGCCGGCTCCTCGATTTCCTTCGGGGTGAGGGACGTGGGCGCGAATGGGCCGGCCGGCGCGTCGAGGCCGAGTTCTCCCGCCAACTCCGCGGCCGGTGCGGACCCGGCGACATCGGCGACGGATTCTACAAAAGTCTCCGGCGTCACCCGAGCCGTTTTCGCTTTTTCCAGATACGCCGCGACCGCCTCGCGCAGGAGCCCGACGTCCCAGCGCCGCGACCAGTCCAGAAGCGCCTGGGCGGTTTTCTGCCGGACGGCGGCGTCGTAGGTCTCCGGCTGGTCGAAGGCGTACGCCGGTGCCGTGGGTGGACGGTCGCGCCCCGACTGCCTCAAATCCTCGATGAAGGTACGCGACAGCCACTCCTGTTCCACCCCGAGCACCGGCACCGGCAACAGGTCCCGTCCTTCGCCGAAGACGCTCGCCAGTGCCTCGCGGGCCGCCCACTGGGACAAGCCGTCCACCAGCAGCGGGTCATCGTAACCGTCGACCTCTCGCCCGGTCAAAAACCACCGTCCGGCCGTCTGCCGGGCCCAGGCCAGCTCGGGGAATTTCATAAGCGGGTAGGTCGGCACGTCGCCCAGCAGGACCAGGCCGTCGTACAGCTCGTCGCCGGAGAGCGGCACGTCGGCCGCGACTAAGACGAGCGCCCCCTCCGGGGGACCGAACCAATCGGAAAAACGGTCGAAAACCTCGCGGGCGAAGTGCAGGCGCCCCTCACCGCTCCCGTCGGCCGTCATATCAGCCAGCTCCACGGACCGGCCGCCCCAGACCTCCTCGGTGACCGCGCCGTTTTTCACGAGAACGATGTCCGCCCCGCGGCAGCCTTCCCTCTCGACCGAATAGACCCCGTCCTCGTTCACGACGGCCGGGCCCAACGGTTCCCACCCCGGCTCGACGGCCAGGTTGACCATATAATGCGCCGGTCGGGCGGGAAAGACGCCCCAGGGCAACTCCCGCGCGTCGAGATAATTACCGTCCGCATCCACGGGCCAGGGCTGGGGGTGCCAGCCGTCCAGGACGACGAGGTCGTCCGCCGCGCCCCAGAGGTGGCGGTATTCGGGGACACGTGTGGTGAAGTCGAGGGAGATTTCCAGCGGCCCTTCCGGTACGGGACCGACGGTCAGCCGGACGCCCTCTACGCGGAAGTCGTCCGCTTCCTCTCCATTGACGAAGAGCCGGGTGACGTCCATCCAGCCGTCGAAAGGGTAGGCGCCGTGGTCATTGTCGGAAAAGAGCCCCATCTCCTCCACCGGGCCGGTGAAGGACGGGTCGCGGTCGCGGTTGGCGGGGAGGTACAGCCGGAGCTCGCCGTCCTCCGCCCCGTCGAGCGTCATCGTCAGCGTGCCGCGGAGCAGGTCTCCGTCGAGAGTGGCGTCAATCGTAACCGCCGGTCCCGCGAGGGCGCCGGAAGCGAAAAAAAGAGCGATGGGTACGGCGAGGCGCACGGATTACTCCCAAAGCCTTGACAGATGCGCCAAAATCGCCTATATTCTACCACACTTGCTTGCGGAAGGCGTCCGCAGGAGGTTCGAGGTGGCCTGGGGATTCCTGGGAGTGGCGGTTTTAGGCCTGGCCCTGCTGGTCGGCGGTTTCTGGCGCGCTCAAGTTACCGAGCGTCGCTGGGTGCGCGTCGTCGGCCCGCCCGTCGCCGTTTTAGGCCTTGTCGCTTTCTTCCTGGGCGTCCTCTTGACTACCGTGCCGGGTTTCTTCGGCTAGGTGGGCCGGCTAGGAGGTTGGTTGGGGCCTGATTTAAGCTGGATGCGTATATCAGGCGCAAAGACTGCCGAGTGACCCGGCCCGCCGCGAAAAATTCCTCCTCGCGGTTTTTTGTTGCAGCTCAAGGAGAAGACATGCCTTCTGATAAAGATATAGTCCGCCTGCTGTTTCCCGACGGCTCGGTCAAGGGCTACCCCGACGGCGTCCGTCCGCTGGACGTCGCGGGGGAAATCAGCCCCGGCCTCGCACGCGCGGCGGTGGGCTCACTCATTGGTGATTCGCACTGGGACCTGGGCCGACCCCTCCCCGCCGGGGAGCACGACTTCCGGCTGGTGACCTTCGATGACCCCGAGGGGCGGGAGTTTTACTGGCACACGGCGGCGCACGTCCTGGCCACGGCGGTTCAGGCGCTTTACCCGCAGGCCCGCTTCGGCATCGGTCCCGCCATCGAAAACGGCTTCTACTACGACTTCCTGGTGGAAAAGCCGTTTACGGAAGAGGACCTGCCCGCCATCGAGGACAAGATGCGGGAAATCATCGCCGCCGACCTTCCTTTAGAGCGGCGCGTCGTCTCCCGGGACGAGGCGCGGGCCGAGATGGAGCGCCGGGGCGAGATTTTAAAGGTCGAGCTCATCGACGAGCTGCCCCCGGACGCCGAGGTCACTTTCTACTCCGACGGCGATTTTGTGGATTTGTGCAAGGGGCCGCACCTGCCCTCCACGGGGCGGCTGGGCGTGGTCAAGCTGTTGTCGGTGGCCGGCGCGTACTGGCGCGGCGACGAGGCCCGGCCGATGCTCTCGCGCATCTACGGCGCGGCCTTCCCGAAAAAGAAGCAGCTCGACGAGTTCCTGGAGGGCATCGAGGAGGCCAAACGGCGCGACCACCGCAAGCTGGGCGCGGAGATGGAGCTCTTCAGTATCGCCGAGAACTACGGCCCGGGGCTGATTCTCTACCACCCGGCCGGGGCGACGCTGCACTACGAAATCGAGCGGCTGGCCCACGAGATGCACCGGGAGCGCGGTTACCAACTGGTCCACACGCCCCACGTCTTCCGCACCGAACTGTGGAAAATGTCGGGCCACTACGACCACTACAAGGACAACATGTTCTTCGCGCGGCTGGGCGGCGGGGAGACGGAGTACGCCGTCAAGCCGATGAACTGCCCGGGGCACGTGCTCATCTACTCCCACGGCCTGCACTCCTACCGGGAGCTGCCGGTCCGCTACTACGAGTTCGGCCACGTGTACCGCAACGAGATGTCGGGCGTGCTGCACGGCATGATGCGGGTGCGCGGCTTCACCATCGACGACGCCCACATCTTCTGCACGCCGGGCCAGTTGGAAGATGAAATCGTCGGCGTCATCCGCTTCGCCCAGGACTTCATGGGGGTGTTCGGCCTGCCGATGAGTTACGCACTGGCCACGCGGCCGCCGGACGCCATGGGCTCCGACGAAATCTGGAATCAGGCCACGCTCGCCCTGGAGCATGCCCTGAAGCGGCTCGACGTGCCGTACGTCGTGGACTCCGGCGGCGGCGCCTTCTACGGCCCGAAAATCGACATCAACGTCACCGACGCCCTGGGGCGCAAGTGGCAGACGACGACCTGCCAGGTGGACTTCAACTTCCCCGAGCGGTTCGACCTGAACTACGTGGGGGAGGACGGGGCGCGGCACCGGGTGGTCATGGTGCACCGCGCGGTCCTGGGGAGCTTCGAGCGGTTCATCGGCGTGCTCATCGAGCACTTCGCCGGAAATTTCCCGCTGTGGCTCGCCCCGGAGCAGGTGCGTGTGCTGCCGGTGTCCGAGGAGTTCCTGGGATACGCGGAACAGGTGGCGGACGGTTTTCGGAAAAAGGGGTTGCGCGTCCGCGTGGACGCGAAGGATTCCAAGCTCGGGGCGAAAATCGCCTCGGCGGAGACGGCCAAGGTCGCCTACGTCGTCGTCGTAGGGAAGGCCGAGGCGGAGGCCGGGGACATCAACCTGCGCCCGCACGGGAAAAAGGCGTTTAATATAAGTCTTGCCGAGGCCCTGGACGGGCTGGCGCAGGAAAACGACGGGCGTCTGCTGGCCGGCCGGTGGTGAAAAACCGCGGCGGAAGCTGCCGCACGGCCGCGCTGTGTATTTTTATCCGGGGGAATCGGGCTCGCCCCGGATTGGTCGGTCGGTTTATTTCATTTGACTTACCGCGGGGATTCATGCTATAAACACGCGGCTCCGCTTGTCCTTGCCGGAGGTGTTCCATAGCTAAAGACCAGTCTCGCGTCAATGAGCGGATACGCGTCCGCGAAGTGCGGGTGGTGGATGAGGAGGGCACACAGGTCGGCGTAATGCGCACCCTGGACGCCCTAGACCTGGCCCGGAGCAAAGGGCTGGACCTGGTGGAGGTGGCCCCCAACGCCCGACCGCCCGTCTGCCGGATAATGAACTATGGCAAATACCTCTACCAGCAGTCGAAGCGGGAACACGCGGCGCGGAAGAAACAGCGGAACTTTTCGGTCAAAGAGATAAAGCTGCGGCCCAAGACCGGCGAGCACGACTTCACCTTCAAGCTTCGCCACATCGAGGAGTTCCTGGAGAAGCTCAATAAGGTGAAGGTCACCATCCTCTTCCGCGGCCGGGAGCGGTCGCACCCCGAAATCGGGGAGAGGATTCTCGCCCGAATAGCGGAATATTTCGGCGAGCGGGTGGTGGTCGAGCAACCGGCCCGGTTCGAGGGTCGCAACATGACGATGGTCCTGCTTCCCGGAGAAACGTTCAAGGAAGCGGCCAAGCCCTGACCGACGTGGTATCGACTCCGGGAGTTTTTACCCGCTTAGACGTTCAGCATGCCAAGTCATAATCTCCGAGGTTTCAACTTTGCCTAAGATGAAAACGATAAAGGGCGCGGCCAAGCGTTTCAAGCCCACGGCCACCGGTAAGCTCAAACGCGAGCATGCGCTCTTCAACCACATCCTGACCAAGAAATCCGCCAACCGCAAGCGGCGTCTCTCCAAGAGCACCGTGGTTACCACCAAGGGTGACATCAAGCGCATCAAGCGGATGCTCGGTATATAGAGGTGTCGGCATGCCCCGAGTGAAAAATCACGTCGCCTCCCGCCGCCGCCGGAAAAAGGTTCTGGCCCAGGCCAAGGGCTACCAGCACGGCCGGAGCCGGCTCATCACCACCGCCCAGGACGCCGTCCGGAGGGCGTTGCAGTATGCCTATCGCGACCGTCGGAAGAAGAAGGGGCTCTTCCGCCGCCTGTGGATAGCCCGCATCAACGCAGGCGTCCGGGAGCACGGCATGAGTTATTCCCGATTTATCAACGGTCTGGCCAAGGCGGACGTCCACCTCGACCGTAAAATCTTGGCCGACCTGGCCGCCACCGAGCCGAAGGCGCTGGGACATCTGGTCAAGGTAGCCAAGGGTTAAGATATCGTCGGTGGACGCCCGGCTGTGGTTTTTTAAAAAAGCACGGCCCGGGCCCGCGGTTGCCGTGGGCCCGTTTTTTCAACCGGACGGGTAAGTGCTGAAGAATCTGGAACACATCGAGTTGGAGGCGAAGCGGCGGATTGCGGCCGCCTCGAACACCAAGGACCTCGAGGACCTGCGCGTCGAATTCCTCGGCCGGCGGGGTAAGCTCACCGAGCTCCTGCGCCGCCTGGGCAAGCTCACGCCCGAGGAAAGGCCCCTGGCCGGGTCCAGGGCCAACGAGGTGAAGACCGCCATCCAGCAGGCCCTGACGGCCCGCACCGCCGAGCTCGCCGCCGGGGAGAAGCGGGAGCCGGTTCTCGACTATACCCTCCCCGGGCGGAGGGTGGAGGTGCGCCGCCGGCACCCGGTGAACCAGGTCATCGAAGAACTGGTGTTCATCTTCCGGGACCTGGGCTTTACCGTGGCCGAGGGGCCGCTCATCGAGACGGAGCACTACAACTTCGACGCCCTGAACACCCCGCCGGACCACCCGGCGCGCGACGAGAAGGACACCCTCTTCCTGCGCGACTTCCCGCTGCTGCTGCGGACCGAGACCAGCCCGGTCCAGGTCCGCACGCTGGAAAAAACGAAGCCACCGGTGCGCATCATCGCGCCGGGGCGGTGCTACCGCAACGATACCGCCGATGCCCGCCACTACCCCGTCTTCCATCAAATCGAGGGGCTGTGGGTGGACGAGGGCGTCTCCTTCGCGCACCTGAAGGGAATCCTGCTGGAGTTCGCGAAAAGCCTGTTCGGTCCCGAGGCCCAGGTGCGCTTCCGGCCGCACTTCTTCCCCTTCACCGAGCCCTCGGCGGAAATCGAGGCCACCTGCCCGGCCTGCGGGGGTAACGGTTGCCGGACCTGCTCCGGCACGGGCTGGATTGAGCTGGGCGGGGCGGGGATGGTGGACCCCGCGGTGCTCGCGCCGCTGGGAATCGACCCGGAGGTCTACACCGGCTTCGCCTTCGGCATCGGCCCGGAGCGCATCGCCATGGTGCGCTACGGCGTCACCGACATCCGGCTCTTTTACGAGAACGACCTGCGCTTCCTGCGGCAGTTCTAAGGTTTCGCCATGAAACTCAACACCGAATGGCTCACCGACTACGTCGAGCTGGACAAGACGCCCGCTGAAATCGCGCGGGCGCTCACCGAGTCCTGCGCCGTGGCCGAGGGCGTCAACGACCCCTACGCCCATCTGGGACAGGTGGTCGTCGCTCGCCTGGTATACGCCGAGCCGCTGTCCGGCTCCGACAAGCTCTACCGCTGCGAGGTGGATTTCGGCGCCGGGAAGGCCGTGGTCGTCGCCGGTGCGCCGAACACCCCGGACTGTGTCGGGAAGCTGACGGCCTACGTCCCACCGGATACCATCCTGCCCTTCGGGACGGTGACCGAGCGGGAGCTCTTCGGCGTGACCAGCGCCGGGATGCTGGCCAGCGGGCTGGAGCTGGGCCTGTCCGCCGACCACACCGGCCTGCTCGTCCTGGAGAAGGGCGAGGTAGGTCAGCCGCTCTCGGAACTTTTCGCGGTCCCGGAGTACGCTGTCATCGACCTGGAAACGACGCCGAACCGGCCGGACACCCTGAGCCATCTGGGCCTGGCGCGGCAGCTTGCCGCCCTGTTCCGCGTTCCGTTCAAATACCCCGCGCCGCGGGTGAATCCGAAACCGACGGACGACGGGTCGGTGGTCCGCATCGAATGCCCCGACCTGTGCCGCCGGTATGTGGGTCTCGTCGTTCGCGGAGTGAAGGTCGGTCCAAGCCCGGATTGGCTGGCGCGCCGACTCATCTCCATCGGCCATCGGCCCATCTCCAACGTGGTGGATATTACCAATTACGTCCTGCACGGCCTGGGGCAGCCGCTGCACACCTTCGATTTACGCAAGCTCGCCGGTGAGCGGGTAGTTGTCCGCCGCGCGCGCGCCGGTGAGACAATCGTTTCCCTGGACGGCGACGACTGCCGCCTGACGCCGGAGATGATGGTCATCGCCGACGCCGAGCGGCCCGTGGCCGTGGCCGGGGTGATGGGCGGTCTGGAATCGGGCGTCACCGCGGAAACGACGGACATCCTCATCGAGAGCGCGTGGTTCGAGCCGGCGAGCGTCCGCGCCACGAGCCGGGAGCTGGGGCTGGAATCATCGTCGAGCCACCTGTTCGGTCGGGGGGCCGACCAGAACCTGGCGCCTGTCGCCGCCCGCTTCGCCGCCGAATTGATGGCGGATATCGCCGGAGGAACGGTGGACGACCGCCTCCACGACTGCCTCCCCGTCCCGTACTCGCCGCCCGAGGTCCGTCTGCGCTGGGACCGCGTGGGCCGGCTCCTGGGCTTCGACGTCGCCCCCGCAGAGGGGAGGCGGATTCTGGTCGCTCTGGGCTGCGCGATGACGGCCGAGGACGAGTCCGGAGCGACCTGGGCCGTCCCGAGCCACCGGCCCGACCTCACCCGGGAGGTGGACCTCATCGAGGAACTGGCCCAGGTGGCGGGCTACGACAACGTGCCGGTGGAGCTTCCGCGTCTGACCGCCGCCCACCTGAACCGGCCCGACCCGGAAGGACCGCTGCACACGGCCCTGGCCGCCGCCGGTTGTCAGGAGGTCCTGACCACCGACTTCGTGTCGCTGGAGGAGGCGGAGGGGCTCGGTTTCCGCGAAAAAGACCTCGTGGCGGTGAAGAATCCCCTGGACAAGGGGCATCCCTACCTGCGGCCTTCGGGCTTCATCGGCCTGTTGAACGCGGCTCGGCACAACGCCTCCCGCGGCGCCGACGACCTGCGGTTCTACGAAATAGCCACCACCTTCACCGTTTCGGGGAAAGCCCCCGTCGAGGTAAAGCGGCTGTGCGTCCTTCTGGTTGGTGAACGGCCCGCCGACGGCTGGCTCACGCGGGCGCGCGAGCTCGATTTCTACGACCTGAAAGGCGTGTACGCGGCGATTCTTGCCGCCTTGAAGAGCGCTCCTTCCGAGCTCGTCCCGGTTGAGGCGACGGAGGGTAAGCCCCTCGAGCTGGCGGTCCGACTGGACGGGACGACCGTGGGCCGGCTCCTGCGCTTCGGGCAAAATCTGCTCGCCGCCTACGACCTGGAGGAGCGGCCGGCCTGGGGTCTGGAGCTGGAGCTCGAGCCGCTGCTCCGGCTCGCGGGGGACGTGAGAATCGAGCCGCTTCCCCTCTACCCGCCCGGAACCCGGGACCTGGCGCTGGTCTTCGACGAAGGGGTTCGGCACGCCGACATTTTAGGGGCCATCCGTTCCGCCGGTGGAGAGCTTTTAGAGGATGTCGCCCTGTTCGACGTCTACGTGGGCCGGCAGGTGGGAGCCGGCAAGCGCTCCCTGGCGTATTCCCTCACCTACCGCGCCGCGGACCGCACGCTGACCGACGAGGAGATTGACGCGGCGCACGAGAAAATCGTCCAAAAACTCCGGGAGCGGTTCCACGCGGAGCTCCGGTCGTGACTAATCCCGCCGAAGGCCGTCAACGACTCACCGTTTAAGCCCGGGGAATAAAAAAACGACGGTCTCGTAAAGCGCCCTTGCGCGGCGCTACGTCTTTCGTTTAAGATGGGGAAAATATCCGCGCTTCGACTCCCGTGGAGGTATTGGTGGACGAGCTCCTGACGAAACTCGAGGACAAAGTCAAACAGGCGCTGGAGAGAATCGAAGAGCTTGAGTCGCAGAACGCCAGCCTCAAGGAGGAGAACGAATCCCTGGCCGAGGCCAAGGAGCGTCTGCAGGAGGAGTTGGAGGAAAAGGAGGGGGAGGTAGGCGTCATCGCCGAACTCCGCGTCCGTCTGGAGGCCTCCGAGGCGAAACAGGAACTCGCCCGCCGACGCATCGAGGCCGTCATCGCCGAGCTGGATGAAATCCTGGCGCAGAACACTGAGGAACCCGGGGAGCCGGTCGAAGTCGAGACGGACCCGTCCGACGAAGAAGAGGAGAGGCCCGTTCCGCCCGTTCCCGCGTTCCCCGTGGAAGTCGAAGAGCCGCTCGATTCCGGTGAAGAGGAGCCCGAAGAACCGTCCGAGGATACCTTCCCGCTCCTGGATTTCGAGGAAGGTGTAAGTGCTTCCCCGGGTGAATCCGGACCCCTCCCCGAGGAGAACGACGACTTCTCCGACGGCGCTGAGGAGTCCGATTCCGGGCCGTCCGACATGGACAGCCCGGGCGACGGGGAAGAATACCAGGAGAAGGACGACGACAAGGACCCCTTCGGTGGCTCCTTTTGACCGTACCCCCTTCCGGTTAATACTGGTCTGGCTTCTCGTCCTGACCGCCGCGGCAGTCTCCCAGGACGCCGAGACCATTCCCGAATCACCCACCCGTGAACCTACCGCCGAGGAGATTGAGCGGGAACATCTCCTCGAAATCGCTTACCAAGAAGCCTACCTGGATTCCGATTCCGATTCGCTCCTCGTCGCCACCGGCGCCGAGAGGCGGGCCGAGTCCACCCCTTTCGCCGTCACGGTCGTCACCGGCGCGCGCTTGCGGGAGTTGGCCTACACCACTCTGGCCGACGCCATCGTGGGGCTGGCCGGCATGTACCCCGACTGGCGCTACCGCATGGGTCAGTACGCCGGGGTGGGCATCCGCTGCTCGCCGACCAGCCGGGTCCGGGTCCTCGTGGACGGGACGCCCCTGGACCACGGCCTGACCTGGTTCGAGGCCCTGTCCACGGTGCCGCTTGACCTGGTCCGGCGGGTGGAGATTCTCCGGGGCCCCGGCGGCGGGCTGTACTCCGGCGGTCTGGGCGGCGTCATAAACGTCGTCACCCGCAACCCCCAGAGATTGACAATGGCCCTGGCCGAGGTCGCCGGCGGCAGCGGCACCTTCAACAACCAGCGCTACTGGGGCCGTTTCTCCAACACCGCCTGGGTCGTGCAGTACAAGGTCGGCGGCTTCAAGTGGAGCCACATAGGCGGGATGGACGAACTCGAGCGCGACGGTGGCTCGCTGGATGCCGAGGTGCGCTTCGACCTGGACCACCCGGAGCCCGGCGAGTACGTGGACGGCGCGCAAATCGGCCTCTACGCCCGAACCTTCTACTCCCGGGCCGGGGACCGCTGGTCGCTGAATGTGCCCCTGTGGCAGGACGATTTCAACCTCTACCACTACGGGGCCTACGCCCGGGCGCCTATTGGAGATTGGGGCGACTGGCGCCTGGACCTCCGCTACGCGGAGACGGAGCGCTCTCGTTACCCCCTGAACTGGAATTACCGTTTTCAGAGCCGGGACCAGCGCGAGCTGGACGCGTCGTACTACACGGAAAAGACGGTGGACGTCGTCACCCGGCTGGACGCGCTGCCCTGGGAGGGTGGGCGCCTCGGATTTGCGCTGGACGGCTTTTGGGATGATGCGCAGGGTCTGGACCGGGTGGGGCTCTACAACGCCGGCGCCGCGGTGGATGTGGAGCAGGGACTCTTCGGCGGGACGACGCAGCTCGCGGGAGGCGCGCGACTAGACTATTACCCGCTCTACGGTTGGACGCCCACCTTCCGCTGCGGACTCCTCCAGGGCCTGCCCCACGAGCGGGGGACCGATTCGGTCTTCCTGAACTTCGCCGACGGCTTCCGGGTCCCCACCGAGGATGAGCTGGACCGGGCCGCCGGGCTCGCTCCCGAACGGGGCTGGGAGGCGGAGGGCGGGGTGAGGCTGAACCGCCTGGCCCCCCTCACCTGTCAGCTGACCGCGTTCTACCGCGAAATCACCGACGCCATTCTCGCCGGTGACACGGTCTTCAACCAACCGGGAATCACCGCGGCCTACGGCGGCGAGGTCGAGCTGGACCTGGGGCCCTTCGAGGAGCCGTACTTCCACGGAACCCGGGCGCGGAGCAAACCCCTGGCCTTCGTTTGGGACTTTCCGTTAAACATGCGCGCCGAAGGCTCCCTCGTCTGGGAAGAGGGTCCGGAGCAAAGCACGGAACCGTGTATAATGGTTCGGGGCACACTGGGTTACACGGACAGGTTTTTCCAGAACGACCTCACCCTGACGGGCGAGGCCGTACTGACCTACCTGAACCGAAGACCAAACCTGGCTTACCCCGGAGAGCCCACGGTGGAGCCGGGGCCCGATGACACGACCGAGCAGCTCAACTTGGACCTCTACCTCCGGGCAAGGGTAATTGATTTCGACATCTCCTTCCGCCTGAACAACGTGCTAGGGGAAGCGAAGAGCTACTCCACGGCCGGTCTGTTGACCGAGCCCCTCGGATTTTCCCTCACCCTGAGCTGGGTTCTGTACGACTGACTGATACCGGGGGCGCAATTGGCCAAACTGTACCTGATTTCGGACGCCGAGCTCGACCCGGAGGGGATGCTTGCCCTGTACGACACCGCAATGCTCGAGGGGACGGGCGCGTTCCAGCTCCGGGTGAAGGACCAGGACGACGCGGTTCTGTTCCGTCTGGCGGAAGAGTTCGCCGAGCGGTGCCGGAAGGCCGAAACGGCGTTCATCGTCAACGACCGGCCCGACGTCGCCCTCCTGGTCGGAGCCTCCGGTGTGCACCTGGGCCAACGCGACCTGCCCGTGGGGCGGGTCCTGCGGCTGGTCGGTCACGGGATGCTCGTCGGTCGAACGGTCCGCAATCCCACGCAGGCCAACTCCGCAGTGCAGGCCGGGGCGAGCTACATCGCCCTGGGTCCATGTTTTTCTACAAAGACGAAACCGGATTTGAGGCCGGTCGGCGTGAAGGTCCTCCGGCAAACGGTGCAGATGACGGACGCACCGGTCTGCGCCATCGGGGGCATAACGCCGGTCAATCTGGGCGAGGTGCTGGAAGTAGGTCCGGCATACGTGGCCGTGGTCACGGCGGTTTCACGCTCGGACAACCCGATGCAGGTGAAGAATTTTCTC
>CAYTCV010000031.1:0-20748 GCA_964436465.1 uncultured bacterium
AAAGGGTCCGCGCCGACCCCGGCCGACTCCCGGCCGGAGTTGCGATGGCGTGGGGTCGGGTATCCACACCCGCCCGCGGGCCGACCTGAACGGCGCGCCGTCGGTCGGCCCCTACGAGGGTGTCGCATGATTCACGCCCCACACCAGACCGTGGTCTGACGACCTCCACCTCTCACAGCCACAGGGAACCGACGAGCCGGGTGAGCCCCGCCGCGAGCCAGGCCGCCACGGTGAGATACGCCGCCGTAAACGCCGCCCAGCGCCACTTCCCGGTCTCCCGCCGAATCACCGCCAGCACCGCCGCGCACGGCACGTAAATCAGGACGAAGACCATGAGCGAGAGCGCCACCAGCCAACCCCCGCCGCCGGTGCGGGCGTCCCAGTCCCGTTTCAGGCGGCCCTGGAGCGAGGCGGTTCCCTCCTCCCCCTCGGTTTCGGAGTAGAGGACGCCGAAGGTCCCCACGACGACCTCCTTGGCGGCGAAACCGGCCACCAGCGCGGCGCTCGTCTTCCAGTCGAAACCGAGCGGCCGCATCACCACCGCCAGGCCGCGGCCGATGTAGCCCAACGGTGTGTGGTAGAGCCGCTCGGCCTCCCGGTCGGCGTCGATTTCCGCCAGCCGCGCGCGGTGGGCGTCCCGGGCGGCGAGGAGCCTTTGCGCGGCGTCCAGGACGGGGTCCGTCCCGGCCGGGACCGGCGCAACACTCCTGTTGAACGGGAGCGGCGCCGATTCCAGCGCCTCCAGACGCCGCACCGCCGCCATCAGCGGCCCGTCCCGCTCCAGCTCCGGCAGGAAGCCGTCACCGGTCACGGCGGAGTTTTCCCCCGGTCCGAGGCCGAGCGACGCGGCCACCGCGGCCTGCTCTCCGGTATAGTCCGCGTCCGCCGCCGCAATCATGTCGCCGAATTTCCCGGAGTCTTCCGGTTCAAGAGAAAAGGCGGTGAGCGCCCAGATGATGACCATGGCCAGGAGAATCACCGTCCCCGCCTTGCGGATGTACATCCAGGCGCGGTTCCAGGCGTGCAGCAGCACCGCCTTCACCGTGGGCGCGTGGTACGGCGGCAGCTCCATGACGAAGGGGACATGCTCCCCTTTCAGGACGGTGGAGCGCAGGACCTTGGCGGAAACGACCGCCAGGATGACGCCCAGGATATACACGCCGAAGATGACGGTCCCGGCGTAGCGCGCGGGGAAGAAGGCCCCGGCCAGAAGGATGTACACCGGCAGCCGGGCGCCGCAGCTCATCAGCGGCACCGTCAGAATCGTCACCAGCCGGTCCCGGGGGTTCTCCAGCGTCCGGGCCGCCATCACCGCCGGCACCGTGCAGCCGAAGCCGATGACCATGGGGATGAAGCTCTTCCCGTGCAGCCCCAGCCGGTGCATGAGCCGGTCCATGACGAAGGCGCCCCGGGCCATGTACCCCGAATCCTCCAACAGCGCAATCATCACGAACAGCAGAAGGATGTTGGGCACGAAGACCAGCACTCCGCCCACGCCGCCGATGATGCCGTCCGCCACCAGGGACCGGACCAGGCCCGCGGGGATGTACGTGTTCGCCAGGTGCGAAAGCCAGCCGAACAGCCCCCCGATGGCGCCCATCAGCGGCGCGCCGAGCTGGAAGGTGACCTCGAAGGTGAGCCAGAGGACGACGGCGAAAATCGGCAGGCCCCAGATGCGGTGGGTGAGGACGCGGTCGATTTTCTCCGCCGTCCTGATGCGCCCCTCGACGTTGCGGGTGAGCGTCTCGCGGATGGCCCCGGCGGCGAATCCGTAGGCCGCCTCGACGAAGTGGTCCTCGGGCTCGTGGCCCAGGAGGCCCCGCAGTCGCTCCCGGGAGGATTCGACGAGCGCGGCCAGCGGCGCGCCCTGCTCGCCCAGATGCGCCAGGCGGCTCCGGTACTCGGAGTCGGCCTCCAGAAGCCTGACCGCCTGCCAGCGCGGCGGTCCGCCCAGGAATACCCCGGGGTGCTCCCGGAGGAACAGCTCGACCCGCGCTATTTCCCGCTCCAGGTCCCGCCCGTAGTGGACGTGGACCTCCTTGCGTGGAGCGTCGGAGGTGAACACCCGGACCACCGCCGCGAGGAGCTCGTCCAGGCCGCGCTTCTTGACGGCGACGACCCCGACCACCGGGCAGCCCAAAAGCTCCGCCAGCGCCGCCGCGTCCAGCTTGTCCCCCTGCGACTCCACCACGTCCATCATGTTCACCGCCACCACCAGCGGCAGGCCGAGCTCCAGGAGCTGGGTGGTGAGATACAGGTTGCGCTCGAGGTTGGAGCCGTCGAGGATGTTGACGATTACGTCGGGCTCGCCGGAGGTGATGAAATCCCGGGCCACGAGCTGGTCCGGGGTGAGCGGGGAGAGGGAGTAGGTGCCGGGGAGGTCGGTGATTTCGAGGTCGAAGCCGTCGAAGACGCGGCGACCGGTGCGCCGCTCGACGGTCACGCCGGGCCAGTTGCCCGTCTGCTGGTGGCCGCCGGTCAGGGCGTTGAAGAGCGCCGTTTTACCGCAGTTGGGGTTGCCGGCGATGGCGACGCGGATGGTGCGATTTTCCGCCATGTATTTTTTGGAAAAAAGGAGAGGTCCCCCTCTCCCCTGGTGAAAACTTACCGGCCGCTACTCAACCCGGCGCACGTCCACCTTGCGCGCCAGGCCCCGGCCCAGGGCCAGGCGGGTGTCGCCCACGCGGATGATGAGCGGGTAGGTCTCCTCGATGACGGCCCGGACGCCCGCGGCGAGGCCCAGCTCGCAGAGCCGCATCCGCGCCATGCGCCCGCCGTGGATGGCGACGACCTCGAAGGCGTCGCCGGGGGCCAGCTCCTCGATGAAGAGCCCCTCGCCGGGTCCTCTCTCGATAAGGCGGCCGCGGCCGTGGTGCCTGCCGAAGCGGTGCGGGGAGCCGTGGATGTGTCGCAAGTGTTTCACCTTATTGAGAGTCATTCTCAAACACAGTTTAGCCTAAATTAGATTAAATGTCAATAGGAGGTCTGGAACGGCCCCTCTCCCTTCCAGGGAGCGGCGCGCCGACGGGCCGGGTTGAGGGTTGACCTGTTCCCTTCCCCCCTCTGGGGGGAAGGTTAGGAAGGGGGGTGTAGCGGTCCCCTCTCCCTTCCAGGGAGAGGCTCGCCTACGGGCTAGGGTGAGGGTCGAGGCTGGGAATAAAGAAAACGCGGCGGCCAGCGTCTCCCCTCTCCCTCCGGGAGAGGGGATGGGGGTGAGGGCCACCTTATAAAAAGAGCGGCGGGGACTAAAGTCCCCGCCCTACATTTACGAACGACGATGGTTCAACGTAGGGGCCGACCTTCAGGTCGGCCCGCGGGCGGGGACGGAGCCCCGCCCCTACGTCATCGCAAGGAAGGGTGAGGGCTGCCTTATAAAAAACGGGCGCCCCGCAGGGCGCCCGCCTCAGCCGCATTCAACGCCTCAAATCAGCCCGGTCAGCCCGATGAACGCCATCGCCATGATGCCGGCCGAAATCATCGTAATCCCCGGCCCCTTCAGCCCCGCCGGGATGTCCGACTTCTCGATTTTCTCCCGGATGCCCGCCAGCGCGACAATCGCCAGCATCCACCCCAGCCCCGAGCCGATGCCGTACCCCACCGTCTCCAGGAACCCGTACCCCCGCAGAACCATGAACAGGCTCACCCCGAGGATGGCGCAGTTCACCGCGATGAGCGCCAGGAACACCCCGAAGGAGGCGTAGAGGTCGGGGGAGAACCGCTCGATGGCCAGCTCGAGCACCTGGGTGATGGCCGCGATGACCACGATGAAGATGATGAACTGGAGGTGCTCCACGCCGTAGGGCTCCAGCAGGTAATGCTGGATGGCCCAGTTGGCCGCCACGGTCAGCGTCATCACCAGCGTCACCGCGAGGCCCATGCCGAAGGCGGTCTTCACGTCGCGGCTGACGGCGATGAAGGGGCACATGCCCAGGAAGTTGGTGAGGGCGATGTTGTTGGTGAACACGGCGGCGAAGAGGACGACCAGGGCTTGCATGGCTATTCCCCCCCGACGACGGCCCAGGTCGGCTCGCCGTCGTAGCTCGCGTTATCCGTCAGTTGGATAATCACCTGCGGCTCGGAATCGTTCCCGCTGCCCAGGAGAAGGATTTCGGAGGCCGGGTCGCCCGCGTCGGCCGTCTGGCACAGGAGCCAATTCCCCCCGGCGGGGTCGGGCGTTGCATTCAGGCGGTCATGGCTCGAATAGCACCAGCCGCCGACCATCTCGCCGGTGTTCGGTTCGATGCGGTCGTAGCAGAACCAGCCCTCGGCGACGTGCGGGACGAGGAGGTCGCCGTCGGGAAAGCGCCGCAGCGGACCGGCGAAATCCAGCCCCTCGCAGTAGCCCAGCGAGTCGCAGGCCAGCGCGTCGTGGATGAGCACCAGCCCGGCGGGGAAGGGCGACGCCTCCGCGGACCACGGCTCGTAGCGGCAGACCACGCCCAGGCCGGAGACGTGGACCGGCGAGCGGAAATCGCCCGGGAAGAGGCTCAACCGCTCCACGGTCCTATAGTTCAAATCGTAGTAGTAGGCGGCAAAGCCGTGCTCCCGCCCGGCCAGGTGCTCCAGCTCCCCGGTGCTCCCGGCGTATAGCCCCACCGTCCCGTAGTCTAGGGCCTCGTAGGCGGAGAAGTAGATGCGCTCGCCGTCGGCGGACCACGAGAGGTCGCACTCGACGCCGGGCGTGTCGGTGAGCCTGTCCCAGAGACGGTCGTTCAGGTCCATGAGGTAGATGTCGGTCCGGCCGTCCTTCTCCGAGACCCAGGCCAGTTTTTCCCCGTCGGTGGAGAGCGCCGGGTGGAGGTCGGCGCCCTCGGAGGCGGTCAGTTGGTACGGGTAGCCCTCGGCGAGGTCCATCAAAAAGATTTCGAGGTCGCCTTCGACGTCCGAGACCCAGGCCACGCGGCCGGTTACACCGTTTTCGGCGCACAGGGCGGCGATTCCGTCGCCGTACGATACAAGGAAGAGAAGAAGCAGCAAAATTGCGGTTCGTTTCATATCCCCTCATTCCCGGGCGACCGTAGACGGTCGCCCCTACGCCCAATTTGCCCGCGCCCCACGCTGCTAGCCGAATTTGTCGAAGTGGATGCGGCCCTCGGCGACGCCTTTTTCCACCAACTGCGCGGTGAGCGAGTTGACCACCACCGGCGCCCCGCACAGGTAGTACTCGTCGTCGGCGTGCTTCTCAAAGAATTTCCCGAAGAACACGTGGTCGATGCGCCCCCGCTCCCCGTCCCAATCCTCTTCGTCACCGGATAGAATCGGGATGTAGTGGAACTTGGGGTCCTTCTCCCACTCCTCGATGTCGGTCTGCCCGTAGAGGTCGCCCTTCACGCGGGCGCCGAAAAAGAGGAACACCTCCACGTCGGGGTCGCCGGCCAGGATGTCCGGAATCAGGCTGCGGAACGGCGCCAGGCCGACACCGGTGGCCAGGCACACCGCGTTGCGCCCCGAGTGCGCGTAGAGGAACTCGCCGTACGGCCCGGAGAACTTCACCGGGTCGCCCTCTTTCAGGCCGTGGAGGTAGGTGCTGGCGACGCCCTCCTTCTCCAGGCGCACATTGAAGGAGACGGTTTCGCGCAGGCTCGGCAGGCTGGCCATGGAGTACGCGCGGTACACCGGCTCGCCGGTCTCGGGGTCCGGGGCCTGGATTTGCACGTACTGCCCGGCCTTGAACTTGATTTGCGGCGGGTCGGAGAGGCGGAAGGTCAGTTCCTTGATGTTCGGCGTCACCAGCTCGGCGCGCTCCAGCACCGCCTCGTACTCGCCGATTTCGAAATACTGCGACGGGATTTCCACCCGCATGGCGGAGCGGACCTTCACCTGGCAGGAGAGGCGCACGTTCTTGGCCATCTCCTCGTCGGTGAGGACGATTTTTTCCGTGGGCAGGTACGGCCCGGCGCCATCGGTGACCACCAGCTTGCAGTAGGCGCAGGTGCCCTTGCCGCCGCAGGCGCTGGGGATGAAGTACTTCTGCTGGAACAGGGTGTACAGGAGCGAGTTCCCGCCCCTGACCGAGAGCTCCTTGTCGCCGTTGATGGTGAGCGTGACCGTCCCGTAATCGGCGAGGAACTTGTCGGCCAGGGCGAGGATGAGCCCCAGGGCAAGGGCGATGCCGCCGATGACCGCGCCGGAGGTGAGGATGATGGGGAGCATATGCCTCTAGTTCTTCGGGGCGGGGAGGGCGACCGAAATCCCCTCCGGTGGGTCCTCGCGCAGCTTTTCGGCGATTTCGGCAAAGTCTGGCGCGTCGTCCGCCAGGACGCCCACCACCAGGAAAAGCTCGGTCGAGCCCTCGGTCATCAATTCATCGGTCTCTAAAGATACCGAGGCGAGTGGGCGGATGTATTCTGGAAAGTCGCCCCCAGTAACGATGGTACTCCAGAAGTGTCCCTCCACCGGCTCGGTCTCGTACTCCTTATCGAAGGTGCGGAATCTCACGTTGAAGGCGACCTCATGGTCCGCTGTTACGTCGGGAGTGTCGAAGTAAATATGGATATAGTAGGGTTCGCGAGTTGGGTCGTATTCGGGGAAGGTCGGCAAATAGAGCTCTATTGAGGTGCCTTTTTCCACCGACATCAGGGTGAGGGGGATGACGTAACCCGCGGCAGTATCTTCACTACCAATCATAGCTGCTTCATTGAGCACTACGTCGCGCAGAACGAGGCGGTCACCGTACCGTTCCAGGCGGGCGGAATAGTAGGCGTTGAACGGCGTGGTCCAGAAGTCTGGCACCGGGGCTGCATTGGATTCAACGGGCGGTACGTCCTCGACGAGTGTCGGTACCAAAATCACCGGTTGGGGGTCGGCGGCCGCCGGCATGACGATGAGCAAGAGGCACAGAATTGGAACGACGGATACACGCATAAATCCCACCCCCCTAGGCCGCCTGGGCGCGCAGCTCCTTCCGCTTCATCACCGAATTCAGAATTACACAGATGACCCGCGCTCTCAAGGCTCGGGGAAGATGACCGTCGTCCCCTCGTGTGGGTTCTCGCGCAGACGTTCGGCGGTTGTCTCGAAATCCGGCGCGTCGTCCGCCAGGACGCCCACCACCAGGTACAGCTTCGATACCGACGTGACCTCCGTGGCCCCCTCCGCGAAAAATCCGACGGTGTACAACACCACCGAGTGCAGACTTGAGTTCAGACTTGTAGTGAGCATTTCAGTGGTCACCGGTGCATTCCAGTAGTGACCCGTCACCGATTCCGTCTCGTACTCGCCGCCGGAAAAGCGGTGCGTCACTGTATATGCCACGTCGCGGTCCACCCACTCGTCCCCGGAAACGCCGAAGTAGACGCAGGCGCGATAGGGTCCCCGTTCCTCGTCGTAGTCGGGGAGCGGCGGCAATGGGATTTCTATCTCGATCCCGGCCTCCACCGGTCCCAGTGTGAGGGGGAAAGCGTAACCCAGGGCGGGATCGTCGGCGTCCAGCCACGCCTCCCCTCGAATTTCGACGCCACGGTATAGACCATGGACGACGATGAAGTCGTCGTACATCTCAAGAGTACCGGAGTAATACTCGTTGTCCAGATGTGTACAAAAATCCGGCGGGCGGAAGTCCCCCATCGCGGAGGCGGTCAGGAGAGTCAGCAGAACAAGACCGATTACCCTCACGTTTACCCCCTTACGCCGCCTGGGCGCGGAGTTCCTTCCGCCTCTTCGCCGAATCCTGAATCGTGCGGATGACCCGCGCTCTCAAGGCTCGGGGAAGATGACCGTCGTCCCCTCGTGTGGGTTCTCGCGCAGACGTTCGGCGGTTGTCTCGAAATCCGGCGCGTCGTCCGCCAGGACCCCCACCACCAGGTACAGCTTCGATACCGACGTGACCTCCGTGGCCCCCTCCTCAAAGAACCCGCCGGTCTGAATCACCACACTGTGGAAACCGCCGGTGACGACCTCCCCGGGCGCCTCGGCGCTCCACAGATGGCCGGTCACCGCCTCGGTCTCGTACTCGCCTCCGGGCACGCGGTGCGTCACCCTGTACGCCACGTCGCGGTCCACCCACTCGTCGCCGGAGACGCCCAGGTAGACGTGGACGCGGTAGGGCTCCCGCTTCTCCAGGTCGTACCCGATGACCTTCGGCAGCTCGACCTCGATGTCGCTCCCCGCCTCCACGGGCCCCAGGTTGATGGGGATGACGTACCCCGCCGCGGGGTCGTCGGCATCCAGGCAGGCCCCGATACGGAGCTCGGAGAGGTAGAGGAGGAAGTAATCGCCGTACTGCTCCAGCCCGCCGGCGTAGCATTCGTTGTCCAGCTCGGTCCAGAAGTCGGGGCCGCGCACGTCGGCCGCCGCTCCGAAGACCAGAAGCGTAACCAGAACGAGGCCGATTCCCCGCATATCCCCTCCTACGCCGCCTGGGCGCGCAGTTCCTTCCGCTTCTTCGCGGAATCCTGAATCGTGCGGATGACCCAGATGTAGCTCCCGAGCATGAAGAACGCGCCGGGGGCCATGACCATGATGACCCACGGCTCGAACCCCGGCCCCAGGACCGGAATCCCCGCCAGCGTCCCGAAGCCCAAAAGCTCCCGGAAGACGGAGATAATCAACAGGCTCATGGCGTAGCCCAGGCTCACCCCCGCGGCGTCGAGGATGCTCGGCAGCGGCTTGTTGTTGCTGGCGAAGGCCTCGGCCCGGCCCATGATGATGCAGTTGGTGATGATGAGCCCCACGTACGGCCCGATGGCCTTGGAGACCGTGGGCACGAAGCTTTTCAGGGCGATGTCCACCATGATGACGAAGGCGGCGATGATGAGCGTGTAGACCGCCATGCGGATGCGCTTGCCGGTGACGTTTCGCACCAGGCTGACCAGGAAGGAGCTGCACACGGTGACGAAGACGACGGCGAAGCCCATGGCCACGGTGTTGATGACCTGGTTGGTCACCGCCAGGGTGGAGCAGATGCCCAGAATCATGCGGAAGATGGGGTTGTCCTCCCACAGCCCCTTGACGAAAATCTTCCAGTTCTCACCCTTCTTGGCCACGGCTCACTCCTTCACGAACGCTTAAGGTCACCGCCCCTTCACCGCGGCGAGGAAGTCGGCGATGCCTTTGTTCAACAGCTTCTCCAGGGACTTGGAGGTCTGGGTGGCCCCGGTGATGGCCGCCACCTCGTAGGGCTTGTCGGGGGCCTGGTAGGCCACGAGGCCCACGTATCCCGGCGCCGGGCCCAGCGGCAGGTCGTCGAATTTTTTCAAGAATTCCGGCTCGGTGATGCGCCCCCCCAGCCCCGGCGTCTCCCCCTGCTCCAGGACCTGCATGTGGAAGATGTTTTTGTAATCGGGCGTCAGGGCCACCAGAACCTTTATCACGCTCCACAGGCCGCTCCCCGAGGCCTCGAACGCCACGCCCAGCTCCTTCCCCGCATCGTCGTAGCCCCGGTAGAGGGTGAGCCCGCCGACCTTTTCCGGCTTCACGTGCTTGGCGTAGATGTCGTCCACCTGCGCGGGCGCAAGCTTCGCCCCGGGGTCGGCCAGGCCGAAGACCTCGATGACGCGGCGGTTGAACAGGCGCGCCTTCTGCTCGTCGATGACCGGCTTGGTGTAGGCGTAGAGGGCGGTCAGCGCCGTGGCCACCAGCACCGAGGCGACCACGAGAAAGACGACCATGAAGGGCCGCGAATCTTTGTTGAACGCCATTACGTCTCCCCGGCCGCCCCTTCGGCCGCTTCTTTCTGCTTTTTCCGCCGCGCGCGGATGAGCGAGTCCACCAGCGGGGTGAAGGTGTTGGCGAAGAGGATGGCGAAGAAGACGCCGCCGGAAAAGCTCGACGCCGCCCGGATGACGACGACCAGAACACCGATGAGCGCGCCCATGAGCCAGCGGCCGCCGTCGGTGGAGGGCGCGCTCACCGGGTCGGTGGCGAAGAAGAGCGCCCCGAACAGCAGCCCCCCGCCGGCCAGGGTGAACGGCAAGTCCGGGACGAAGGCGGGCCAGACGATGTGGAGGACGAGGGCGGCCAGCGACGCCGCGCCCAGGACGGAAAGCGGCGTGCGCCAGTTGATGATTTTACGCGCGAGGAGGTAAATCCCCAGAAGGACCAACAGGACGGCCGCCGTCTCCCCCATCGCCCCGCCGGTGTCCCCCCGGAGCATCGGCCCCAGCGGCCCCTGGACGCCGGAGCCCTTGAAGGCCGCGAGGGGGGTGGCGGTGGTCACCGCGTCGGCCGCGGCCAGGTTCGGGGTCCAGGCCGCGAAGCCGCCCGCTCCGCCCCAGAACGGCTTCCACCAGTAGCCGGCGAAATAGGTCGGGAAGCTGATGGTCACGAAGGCCCGCCCGACCAGCGCCGGGTTGAAGACGTTGCGCCCGAAGCCCCCGAAGACCTCCTTGGCGAAGAGCTGCCCCACGGCCGCCCCGACGACCACCAGCCACCACGGGACGTGCGCCGGGAGGGTGAAAGCGAACAGGAGCGCCGTAATCCAGAAGCTGGGGTCCATGGGCTTACGGCGGACCAGGGAGAACGCCGCGGCGGTGACCCAGCCCACGGCGTAGGCCAGGGCCAAAAGAAAGGCGCAGCGCCAGCCGAAGAGGTACACCGAGGCGAGCGCCAGGGGGACGAAGGCCCAGGCGAACTTCGCGTGGAGCGGGAGGAATTTCGTCCGCCCCCGGAAGAAGGGCAGGGCGTGGAGGCTTCCACGCGCGTGGTCCGCCAGGGAGGGCTTGGGAATTTCCGGCATGGGGACGCCCGGGAAGAGGTGAAAATCAGTCTAAGCTAGGAAAAAAACGGTCCCGCTGTCAAGCGTTAAACCTTTTCGCGGCCGCGGGGGGCGCGTCACGCGTCGGTCTCGTCGGCATCTTCCGGCGCTTCCCGCTCCAGCTCCGGCTTGTTGAAGCGGAGGGTGAAGGTGGCGCCCTTGCCGGGGGTGGAGGCCACCAGGACCTCGGCGCGGTGCAGCCGGGCCACCTGGGCCACGAAGGACAGGCCGAGCCCGGTGCCGCCCACGTCGCGCGCCGCCTTCGCCCGGTAAAACTTCTCGAAGATGTGCTCCCGCTCCTCGGGCTCGATGCCCGGCCCCTCGTCGGTCACCGACACCTCCACCGCTCGCTCGAGCTCCCGGACGGCCACCGTCACGTCGGTCCCGGCGGGGGCGTACTTGACGGCGTTGTCCAAGAGGTTCGCCAGCGCCCGGCTGACCAGGTTCACGTCGGCCAGGATGGCGCTCACGGCGGGGGGACGGTCGAGGACCAGGGTCTTGCCGGCCTGGTTGGCGGTGATGCGCCCCAGCTCGATGACCTCCTCGGCCGTCGCGCAGAGGTCCACGGGGAGGAACTGGCCCCGCCGCCGGCCGCTCTCCAGACGGCTCACGTCGAGGAACGTCTCGATGAGCCTCAGCAGCTTGTCCGTTTCGGCGGCCAGGTGCCCCACGTACTCCAGGCGCTCGTCCCGGGAAACGTCCCGGTCCGAGAGGAGCTCGGCGAAGCCGCGGATGGTCCCCAGCGGGCTCTTCAGGTCGTGGGACAGGATGTGCATGACATCGCTCTTCATCCGGTCTATGCGGGCCAGCTCGGTGATATCGGTGAGGGTGACGACGAAGCCGCGCAGGCCGCGCTCGTCGGCCAGGGGAGCCACCGCCAACAGGAAGGTCATCCCCTGGATTTTCACCGTGTCGCTGCTGGCCCCGTCCACGGCGTCCACCAGGAACTGGCGCAGGTTCTGCCCCGGCATGAGGGAGTAGATGCTCTGGCCCACCATCTCCTCGGGCCCTCCGTCCTCGTCGGCGAAAAGCTCCCGGGCCGCGGCGTTGGCCAGGCGCACCACCCCGTACACGCTGGTCAGAAGAATCACCTCGGCGGCGGCGTCCAGGACGTGCTGGAGCGTGAGCCGGCTGGCGGCCAGGTCCTCCTCCAGGTGGGACAGGATGTCCAGCTTGACCTGGGTGTGCGCCCGGGTGAGAGTGGCCAGGGGCCAGGCGACCTCCCCGTCGGCGGGGCGGAAGATGCGCTTGAACTGCCGCGCGCCCGCGGTCAGCAGCGCCACCTCGTTCACCGACGGGGTCCCCGAGTAGAACAGGCACAGCTCCGTCCCCGCGGAGTTGTCCCGATACACGCGCAGCGGCGGCTCCGGCTCGTCGTCGGGATTGGCGACCTCGCCCTGCCGGAAGAGCACCTTGCCCGCGGTGTCGCGCAGCAGAAGCCCGTGGAGCCCCAGGGTGTAGGTGAGGCTCGTGGCCGCCTCCGCGGCGCCGGTCACCGGCTCCTCCCGCGAGAGCTGGTCGGAGAGGAGCAGCTCCAGGTCTATCAGCCGTCTGTCCAGGGCCCGGTTGACCGATACGAGCCGGCCCAGGCTGGTGAATACGAACGCCAGGGAGCCCGCCAGAAGGCCCGGCACCACGGGAAGCAGGTCGTTCGTCAGGGCGAAGACCACCCAGGCCGCCAGGGGGTAGCCGACGACGAAGCCGACGAAGCCGACGATGGAGATTTTCGGGCGGAAGCGGGTGAAGAGGTCGCCGGACACCCCCGCGAGGACCAACGACAGTAAGATGATGGCCCAGCGCGGCCAAACGGTGGGCTCGTCGCCCCCCAGAATCGTCGCCGCCGCATTGGCGTGAACCTCCACCGCCGGCATGGGCGCCTGCGGGGAGAAGGGGGTGATGACGGCATCGTGCAATCCCTCCGCCGAGGCGCCGAAGAAGACCAGCTTGTCGTGGAACCACTCCGCAAGCTGGGCGTCGTCGGAGCGCAGGACGGCCACGGCGCTGTACGTGGGGAAGGTGCCCGTGGGGCCGCGGTATGCGATGTCCAGCCGGCCGCTCTGGCTCACCCCGGATTCGAGGGGCGCGGACATCGGTTCGAGTCTCCCTCCGCCGAAGGCGGCGGCGGCGGCGGCGGAGAAGGCGGGGTACGAAAGCCCGCCATAGCTCTGGTACTCGTACAGCGTGCGGTAAACGCCGTCGAGGTCGGGAACCAGCGCCACGTGACCCAGCGAATAGGCCTTGGCGGAGAAGGGCGCCGCCGGAGTGAGCCACTTCAGCGGCTGGCCGGGAATCGGGGAGAGGTACACCGGCAGGACGGTAACCCCCATGCCGATGGCGTCGGCCAGACGCTCGTCGGAGGCCGGGTTGTCCGGCTCCAGGAGGGCCAGGTCCAGGGCCAGGCAGGCCGGCTCCGCGGAATGAATCCGCTCGACGAGCTGCGCCAAAAGACCCCGGGGCCACGGGTAGCGCCCCAGCTCCGTAAGCGAACGCTGGTCGATGGTCACCAGGGCGATTTCAGGGTCGGGCTCGACCGGTCCCCGCAGCCGGAACCGCAGGTCCCGCGTGCCCACCTCCAGCCGGTCCAGGAATCCGGCGGCGGAGAGCGCCGCGGCCGCGACGCCGGCCAGGAGGCCCACGGTAAATCCCCAGGACCCGAACCGCCGCTTCCTCCCCCGGCCCGCGTCGCCCTTCACCTGTTTGTCGTTTTCCACCATGACCCGCCGTCGAGGCGCAGGGGGTACCCACCCGATTCCATTTTAGCACAGCGCGCCGACTACGTATTTCCTTGACACGGACCTCTTTTTTTCCTAGCTTAGCTTTTGGAGAAGTCCCGCCGCAAAAACCTTCCGTGAAGGACAGGCGGGTTGATGTGTGCCTACAAGTACGACCCCACCGGTCAATGACACATTTCCGTATGGGAGGAACATGAAAAAGATAGCCCTTATTACGCTCCTTCTCGTCTGCGCCGCGGCGGCCATGACACCGCAGGAGGCCGGTGGGCTCGTCATCGAGCGCGTTCTCGACAACGTCACCGACGCCAAGCGGGTCTACGTGTACCCCGAGAGCTTCACCGGCGGCGAGGTCGAGTTCTGGCACAACACGGTCACGCTCCCCGACACGCCGGGGTACTTCGTCTTCGTGGATGATTACCCCGCGGCCAACTGGGAGCACGCCGCCCGGGCCTTCTTCGTGGCCGATGACGGAAGGATAACGACCTGGGACGTCTCCACGCCCCCCAGGTACCTGCAGGACGACCTGGTCGAGCTGACCGACGGCCGCATCTACGACGGCCTGGACCACGCCGAGTACCACATCCCGACCATGGATGAGGTCCAGCCCGCCCGCGCGTACCTGGATACCATCATCCCCCAGCCCGGCGACCGGGCCGGCAACCGCTACGCGCTCATGATGAGCGGCGGCTACAACCAGAGCAACAACCACATCCGCTACTGGAACGACATGGCCTACATGTACTGGACGCTCATCAACGTCTACGGCTACGACGAGAACGACATCTTCGTGTTGATGTCCGACGGCGACAACCCGGCCGTGGACCGCTCCGACGGCCAGAGCTCGCCCCTGGACCTGGACAACGACGGCGATGACGACTACCACGACCCCTGCACCCGCACCTACGTCTTCCAGTACATGAACGACCTGGAAGCGCTGCTGACCGCCAGCGACAGCCTGTTCATCTTCACCACCGACCACGGCGGCGGCGCCAGCGACAACGTCTATCTCAACCTCTGGGCCGGAGAAGTGCTCAACGATGACGAGTTCGCCGACGAGCTGGACGACATCTCCTTCTCCCAGTGCATCATCACCATGGAGCAGTGCTTCTCCGGCGGCTTCATCGACGACATCCAGGCCGCGGGCACGGAGAACGTGGTGATTTCGACGGCGGCCAACGGCAACGAGTACTCCTGGGCCATGCCGCCCTACTACTACTACGACACCTACGTGTACTTCTGGACGGCGGGCGTGAACGGCGAGTTCCCCGGCTGGCCCGTGGACATGGGCGGCGGGACGGCCGACGCCGACTCCGACGACGACGGCATCGTGACCGCGCACGAGGGCTACGTCTACGCCGAGGCGGAGGACTTCTCCGACGAGCATCCCCAGTATTACGACGCCTCCGGCACCGGCGACGAGGTAAGCCTCTGGGGCGGCGGCCTCGGACCCCGGCTCCGCATGCCGTCCTACGAGGTGCTGGGCGATGAGGGTGACGAGCTCCTGGTTCCCGGCGAGGACGCCACGATTACCGTCACGCTGGAGAATACGGGCGGTGAGACCGCCACCAACGTGGTCGCCATCCTCTCCTCCGACGTCTCGGACATCGACGTCACCGTGGATGAAATAGACTACGGCAGCCTCGACCCCGACGAGGAATCGGACGGGCCCAACCCCTTCGAAATCACCGTCTCGAGCTTCGCCGGAGACCCCGGCGTCTATTACCTCAACTGCGACGTCACCGCTGACGGCGACATCCACGAGACCTTCCCCATCACGGTCACCGTGGGCTCCGAATTCGGCTTCTTCGACG
The DNA here is from genome assembly GCA_964436465.1 of uncultured bacterium. Lineage (GTDB taxonomy): Bacteria > RBG-13-66-14 > RBG-13-66-14 > RBG-13-66-14 > RBG-13-66-14 > RBG-13-66-14. The sequence goes on from CAYTCV010000031.1 coordinate 15,237, forward strand.
ACGTCGAGAACGGCGAGGGCGACTGGACCCACTCGGGTGACGTGGACCTGTGGCACATCGAAGGCTACCGCTCCCACTCCCCGGAGAACTCGTGGAAGTGCGGCGGCGAGGGTGAGGCCGACTACGAGCCATCCATGAACTGCTACATCTACTCCCCGATGATTCTCATCGGCCTGGATAGCCCGCAGCTCGACTTCTGGGACTGGTATAAAATCGCCCCCGGCGGCGACGGCTGCACTCTCGAGTTCGGTGACGACACCCGCGCCTGGGAGGAGCTGGATGTGTTCTACGGCACCCAGCAAGACTGGACGCAGGAGACATACGACCTCACCGACTACGTCGGCGCCATCGGCCAGTTCCGCTTTTACTTCTACTCCAACGGCACGACCCAGCGCGAGGGCTTCTACTTCGACGACTTCGAGGTATCGCCGCCCGAAGTGGGCATCGCGCTGGTCGATTTCACCGTCGAGTCCACCGACGCGGGCGCCCTGGTGTCCTGGACCCTGGGCGAGGGCGATACGACCGCCGGCTTCGACATCTACCGGCAGGACGGCGTCCTGGTCGACTCCATGGTCCTGGCGGACGGGGACCGCAACCCGCTGGTCCCGCTGAACTCCACGTCGATTCCCGGCGGAAGCCCCAACTACCGCTACCTGGATATGGACGTGACCGACGGCGGCGACTACCTCTACTACCTCAAGGCCACCGACTCCGACGGGAGCCTGTCCCTGTTCGGTCCGGTGGAGTTCCACTTCGACGCCGAGGCCGGCTCACGGACGACCGAGTTCAACGCGCCGTTCCCGAATCCCGCCTCGGACGATGTGACCTTCGCCTTCAGCCTCGCCGTCGACGGTCGGGCCTCCCTGGCGGTGTACGACCTCGCCGGGCGCCGGGTGGCCACCCTGGCGGACACCGACATGACCGCCGGACGGCACGAAATCAACTGGGACGCCTCGGGCATCGCCTCGGGCGCCTACATCATCCGCCTGGTGACCGAAGGCCGGACCCTGAACCAGCGCCTGGTCATCAGCCGCTGACAGCAGCGAATAGAAAAAAGGCGGTCCTTCGGGGCCGCCTTTTTTGATGGGGGGATATGGCGGATGGATGCGGAGTCGCCCGCGGGCGGGCCTAAAGGCCCGACCCTACGCCAGCGCAATTCGCGGCGGCCCGCGGAGGGGCCGCCCTACATCATCGCAACCCGACGAAACCGGCCAATCCGCCTATTCGCCGGACTCTTCCGCCCGGGGCTCCAGAATCAGCCGCTCACGCGGGTAGTCGAAGGTCACGGCGGAGAAGCGCAACAGGAAGGGCAGCCCCAGGAGCGCGTCGGCGTCCATGACCGACAGCGGCCCCCCGGCCTCGCCCAGGGAATAGGTCACCCGCGGGCCGTCCACCCGCCAGCACGACGCGGGAGAGCCCCCCTCCGTCCGCGCGCCGACGAGGTAGTAATCCGCCCGGCGCAGGAGCGCCCCCAGGACCCCGCCCAGCCCCGTCAGGCTCATGAAGGTGTAATCCGCGGGCGCCGCCCCCGAGACGTCCATCAGTCGGCCCGAGCTGCGGGGCAGAACCAGGAGCTCCAGCGGCGAGCCCGAATCCAGGATGAAGACGAGGCCGCCCGCCCCGTCCAGCTCGCCCGGGAGCTGCGGCATCCGCCCCGGCAGGTGAATGGGGACCACCACCGCACCCGGCGGAATAGCGGGCTCCGCGTCCGGCGGCGGGAGTTCCAGGGTGCCGGCCTCCACGTCCAGCCGCGCCGGGAGCCGGGCCAGGAGGTCGTAGCCGATGAGCCCGTCGAACGGGGCGACCAGGCTCAACAGAAGCGACGGCTCCCCGATGACCACCGTCTGCCCCGAGAGGGTTACCGGCCCGATTTTCATCTCGTCCAGGAGAGCCACGCCGTGCCCCGTGGCGTCGTTGCCCAGGGAAACTACCACGCTCTCGCCGACGGGGACGAGCCCGAGCGTTTCGGCCGCGTCGGGCCGCAGGTAGCTCACCGCCGCGCCGGAATCCAGCGCCAGCTCCAGTTCCAGGCCGTCCACGGTCACCGGAGCCAGGAGCATCCCCCCGGACAGGCGCAGGGGGACCGTGCGCCCCGCGCCGCCATCGTAGACGAGGCCCGAGGGCGAGGGCGGGGTCAGGTCCACCTCCCCGGGCTCCAACTCCCGGAATTCCCCCCGCTCGAGCGTATAGGCGGGCGAGTCGCCGGGATTCACTTCGACGGTACGGGCCAGGTGCGGCGCGGCGCCGTCCGGCTCGCCGAAGCCCGCGTACAGAATGCGCTCATCGAGGTACGCCTCGGACCCGTACAGGCGCCCGTCCGGTTCCAGGGTGAGCCGGAGCTGCATCCCCTCCCAATCGAGAAGCACCTCGCCCTCCGGCCCGAAGGAGGGCTCGAGCGCGATATAAGCCCCGCTCATGAACAGGGCGTTGATTGCCGTTTCCTCGCTCTCGCGGGGGGAGAGTCGGCGGACGGCGCCCCCCGTGGTCTTCTCCCAACTCCCGGTCGGCGTCCAGACGACGAGCCCCTGCTCCGGCCCGCTCAACGGGACGATGCGGAAACCCTCCAGCGTGCCGTCCTCCGCGAGGCGGTACACCAGCTCCGACTCGGTCGCGTATCCCAGGGTGGCCGTGGTGAAGACGAGGCTCCCGGCGCGCGGGAGCTCCCCCCCGCCCAGGACGAGCCGTCGGTGAACCTCCCACCGGGCCGCGGCGTCGCCGGTCCCGTCGCAACCGGGAAGCCACGCCGTCGCCAGCGCCAGGGCGAGCGGGATGAAAAGCGCTTTCCGCCGGAGCGTCTCCGCCGTCATCGGTTTTTTCACCACAGGTCCTCGGTCGTCATGGGCAGGTCGAGCTCCTCCCCGTTGCGCAGGACGGTGAGAACCCGGTCGGTGCCCGGCTCGGCCGCCGACCACTCCACCAGGTCCAGGGCGCACAGGGTCTCGAGGGGCACGCCGTCGAGGGCCAGAACGACGTCGCCCTCGCGGAGCCCCGCCCGCTCCGCCGGCGAGCCCTCCCAGACGGTGACCACCACGCCGCCCGCCGTGGTGAATCCGAGGCGGTCGGGGGGGGCGCCCTCCGCGAGCCCGTCGGGGCCCACCTCGAGAATCAGCCGCGAATCCGGGTAGTCCAGCGTCACCCGCCGGAAGCGCCGGAGCACGTCCTGACCGATGTTCCCCGTCTCCCGGCTGCGGGCCAGCGCTCCCGATGCTTCGCCGGACAGCACCACCAGCGGCTTAGGCACGCTCACCGAGCCCAGGCGCAGCTCGCCCACCTGCACCAGCCGATGGAATCTCGCCCCGCCGAAGCCGCTCACCATCTGCGGCCGCCAGTCCGGGTAGCGCTCCTCGAGGCCGTACTTCTCCACCGCCGGCCGGTACACGGTGGTGTAGTTCAGGTTCCCCAGGTCGAGGGCGAACCAGCCCCGGACGTCGTCGAGCTCCGCCTCCACCGCGGGGATACCCGTGTCCAGCTTGAGCGGCAGGATTTCGACAACGCCGGGCATGGGTTCCGGCGGCGTGTAGAAATCGGGGTCGTAAATCGTGAGCGCGGATTCGGCGTAGTCGAGCTCGACCACGGTCCGGGCGAAGAGCTCGTAGCCCAGTATTCCGCCCCACTCCCGCCCGAAGTGCCGGCCGTACCCGGAGAGGTCCACCGACGCCAGGGTCGGCCCGTCGAAGACGAGCCCGCCGAGGGACAGGCTCTCGGCCTGGAGGATGCCGACCTCCCCCAGGCCGCCGGCCCCGACCCCCGCCCCGGTGCCGGCGGTGACCAGGCCCAATTCCTCGGCCACCGGCGTGGACAGCACGCTCATCGTGGCCCCGGTGTCCAGAATCATCCACACCGGCTCGCCGTTCACCAGGGTCGGGACGAAGACGGCCCCCCCGGTGAGCTCCACCGGCACCCGCACCGCGGTCTCCCCCTCGGGGAAGACCAGCCTCTCCGCGGCGGGCGGCACTAACAGGGCCGCGTTCACCGGCTCGTTGAAGGCCACCTCGTCCAGTGTCTGGTCGATGACGACGGGCAGCCCCTCGAGGGTGGTGTGGAAGCGGGTGGGCAGGCGCAGACCGGAGAAGTCTTTTATCTCCGAGCAGGTCGTGAGGTGGACGACCCCGTCCAGCTCGGAGCTGATGCGGAGCAGGTCGCCGTCACCCGAGTCCAGCTCGTAGCGCCGGGGGTGGAAGGGGAGGCCGCCGGGCACCGGGCCGAAGTCCAGCACGTCGCAGGGCGCGCCGTCCACCTCCTCCACGCCGCCCCAGGTCGCGGAGAAGAGCGCCGGGTCGGGGTGGCAGTAGAGGAGGGCGTCCATGACCATCGAGGCGGTGTAATCCGCCAGCTCGACCCCGGCCAGCTCCCGGACGTCGCCCGTGGAGTCGGCAATCCAGCCCCCCTCGGGGGTGATGAGCACCAGCTCGTGGAGGGGCCCGAGCGTGATTTCGCTGCGGTAGTAAATCCCCCGGACGAACTCCCCGGCGTCGCAGGTCCCGTCGGGGCCGACCGCGGGCTTATCCGGCGGCAGGACCACCAGGATTTCGCTCACGCCCTCCATCCCGCCCGAGGCGACGGTTCCCGTGTAGCGGATGGATTCGAGCGAATTCCAGAGGTCGTCCAGGCCGAGGGATTCCCGGTGCCGGGCCAGGGCGTCCAGCGCCTCGTCGGCGAGAGCGCCGGCGGCGAGGGACAGGATGAAGACCAATAGGGCGAACCGGCGCATCTTTCCGCCTCCCGTATTGAATTTACGGCTAGAGTAAAGGCGCCCCGGGGTCTTGTCAAGGCGCGCCCCGCGGCGGTAAACTCGCCCCGATGGACGTCCTCATCCATATCTGCTGCGGCGTGTGCATCCTGGAACCGCTCCGCGAGCTGCGCGGCGAGGGGCACGAGGTGCTCGGGGTGTGGGTCAACCCGAACATCGAACCGCCCGCCGAGCACGACCGCCGCCTGGACGCCCTGGGGACCGTCGTCCGCGTCGAGGGGCTGCCGCTGGTGCGCCTGGACGCGCCGGAGTTTTCGCCCCCCGCGCCGGAGCCCTCCGACGAGCGCTGCGGCTACTGCTACCGGACGCGGCTGCTCCCCACGGCCCGGCTCGCCGCCCGTTCCGGCGCCGCCTTCACCACCACCCTTCTGTTCTCCCGCTACCAGCGCCACGAATTGATAAAAAGCGTCGCGGAGGAGCTGGCCGCCGAAACCGGGGCCCAGTTCCTCTACCGCGACTGGCGGCCGCTCTTCAACCGGGGCCAGAGCCGGGCCCGGCGGCTGGGCATATACCGCCAGCGCTACTGCGGCTGCCTGCCCAGCCTGGAGGCCCGCCTGAAGGAGTAGGGCGGCCCCGTGGGATGCATCCCCTGCGGGCCGCCGCGGTTCTTTAATGTTCCCTACCCCGACCCTCACCCTAACCCTCTCCCTGGAAGGGAGAGGGGACCGCTTTTACCCCTCACCCGGCCTTCACCACGCTGCGATGATGTAGGGGCGGGTGTCCACACCCGCCCGCGGGCCGACCTAAACGGCGCGCCGTCGG
>CAYTCV010000032.1:0-20572 GCA_964436465.1 uncultured bacterium
GTAGGGGCGGGTGTCCATACCCGCCCGTTGCGACGACGTAGGGGCCGACCGACGGCGAGCCGTTCAGGTCGGCCCGTTTTATTATAAGCTAGCCCTCACCCCTGGCCCGTCGGCGCGCCGCTCCCACGGGGAGAGGGGATAGCCGCACCCCCCTCCCTAGCCCGTAAGCGCGCTTCCCCCCAGAGGGGGGAGGGGACCATCGCACCCCTTACCCCGGCCCGGTTCCTACCTCGCGCCTGCGGGGATTTCCCCGACGGGCTTCACCTTGGGCAACGGGTTGAGCGGCGGGGGCAGCGGCCTCCAGTACGGGTCCAGCGCCGGCCACAGCGGCCCGTAACTCGAGTTGGCGTGCCAGAAGAGGTAGCCGTCGGCGCCGCCGGCCAGCGCCCCGCGAATCTGGTCCCGCACGTACCCGGTGAAGTCCGAGGGCGCCATGAGGTCGAAGGCCTGGAGGAACGGCCGGTTGGAGCAGGATGACAGGGTGCCGGGGAACTCGGGCGGTGCCGAGTGCCGGTACAACATCCCCGGGTGGGCCAGCTCGAGGAGGGCCCGGGTGGATTCCTCTCGGACGTCGGGCGGCGGGGGCTCCGCGTAGCACGCTGCCTCAAGACGCCCTTTCAGCACCGCCGCGCAGTCCTCCAGAATCCGCCAGGTCCGCCCCGGCCCCGAGTAGAAGCCCGCGCCGAAGTGGCTCGGGTAGTCCATCGGCGAGAGGGCGTCCAGCCGCAGCGCCATGTCGTCCACGTCCTGCCCCTCGGGGTTGCGTTTTTCATAGAGCGCCGAGAAGCCGAAAACGTCCACGGAAATCTTCACCCCCGTCGGACGCAGCACCTCTTCCGTCCGGTCCAGGAAGGCGTTGACGGCCCACTCCCTGGACCGCCCCCCGGCGTGGGGCGTGTAGGCGTGGAGCACGTCGCCCTCGGTTGGGAAGCGCAGGTAGTCGAACTGAACCTCGTCCACCCCGGCCTCGGCGCAGGCCAGGGCCACGGCGAGATGGTAATCCCAGGCCTCCTCGGCGTAGGGGTCCACCCAGACCGAATCGGCGTGACCCACCCACGCCAGCCCCGTGCGCTCGTCCTTGACCGCCAGCCAATCCTTGGTCTCACCCCGGGGGTCGTACCGGGCCAGGAAGCGGTCGTAGTGGACGACAATGCGGGCGATGACGTAGGCCCCGGCTCCGCGGAGGCGCTCCACCAGCCCCGGCAGGTCGTAGTAGTCGTGGACCGCCCCGAGCTCCCAGGCCAGCGCCTCGGGCGAGAGCTCGGGCGCGTCGGCGGGCGAGCCGCGGAGCGGGGGGTAGGTGGTCAGCTCCGGGCGCGGCTCCGCGGGGATTTCCAGGGGGAAGCAGATTTCGCCGGGCGCGGGCTTGGCGTCGAAGACGACGCAGTTGATGCGACCCTCGGCCAGCATCCGCTCCAGCTCACCCAGCTTGGACTCCCACCCCGCCCGGAGGCCGACCAGGTAGACGCCGACCAGCCCCGGCGGCGTGTCGGGGTAGGTCAATCCGGCGAGCCCCTCGTCCCAGGCCGTCGGGGTGAAGGTGCGCTCACGGTGAGCCGCGGCCCGGCTCCACCACGCGTCGTCGTGGACCGCCGACGTGTCGCAGGGGCCCTCGTACCAGGCGCCGACGAGGGCGGGGAGCATCGACAGGAGGATGGCTTTTTTCACCGCGTCTCCGAATGCGACGGTCGTTTTACCGCCGATATTCTACCAGAACGGGGAGCCCGCGGACCCCCCGTGCGCACGTCCGACGGAGGCTAGAATCCCACGTAGACCCCGGCCTGGAAGGTGAGGGAGTTGATGGTCGCCGGCTCGGTGTCGGCCCAGTGGTACGTCCCGTCCGCGTAGGCCCCCATGATGCCGAGGAAGCCGATTTCCAGGCCCAACCCCGCGTTGTAGCCGAACTTCGCCCCCGTCTCGTTTATATGCTCCCCGGTGTCCGCGTCGTCGTACTCCAGGCTGTAGAAGTAGAGCCCGAGCCCCGCCAGGAAGTACGGCGTGATGAATCCGGGCAGCTTCAGCTTGGCCTGCAGGAAGACCGGCACGATGGAGTTCATCTCCGTGGTGGGGATGCCCAGGTCGTTCTCCTTCACCGTGCCCTCGACGTAGGTGACGTTGAGCGAGGTGTCCAGGAAGGGGAGGATGCCGAGGTCGAATTTGAGACCGCCGGTGAATCCGCCGGTGAAGGTGTCGGCGTACTCGCCCAGGGGCATGAAGTACCCGACGCGGGCGCCCACGGAGAAGAAGGCCAGGCTCGGCAGGGCCAGAAGCAGCGGCACGAGGACAAGCGTCTTGCGCATGGTCGCTCCTTGGTTGTCGAACGGATAGCTAATCCTACCCGAAAACCGGCGGCCGTTCAAGCTCTCGTGGAATAGAGGCCGGTGGAGAGGTGGCGCTCGCCCCGGAGTGGCCGGACGGTCACGGCGGAAGCCCCAACACCCTCCGCCGGCGTGGTATGATTGAAATGTAACCTTGGAGAAGGAGCGGCGTGGGCCTCTACGAATTCAAGGAGGGACGCCGGTTTCTCGTCCGCGTCACCCGGGGCGAGGAGCTGGTGGCCTTCATCGACCGGCTCATCAACGAGCAGGAAATAGCGCAGGGGTTCATCTCCGGAATAGGGGCCGTGGCGGAGGCGACCATCGGCTTCTACGACCAGCAGACCCACGACTACCGCGAGGTCGAGCTCACCGGCGGCCTGGAAATCGTTTCCCTTCTGGGCAACGTTTCCCGGCGGGAGGGCCGCTGCCACGCGCACCTGCACGTCGGGCTGGCCGACCACTCCGGGGCGATGTACGGCGGTCACCTGGGCCGGGCCACGGTTTTTTTGACCGAGCTGGTCATCGTAGAGTTCACCGGCCGGGAGCTGGAGCGTCTTCCCGACGAAGCCACCGGCCTCGTCTGCTGGCCGTAGGCGGAAGTATGGGTAGGACGGGCGAGCGGGGGTTTTCCCTCATCGAGATGCTCATCGCCAGCGCCATCCTGCTAATCGGCGTGACGGGGATTCTTCTGGCCATCCCCGGGGCCGAGGAGGGCGTGGCCGCGGGGGGGATGGCCGGTCGCGCGGCGCTCTACGCCAAGGAGCGGCTGGATTCGCTGGCGGCGCTGGACCCGGCGGAGCTCGCCCGCGGGGCGCGACTGGAACCGTACTCCGACTCGCCCGAGGGGCTCTACACCCGGCGCTGGTGGGTGCTTTCGGCGGAGCAGAAGCCCGACCTCGAAGGGGAGCGGCTGGCGGAGGTTTTAGCCGAGTCGGGGCTCGTTCCGGGGGACTTCGACCTCCCGAGCGGCTTCCTCCGGCTGAAGGTGGAACTCCTCTGGCAGCCGCCCGGCGGGAGGCTGGAGCGGATGGAGGTGGGCCAGCTCGTCACCCCGTCGCGGTAGGGCGGGTTGCGCCGTGCGCGCGGGATAATGGCAAGAGCGGTCGAGGTGGATGCTGGTTGCGATGACGTGGGGGCGGACCTTCAGGTCCGCCCACCCCCCTACCCAGCCTCCCCCCCAGAGGAGGGGAGGGGCCATCGCAGCCCTCACCCGTGATTTGCGATGACGTAGAGCGGGGATTTCTATCCCCGCCGCTTCCTGCGATGACGTAGGGGCGGGGCTCCGTCCCCGCCCGCACGGATTTTCGCGCGGTTCGTAATGTAGGGCGGGGACTTTAGTCCCCGCCGCTTTCACGTTCCCAACCGTTACCCTCACCCGAACCCTCTCCCTTAAAGGGAGAGGGGGTCGCTGCAGTCCTCATCTGTGATTGTGATGACATGGGGAGGGTCTCCTGACCCTCCCGTTTTTCCTCTACCCCTCGCGGGGGGGCTGACCCCCACTCGGCGGTCGGTCCCTGTTGTCGGAGGGGCGGTCCCCTCCACCAGAGGAACGGTTGCCTCCGCCGGAGGAGCGGTCCCTGCCGTCCGAGGGACGGTCACCCCTACCCGAGGAACGGTTGCCGCCGCCCTGTGAACGGTTGCCGCCGCCCTGTGAACGGTCGCCCCCGCCCGAATCCGACCGCTTCCGCCGGTGCCTCTGCCGGGGACGGTCGTCATTGCGGGTCTGAAGCCGAACGTGCGGCCGGTCGACGTTCTCCTCCACGGTCAGGGCGAAAAAGGCCAGGTAGAGCTCGTGGTAGTACACGCCGACCAGACTCAGGTAGCTCCAGACGAAGCCGAGGAAGAGCACGAGGGACAGCGCCAGCTCCACGATGCGCAGCGGGGTGAAGTCCAGCCCCGACGTGAGAATCCACGCCAGCCGGGCGAGCGCGTAGATGAGGAACAGGCCGGCCAGGTTCATCCGCATCTGCCCCCCCGCCTCCAGCCGCTCCAGGCGGCGGTGGACCTCGGCGGAGTGCTCGGCCAGGGCCGACAGGCAGAGCCCGTCGCGCAGTTCCTCGTTGGCGGTCTCGTACTTGAAGTAGTTGCGGAAGGCGTTGGCGAAGCTCTGCGGGAAGTTGCGGTCGAGGGAATGCCCGGCGCCGTGTGCCAGCTTCACCCTCAGCAGCCCCGCCTCGCGGCTCGCGCGTTCCAGGAAGAAGCTGCCCGGGATGCGGCCGAAGAAGGCCCGCTGGAACAGCCGGCCGAACCAGCCGAAGACGGTCGTCAACAGAAGCCCCGCGGTCAGCGCCAGGACGAGGAACACCAGCGCGCCGTTGATGCCGAATCCGTGCACCCCGAACAGGGCGAAGAGATTGATTTCCACACGCCAGGTCGCCAGGACGGCCAGGGCGCCCGGCAGGACCATGGCGAGCAGCCCGTAGCGGTTGAAACTGTAGTGGTTCATCGTAGACCTCGCTGGGGGACCGGCCGAAGGGCACAAACCCCCTGAAGACTGTTGATAAGCCCCATTTAACCCCGAAGGGCCCCAGGCTAAAGGATGTACCGGGAGAGGTCCTCGTCCTTGGCGAGTGATTCCAGCTTCTCGTCGATATAGTCGGGCGTGACGGTGAGCTTGGTGTCCCGGTCGAGGTCGGCGGCCTCGAAGGAGGCCTCTTCCAGCAGGGCCTCCAGGACCGTGTGGAGTCTTCGGGCGCCGATGTCCTGGGTGTGGGTGTTTATGTACTCGGCGAGCTCGGCCAGGCGCTCGACGGCGCCGGGCGCGAACTCCAGCCGGAGGTGTTCCGTGCCCAGAAGCGACTGGTACTGCTTCACCAGCGCGTTCTTCGGCTCGGTGAGGATGCGGGTGAAGTCGTCTTTCGTCAGGGAGTTGAGCTTGACCCGGATGGGGAAGCGGCCCTGGAGCTCCGGCATGAGGTCCGACGGCTTCTTCTGGCTGAAGGCCCCGGCGGCGATGAACAGGACGTGGTCCGTGTGCACCAGACCGTACTTCGTTTTGACCGTCGTGCCCTCCACCAGGGGCAGCAGGTCGCGCTGGACGCCCTCCCGGGAGACGTCGGGGCCGTGGGTCGAGCCCCCGGAAACGATTTTATCCAGCTCGTCCAGGAAGACGATGCCGGTGGTCTCCGTGCGGGCCAGGGCCTCCCGGGTGACCTTCTCCTGGTCCATGAGGCGTTCCGTTTCCTCGTTCACCAGGGCGCGGCGGGCTTCGGAGACCTTCAACCGGACGCGCTTTTTCTTCTTGGGGAAGAGTCCCGAGAGCATGTCGCCCAGGTCGAGGCCCATGCCCTCCAGGCCCGCGCCGGAGAAGGCGGAGAGAACCGGATTGTCCGAGCTCGACACGCTCACGTCCACCTCGCGGTCCTCCAGCTCCCCGGCGTGGAGCATCCCGCGCATCTTCTCCACGCTGCGCTCGTGGTGGGCCAGGGCCTCCTGGTATTCCTTGCGCTCCTCCTCGGACGCCCCCGGACCGGGCAGCACGGGCGGCCGCGGCAGGAGGAGCTCGAGTAGCCTCTCCTCGGCCCGTTTTTCGGCCAGCTCGGCGACGCGGGCGCGCTCCTCCTCGCGCACCATGTTCATCGCAATATCGGTCAGGTCGCGGACGATGGACTCCACGTCCCGGCCCACGTAGCCGACCTCGGTGAACTTGGAGGCCTCCACCTTGACGAAGGGTGCTCCGACCAGGCGGGCCAGCCGGCGGGCGATTTCCGTCTTGCCCACCCCGGTGGGGCCGATGAGGATGATGTTCTTGGGGGTGATTTCGAAGGCGATATCGGGCGGGAGCTGGAGCCGCCGCCAGCGGTTCCGCAGCGACACCGCCACCGCGCGCTTGGCGTCGTCCTGCCCCACGATGTAGCGGTCCAGCTCGGTCACTATGCGCCGGGGCGTGAGCTCCTCGGGGTTCAATCGCTTCTCCTCCGGCTCCAGGGGCAGCAGTTTATTTTCCATTGCCCAGCTCCCGCTGCAGTTCCCCGTCGTCGGAGCGTACCTTCGCCCGCTGGGCCTCTCGGTGCCCGGCGAGCCCGGATGCCAGTTCCGTATCCTCGAGCGCCAGGCATTCGACGGCGAAGAGGGCGGCGTTCTTGGCCCCGGCCCGCCCCACGGCGAATACTGCCACCGGAATCCCCCCCGGCATCTGGACGCTCGCCAGGAGCGCGTCCAGTCCCCCCAGGCCGCCGGACTCCAGGGGGACGGCCAGGACCGGTTTCGTCGTGAGAGCGGCCACGGCCCCGGCCAGGTGGGCCGCCATCCCCGCCCCGCAGATGAAGACCTCGACGCCCCCGGCCTCCGCCTCGGCGACGAACCGGACGACCTCCTCGGGCGTGCGGTGGGCCGAAAGGACGCGCCCGGTGAACCCGACGCCGAACTCGGTGAGAATCTCGAAGGCGGCGTTCATCACCGGTTTGTCCGAGGCCGAGCCCATCAGCACGGCCACACTCTTCGTGTTTTTTCCGCTCACCGCGCCTCCGAAATGTTCTCCTAGCCCGTCGAATTCTTCGTCCGGTTCAGCTCGCGCCAGGCGATGTCCTTCCGCAGGGTCTTCCCTTTGAACCGTATTTTCTCGGCCCGCTGGTAGGCGTTGTGCACCGCGGCCCGGATGGTGGCCCCCATGCCGGTCACGCCGAGGACGCGCCCCCCGTCGGTGACGGTCCTCCCTTCGCTCAACCGCGTGCCGGAGTGGAAGACGACGCTGACGTAATCGTCGGAACCGATGCCCGTAATCTCGTGCCCGGTCTTTATTCGCCCCGGGTAGCCCTCGCTGGCCAGGACGACGCAGGCCGCCTTCTTCTTGGTCAGGTTCACCTGCTTCACGGGCAGGTGCCCGGTGGCGGCGGCGTAGATGAGCATCAGGAGGTCGTCGGCCACCCGGGGGACGATGGCCTGGGTTTCCGGGTCGCCGAAGCGGCAGTTGTACTCGATGATGCGCGGCCCGTCCTCCGTCAGCATCAATCCGGCGTAGAGCATCCCGGCGAAGGGCGCCCCCGCCGCATCCAGGCCCTTGAGCGTCGGCTCCACAACCGTGCGCATGACGTGCTCCACCAGCTCGTCGGTCACGATGGATACCGGCGAATAGGCCCCCATGCCCCCCGTGTTCGGCCCGGTGTCGCCCTCGCCGATGCGCTTGTAATCCTGGGCGCCGGCGAGCACGCAGGTCCCCCCGCTCCCGTCGGCCAGCACGAAGAGCGACACCTCCTCGCCGTGCAGGAACTCCTCGATGACGACGGTCTTGCCGGCCTGGCCGAAGGAGCCGGTTTGGAGCATGGCGTCCAGGGCCTTTTCGAGCTTGGCCGGCGTCTCGCAGATGAGCGCGCCCTTGCCCCCGGCCAGCCCGTCGGCCTTGACCACCAGCGGGAGACGGTGTGTGGTGCCGTAGTTCCAGGCGGCGTTGAAATCGTCGAAGACGCCGAAGCCCGCCGTGGGCACCCCTACGGACGCCATGAGCTCCTTGGCGAAGGCCTTGGATGATTCTATGCGCGCGGCGGCCTGGGTGGGGCCGAAGATGGTGAGCCCGGCGCGGCCGAACTCGTCCACTATTCCGCCGTCGAGGGGGACCTCGGGACCCACGATGGTGAGGTCTATGGCCGCCCCGCGGGCGAAATCAACGAGGGTGCCGATTTCGTCTCCCGGGAGGGGCGGAATCTCGGCGATGCCGGCTATTCCAGCGTTTCCGGGATAGGCGTACAGCTTTTCGAGCCTGGGGGAACGGGAGCAACCCCAGGCCAGGGCGTGCTCACGGCCGCCGCCGCCGACGATGAAGACGCGCATATGTCGCCTCAAGGATGGAATTTACTCAATGCTTGAAATGCCGCGTGCCGGTGAAGACCATGGCCGCGCCGGCCCTGTCCGCCGCCTCGATGGCGGCCTCGTCGCCCTTGGAGCCGCCGGGTTGGATGATGGCGGTGACGCCTTTGTCGGTCAGAGTTTCCACGCCGTCGGGCATGGGGAAGAAGGCGTCCGAAGCCGCCACGGAGCCCGCAGTCCGCTCCCCGGCCTTGCGGACGGCTATTATAGCCGAGTCCACGCGGCTCATCTGTCCGGCGCCCACGCCGACCAGCCAGCACGCGCCGTCGGGCTCCCGGCGGGCCAGGATGATGGCGTTGCTCTTGACGTGCTTGACCGCGCGCCAGGCGAACTTGAGCGCCGCCCACTCGTCCTCGGTCGGAGCCCGCTTCGTCACCACGCGCTGTTCGCTTGCGGTCTCGTCGTCCACGCCCTGGAGGAGCAGGCCGCCGGGGATGAAGCGCCCCTCGAGCCCGGCGGGCGGCTCGGCCTTCCCCAGTTCGATGAAGCGCCGCTGGGATTTCTTCGTCAACAGGTCGAGAACGCCGGGCGCGTAGTCCGGCGCCACGCCGCACTCGATGAATTTGGTATCGTGAACCAGCCGGCCGGTCTCGTCGTCCAGGGTGCGGTTGAGGGCGACGATGCAGCCGAAGGCCGACAGGGGGTCGCCCTCGAGGGCCAGCTCGTAGGCCCGCTTCAGGGTCGGGGCCTCAGCCAGGCCGCAGGGGTTGGTGTGCTTGACGACCGCGGCCGTCGGGTTGGGGAAATCGCACACGGCGTTCCACGCCGAGGCGATGTCCCAGTAGTTGTTGAAGCTCAGGGCCTTGCCCGAGAGCGGTTCGGCCGATGCGAGCCCCCCGCCGCCCGCGAGCGACACGTAGAGCGCCGCGGGCTGGTGCGGGTTCTCTCCGTAGCGCAACTCGCGCGCCTTGCGAAAAGCCGCTATGTAGAGCTCGGGGAGTCCCTCGCCGCGGTTCAGGTAGCCGGTGATGGCCGCGTCGTAGGCCGCGGTATGGGCGAAGACCTTGGCCGCCAGTGACCGCCGGCGCTCCCGCGTCACCCCGCCCGCCGAAATCTCCTCCAGGACGGCCGGGTAATCGGCCGGGTCGCACAGGGTGACGACGTGGTCGAAGTTCTTGGCCGCCGCGCGCAACAGGGCCACCCCGCCGATGTCGATTTGCTCGACGGCCTCCTCGAAAGCGGCCCCGCGGGCCACCGTCTCGGCGAAGGGGTAGAGGTTCACCACCACCAGGTCGATTTCCACGGTGCCGATTCGCTCCAGGTCCCGCTGGTCGTCCGCGGTCCGCCGGGAGAGGATGCCGCCGTGGATGCGCGGGTGCAGCGTCTTGACCCTTCCGCCCAGAATCTCGGGCGAGCCGGTGTAATCCGCCACCTCGATGACCGAGAGGCCGGACTCGCGCAGAACGGCGGCGGTGCCGCCCGTGGAGAGCAGCTCGACGCCCTTCAGATGGTGGAGGAAGTCTACCAGCCCGGTCTTGTCGGACACGCTGGCCAGGGCTCGGCGGGGAATCAGTCGGTCGCTCATGTTCGGTAACCACCCGGGCGGTAGTCTATCATTTGCCGGAACAGGTCCGGTTTCGACCCGCGTCGGGGATGCGGGGAGGCGTATTTTAACATACGAGCGCCGGGGCGTCAGCCGGCCCGGCGGCACCTTTCACGGAACCGTTCGCGCGAAACGCGGGACGGTGGTCTCACGGCGCGGCGGGCGGTCCGTGCCCCTCTAACCCTTTCCCCGGTGCTCGGGCTTCTCCCGGAGCAGGTCCTCGACGTCCCGGGTGTCCCCCCACTTCACGACCGTCGCGTCGGGCTCCTCATCCACGGTGTCCCCGCGCAGTCGCTGGCGGCGCCTCACCCAGGAGGCCGCCAGGTAGCGGTAGACGGGGGAGAGGAAGAATGCGTCCACCAGCACGGAGAGGCCGAAGATGAGCGTGAACCAGATTTCGCCCTGGGAAAATCCGGTGCGTGCCCCGTGGACCACGGCGAAGGCCACACCCGCCAGTCCCATCACCAGCAAGGCCCACAGCGCTATTCGCCCCTCGCGCTCGAGCTGGCGACGGTAAACCTCGTACTCGGAACCGCCCATCAACGCCTCCTCGTCAATCCGCCGTCGCGCACAGCACGACGCCCGGTTTCCTCCAACCCCGGTCAAATATAGAGCCCGGTTTGCCGGGTGTCAAGGAGCACCCCTTTCGCATCCCGCCCGGACCGACTATAATACTCACGCGCCGCGCGGCGCACACCAACCCTACCCATGGACGGTCTAGATGAGACGAATCGCCCTTTTTCTCCTGATTCTCGCCGCCGGGACGCCGGCCTTCGAGCTGACGCCCTGGGAGGCGGGCCAGTGGGTGACTTACGCCGACGTGGACGGGCAGGCCGGCGTGACCGTCTCCCTGGTGCAACCGGCCGGGCGCGCCGAGGCGCTGTGGCTCCAGGTGGACCTCCTGATGCCGGAGATGGGGTGGGTCGTGCTCCAGATGGCCCTGAAAGAGGGGGGCGCGGAGTTCATCCAGGAGGACATCGCGCGGCACGTGCGGGAGCCGGGGACCGAGGAGACGCCCTTCGACAGCTTCGAATCCCTCCTGGCCTATTACGGCAACTTCGGCGGCGACATCCTCCTCGGGATGGATATGCCCGAGATGCCGGATGGCGTGGTCTTGTCGGTGAGCCCGGAGATGCTCGGCGAATTCCTGTCGGCGATTGGTGAGTTGGGCGAAACGATGGCGGTCGCTGAAATCCCGGAGTACGAGGCGCAGGACGGCGTGGAGGTCGAGGTCCCGGCGGGCGTTTTCTCCTGCAGAAAAATCTCCTCCGATTCCGCCAAGGTCTGGTACACCGACGAGGTGCCGCTCTTCGGCATCGTCCGGATTTCCATTCCCGATGAAAGCGGCGCGCCCGATGTGGTCGTCGAGGTGACCGACTACGGCACCACCGGGGCGACGGATTCCCTGGACGGCTGGCCCGCGCCCCTGCCCATCGAGGACTATCTCAACCTCCTCGTGACCGGGCAGTCGTACGAGCCCTACACGGACTCCGACGCCCTGGCCAACAAAAAGCCGAGGTGAGCGTAAACCCATGGGCAAGCCGCTGGAAACCGACTTCATGCTGGACGGAATCGCCCGCCTGCGCCGGGAGCGCAAAGCGGTCATCCTGGCCCACAACTACCAGCTCCCCGAGGTGCAGGCGGCGGCCGACCTCACCGGCGATTCTCTCGGCCTGGCGCGCCACGCGGCCGGGACCGACGCCGGGCTCATCGTCCTCTGCGGCGTCGAGTTCATGGCCGAGACGGCGGCCATCCTCTGCCCGGAAAAGCGGGTGCTCCTGCCCGAGCTCCGCGCCGGCTGCCCCATGGCCGACATGGTCACCGCCGACGACGTCCGGGAGGCGCGGGAGAAGACCCCGGAGCTCTACGTCGTCACCTACGTGAACTCCAGCGCCGAGGTGAAGGCGGCCTCGGACGTCTGCTGCACCAGCGCCAACGCGGTGGAAATCCTGAAGCGCGCCCCGGCGGGCCGGCCGGTTCTCTTCTGTCCGGACCGGCATCTCGGCGAGTGGGCCGCGCTCCAGGTGGGCCGCACCGACATCGGCCTCTACCCGGCCGAGACGGACATCCGCCTCTGGCCCGGCTTCTGCCCCACCCACCACCGCCTGACCCTGGAGGACCTCCAACGCGTGAAACAGGCCCATCCGCGGGCGAAGGTCATGGTCCACCCCGAGTGCCGCCTCGAGGTCTGCCGGGCGGCCGACCGCGTCGCCTCCACGGGCGGGATGCTCAAGTACCCGGCCGAGGTGGGCGACCGGGAGTTCATCGTCGGAACCGAGGTGGGCCTGCTGGACCCGCTCCGGCGGGCCTATCCCGACCGGCGCTTCTACCCGGCCGCGGCGGAGAAGATGGTCTGCTGGAACATGAAAGTGACAACGCTGGAGAGCGTTTACACGGCCCTGGCCGAGGACCGCTACCCCGTGGCCGTTCCCGAGGAGGTGGCCGCGCCCGCGCGTCGGGCCATCGAGCGGATGCTGGAGGCGTAGCGGTCGGCGTTTTCCCTCTCCCCGCGGGAGAGGGGCGGGGTGAGGTGTGCTTCATGTAAAAAACGGGCCGACCTGAACGGTGCGCCGTCGGTCGGCCCCTACGTCATCGCAAATTGCGGCACGGGTCGGGGGGAGGGGTGCATTCTTCATCCCCCGTCACGGCAATCTGCCGCGTTAAATTGAGACCCGCCCGCCCTTTTTCCGCTTCCCTCCACGGATGATTCCCGCCCCGCGCCCCTCTTCGCGGCGCCCACCCCGGCACGGTCCTTGCTCCTCTACCGGTATGGAGGGCAATCCGGTGCCCCCCGCCCCGGCGGCCGGGAGCGTGTCAATAGATTCCGTTTTTCGACGTTTCAGGGATGGAACCGTAATGCAGAAAATCGCCGTATTCCTGGCGGTTCTCGGCGCAGCCTGCCTCGCCGCCGAGTACCAGTTCTCGACGGGCGACTGGAACCAGTCCCCCACCGCGGGGGGCAGCGCGAGCGGCTGGGGTGAGTGGCTCGTCACCATCTTCGAGAACGACACCGGCGGGGACATCGCCATCACCGAGTTGGGCATGCCCTGCTGCGGCCCGCCCTCGGAAGACTACGGCTGGCTGGTCTGGTACGACGTGGGCGGACCGACGGCTCCCCCGGGCGACCCCACCGGCGCCGACAGGTGCGGCCCCTACACCCCTGAAAGCCCCTCCGACTATCACGTTTACACCTACGTGGACCTCTCCGGCGAGGATGTGATAATCGAGGAGGGTACCTGCTTCGCCGTCGGTTACGACGTGACGGACAGGGGCGGGCAGGTCGCCTACAACGGCTACACCACCTGGGCCTGGTACTCGGGTCGCTGGGACCCCGATTACGGCTGGGGCGCCACCTCCCTCATCCAGTGCCGCGCCGAAACCACCGACTACGACTTCGACCCGCCCTGGGTGGACGGGCTGGACCCGGCCGACGGCGACAGCGAAATGCCGCTCGACGCCGACATCGTCTTCCACTGCCGCGACGACTCGACCGGCGTAGAGACCGCCACCATAGACTTCACGGTCCGGGACGCCGCCCTGGGCGTGCGGGCCTTTAGCACCGGTCCGGTCCTCGGCGTCACCGTTTCTTCGGTCCGGACCCTGCCCGGCGACCTGGACATCGACGACTCCGACCTCACCGACGTCGTCTGCACCTGGGACGGCGACGAGGATTTCGTCGAGGGCGACCTCGTTACCTGCACCGTGGACGGCGGCCTGACCGACCTGAACGGCAACGAGCTGGGCGACGACTTCGTCTGGGTCTTTGACACCGTGGGCGCCGTCGAGAACCACAGTTGGGGCTATATTAAGGGAGAGTTTTAGAGCCGGATTTTTTAGGCATGAAGCAGGGGAGCCCCGCGGGGTTCCCCTATTGTTTGTCAGGGTAAGGGGGCTCGTAGGGGCCGACCTTTAGGTCGGCCCGCGTCATTGCAATAAGGGGTGAGGGCTGATAGCGGCGGAGAGGAAGTTCCCCGCCCTTGGTAAAATTCGATGGACCGCTGGTCAGCGCGGCTCGAGGAAGTAGAGCGCCGTCCGGCCGTACCGGCGCCGGTCCACGAGGTCGTAGCCTTCGAAGCGGGGCTCGGGACCGGCGTCGGCCGCCTCCAGCACCAGGAGCCCGCCGACCACGGGCCGCAACAGACCGGCGACCTCCCCGGTGTTACCGTCGTAGGGCGGGTCGGCGAAAACCACGGCATACGGCGCGTCGGCTTCCCGCCAGCCGGAAACGAAACGCTCGACCCGCTGGGTGAAGACGCGGGCCTTCTCCGTGAACCGGGTTCGCTCGATGTTTTTCTTCAGGTAGCGCAGCACTCCCCGGTCGGCCTCGATGAAGTCGCAGCCGGCCGCCCCGCGGCTCAATGCCTCCAGCCCAACCGCGCCTATACCGGCGTAGGCGTCCAGCGCCCAGGCGCCGGAAATCAGCGGGCCCAGGATGGAGAAGAGCGCCTCGCGGACGCGGTCCGAGGTGGGCCGCACCCGGTTGCCGGGCGGGGCGTAGAGGGTGGTGCCCCGGGCGCGGCCGGCGATGATTCTCATTTTCCCTCCGCCTCTTTCCGGTGGTGCGTGACGAGATTGTGGGCCCGGCGCGCGGGTTCGGGCAGCCGGTACCGTCCCAGCTCCGAGAGCGTGACCCGCACCGCGTCCTCCAGGGTCAGTCCCGACCCCACCGAGATGTAGAGCGGCCGCACGTCCGTCCGGCTCCGCAGGACCGCGCCGAGGGTCTCCCCGGTCTTCGGGTCCAGGAGCGGAACGGTAGTCCCCTTCTCCCGCGCCAGCGGCCCGTGCTTCCCAATCAGACGGCTCTTGGCCACCCCCACCGTGGGGACGCCGAACAGGAAGCCGAGGTGGGTGGCCAGGCCCAGGCGTCGGGGGTGGGCCTTCCCCTGGCCGTCGCACAACAGCACGTCGGGGATTTTCCGCAAGTTTCGCCAGGCGTCCAGGCAGGCCGGCCCCTCGCGGTAGGACAGGAGCCCCGGAACGTAGGGGAAGTCGGCCTCCGCCTCCCCGAACGCCCGCTCGACCTCCTCCCCTCCGCCCGGCCGCGCCACCGTCAGGGCGGCGAACACGCGCCCCAGGCGCCGCGAGTAGGACACGTCCAGCCCGCCCACCAGCGACACCGGCCCCAGCGGCCGCTCCGGCGGCAGCAGCGCTACAAGCTCCCTCTGCTGCTCCAGCGCTTCGGTCGGGGTTTTCGGCCATTCGATGCCGGGATGCAGAAGCTTCGCCACCGTCTCACCTCACGCGGCCGGGGTGGGTTTGCGTCCCCCCCGGGTCAGCCGGCGGCTCAGCCCCCGGAAGACGCGAAAAGCCCTGGCCGCGGCCGTACCGCCCAACCGGACGGCGTGGGAGGGGCAGATTTCCTGACAGCACATGCAGGCGATGCAGTGGCTGTAATCTATGGAATAGTCGCCCTGCCCTCGGTAGATGGCCCCGTTGGGGCAGGTCCGGGCGCAGAGACCGCAGCGCGTGCAACGCTCGGGGCGTATTTCCGGGAAGAACCGCGTCTTGCGGGAGAGGAAGCGGCCGAAGGGGAGTGGCAGCCGCGGAATCCAGTAGGTGACGGGCAGCTTGAAATCGTGGACCACCGCGGGCACGTCGCCCCGCTCCTCGATTCCCGCCGGGTCGAAGAGCCCGTAATGTATGCACGCCAGTTCCAGGGGGAGGAGGTCCGGGTCGGCCCCCACCTTGAGCGCCAGGGAGTGGTCCCCCGCGGCGGCGTTGTCGGCGATGACCAGCCGCCCGAAGGGGTAGGGCCGGCCCGCGCTGGGGCCGCTGCCATGCATGGCGGTGACGGCGTCGAAAATTGTCATCTCCGGCGGCCGGGCCCGGAAGACGTCGGCGACCACCAGGGCGAAGTCCGCGGGATGGAGCGCCTTCTTGTGCAGCTCGGGCTTGCGCATCCCCGGGATGTAGCCGAACAGGTTCTTCACCCCCCCGGTTAAAAGGGTCAGGCCGTGGGTCTTGAACTTGGGGAGGTTGACCACGGCGTCGGCCTCCAGGACCGGGAGGGCGAGGGTGAGGTCGGGGTCGACGGGATTGACGCCCGCGACGCGACGGTGACCGGCGGCGTCGAAGCTGACCCATTTCACCCCCAGCTCGTCGCACACCGCCCCGATGCCGGTCACGGCCCAGATTCGCTCCACGCCGACGACGGAGGGGGCGGGGGCGTCGCCGACCGTCACCTCGTACCCCGCATCCAGGAGTGATTTGACCACGGCACGCACCACCGCCGGGTGGGTGGTGACGTGCTTCTGGGGGGGGAAGTCGGCCAGGAGGTTCGGCTTCACCAGAACGCTGGCCGGGGGCGCCGGCAGCCTGGACCGCCAGCCGCCGAAGAGCGCCAGGGTGGAAGCCAGGGCGGCCCCTACCTCGTCGGGAACGTACGTGTTACACTTACCGTAGCAAACGATGTGCAAGCCTACCCCTCGAAAGGGCGATGTCGTTGAAGTCGAATGCTTTTCCGGGAGCGCGCCGGGCGGCGATGATTCTGGCGGTCCTCGCCCTGTCGCCGGTCCCGGCCTCCGCCCTGACCGTCATCTACGCCCCGACGCTGCCCGAGGACTCCACCGTCAACCCGGTCAGGGCGGCGGAAGATTTCGCCGGCGGGCTGGGGGTGGCGGCGGACTGGTATTATAACACCCCGAGCCTCTTCGGGGACGTGCAGACCGCTATCCAACCGCCCGTGACCCTCTCCGAGCTCATCGTGTACGCCGCCCAGTCCGAGGCGTCGGACACGGTCTGCCTGCGCCTGACCCGGACCCCGGAGGGCTGGTTCGGCTACGCCCTGCGCTGGAACCACGGCGTTTTTTCGGGGGCCTGCCGCGGGGTGCGCGAGCCGGGAGATTTCGACTGGTGGCTCCTGGGCGAGGACCTGGCGCGGGGGAAGTCGCCCGTGCCCGGGAACGGGGAGCCGGACAGCCTGCCCGGTGTGCGCTGGTTCGGGCATACCCTGGACGAGGGCCTGGCGCTCGTGGCCGCGGCCGAATGGCTGGAGCACCGTCCCGACGAGGCCACCGCAGCGCTGCAGCTCGCCGACCGCGCCGGGAAGGTCATCGGCCAAATCGCCGTGGTGGGCGACGTCCCGGCGGTGAACCGGCTCCTGGAAGGCGTCGCCACCCTGGTCGACGCGGCCGGGGAGGCGGCGGACCACGTCGCGGCGGTGAACGAGGGGCAGAACGTCATCATCGCTCTGTACTTCGCGGGCCACGCCGCCGAGAACGCCTGGCGCGTCACGCGCTACGCCGGGCCCTACCAGGGAATCGGCGACCGGCCCGCGGAGGCGGAAGCCGCTGCGGGGCGCGTCGAGAGCGAGTCGGAGCGTTACTGGCAGAAGGCCGTGGAGGGCTACCGCCGGGCGGTGGACTCGGCCGGAATAGCGGAGCTGGGCGGGAGCTGGGTGCTGATGTCGCGCGTCGCCCTGATGCTCCTGTACCACGAGACCGGCCGCGAGGAGTAGTAGCTTCTTTTAAATACCCCGGATTCTTTTTACCGCAACTCAAACCAAGTGAGGGTGAACCATGAGCGAACCGACCTACCGCGCCCACCGTACCGAGCTGCGCTGGCTATACTTCGTGCTTGTCGTGGCGTTGATTTTCTTCGTCCTGCCCTTTTCGAGCTGGGGGGCGGCCCTGAACATCGTGGCCCAGGTCTTCTTCATGCTCTGCATCATCGCGGGCACCTTCCGGGCCATGCAGCTCAGGAACGAGGTGGACGCCGAGCCGAAGGGGGAAGTCACGACGCCGCAGGGCAAATTCAGCTTCCTCAACCTGCTGGTGACCGGCCTGTTCGCCCTGGGCCTGTTGTTCTACTTCCTCGACAAGGTGATTGACTCGGGCGGGGCGAACATCTTCATGTAGCTCCCGCGGAAGTAAAAAAAAAGGAGGGCCGAAGCCCTCCTTTTTTCACGCCTCCTCGGGCCAGCTTACGTTCAGCTCCCGCACCGCGCGGGCCTCGTCCACGCGCCGGACCGGCGCCGAGTAGGGCGCCCCGTGCAAGAGGTCCGGGTCCTCGGCCGCCTCCCGGTCGATGGCCAGAAGCGCCGCGGCGAAGGCGTCCAGCGTGTCCTTGGTCTCCGTTTCCGTGGGCTCGACCATCAGCGCCTCGGGGACGATGAGCGGAAAGTAGTTGGTCGGCGGGTGGAAGCCGTAGTCGATGATGCGCTTGGAGATGTCCAGGGTGGCCACGCCGTAGGCGTCCTTCTGCTTCTTCCCCGACAGGACGAACTCGTGCATGCAGAGCCGGTCGAAGGGCAGAAGGAAGGCGCCCTTCAAGAGGCTCAACAGGTAGTTGGCGTTCAGGACGGAGTGGGCGGAGACGCCGCGCAGGCCTTCGAGCCCCAGATAGCGGATGTAGACGTAGGCCCGCAGCGATACCAGGAAGTGGCCGTAGAAGGCCAGGAGCTTGCCGATGCTCTTCGGGCGGTCGTAGTCCAACCGGTAGCCGTCGCCCGTTTTCTCCACGGTGGGGACGGGGAGGAACTCCGCCAGGTGCTTTTTGACGCCCACCGGACCGGCGCCGGGTCCGCCGCCGCCGTGGGGGGTGCCGAAGGTCTTGTGCAGGTTCAGGTGCACGGCGTCGAAGCCCATGTCGCCGGGGCGGATGCGGCCCAGGATGGCGTTGAGGTTGGCCCCGTCGTAGTAGAGCTGTCCCCCGGCCCGATGGACCAACTCGGCGACCTCGACGATATTCTCCTCGAAGAGCCCCAGGGTGTTCGGGTTGGTCAGCATCAGCGCCGCCACGTCGTCGGAGAGCTTCTCCCGTAAAGACTCCACCGAGACGTTCCCCCGCTTGTCCGAGTCCACCACCACCACGTCGTAGGAGCACATGGTGCCCGAGGCGGGGTTGGTGCCGTGGGCCGAGTCGGGGACGAGGAGGACTCTGCGCGGGTTGCCCCGGGACTTGTGGTAGGCCCGAATCATCTTGATGGCGGTGAACTCGCCGTGGGCCCCGGCGGCGGGCTGGAGGGTGAACCGGTCCATCCCGGTGATTTGCGCGAGATAGCCCTCGAGCTCACTCATCAGCGCGAGCGCCGGCTGGAGCATCCCCTCGGGCGCCAGGGGGTGGATGGCGTTGACGCCGGGCAGCGCCGCGGCGGCGTCGGCCAGCTTCGGGTTGTATTTCATCGTGCACGAGCCCAGGGGGTAGAATCCCACGTCGATGCAGTGGTTGAGTTGGGACAGGCGCACGTAGTGGCGAATCAGGGTCGGCTCGTCCACCTCGGGGAGCGCCGGCGGTTTCGCGCGCCGGAGCTCGGGCGGCAGCAGCTCGTCCAGCGGACGGGTGGGCACGTCGGGGGCGGGCGGCCGGTGGCAGCGTCTCCCCTTCCGGGAGTGGGCGTAAATCGCCGGTTCGATGGGGCGGTCGATGATTTTCTCGCTCATCACAGCACCTCCCCTAAAGCGGCGACCAGGCCGTCAATTTCCGCCTTCGTCCGGCGGTCGGTGACGGCGACCAGAAGCCCGTCGGCGTATTCCTCGTAGAAGCGTCCCAGGGGCAGCCCCGGCACGAACCCCTTCCCCGGCAGCTCGGCGAAGGCCCGCTCGGCCTTGCCCGGCGGCAGCTTCAGGCCGAACTCGTTGAAATATCTACCCTTGGGAAACAGCGGCTCCACCCCGGGGAGCTTCGTCAGCTCCCGCTCGGCGTAGTGGGCCTTCTGGAGGTTCAGCTCGGCCAGCTCGGTGATGCCCGCGGGGCCGAGGGCGTTGAGCGAAATGTTCGCCGCCAGCGCCACCAGCGCGTTGTTGGTGCAGATGTTGCTCGTGGCCTTCTCCCGGCGGATGTGCTGCTCGCGGGTCTGCAGGGTCAGGGCGTAGCAGACCTTCCCGTCCAGGTCCACGGTCTGGCCGACGATGCGGCCGGGCATCTTGCGGATTAGCTTGTCCGTGGCGGCAAAGAAACCGACGTAGGGGCCGCCGCACGAAAGCGTCGCCGCGACGGGCTGGGCGTCGCCCACCGCCGCGTCGGCGCCGCACTCCCCCGGCGTTTTCAACAGCGCCAGCGGCAGGGGGCTCGAGACCGCCACCGCCAGCGCCTTGCTCTTCTCGTGCACCAGGGAGAAGGCCGCCGTCCAGTCCTCGACCAGGCCGAAGAAGTTGGGGCTGCCGATGATGACGGCCGCCACGTCCCCGTCCAGCTTCGCCGCCAGGTCCGCCAGGTCCGTCAGCCCCTCCGCGGTCAGGCCGATTTCCTCGCACCGGCCGCAGGTGCCGTCGGAGCAGGAGAGGTCTTCGAGGTACGTGGCCACGACCCGGCGGTAAAAGGGGTGCAGCGTGCGCGAGACCAGGACGCGCCCGGCCTTCTTCATGTTCCGCACGGCCAGCGCCGCCGCCTCGCCCGCCGCCGACGCCCCGTCGTAAACGCTGGCGTTGGCCACCGGCAGCCCGGTGAGCCGGGAAATAGCCGACTGGAACTCGTAGATGGTGGTCAGCGTGCCCTGGCTGATTTCGGGCTGGTAGGGGGTGTAGGCGGTCTGGAACTCGGTGCGGCCGGTCAGGTACGGCACGATGGCCGGTATGTGGGAGTCGTAGGCGCCGGCGCCCAGGAACGAGACGTGGGCCGGGACCTTCACCGCGTCGAGACGAGTGAGAAGCTCCGGTTCGCTCAAGGGCTGCGGCAGCTCGATGGGCGGGTCCTCCAGCTCGTCCGGCAGGTCGGCGAAGAGGTCCTCCACCCCCTTTACCCCGATGCGGTCGAGCATGGCCCGCCGCTCCTCGGGCGTGTGGGACAGGTAGTCCATGGCCCCCTCTGGATGCGTGGGTTGAGTGGATTGCGTGGAGACAGATTATACCAGCGGGAGGGGTGAAAACTCCACCGTCGTTTCGGGTACCCGACGGGCGTTCGAGGAACCGCGGGCGGTATAAAAAAGGGGGCCGTTTTCGGACCCCCTTGTTATTCATGTGGCAGCGGCACG
>CAYTCV010000033.1:0-7041 GCA_964436465.1 uncultured bacterium
AAATAACCTGGGAATTCCACAACTGCGCGGATATACTGAGTCGACTTCAATTTTTAGGAGGAATAGATGCTCCGTTTCCTGCCCGTGCTCCTGGTGCTGGCCCTGTTCATCCCGGCGCTGGCCGATGACGACGACAGCGGCTCCGGCGACTTCTACCTGAACACCTACACCGACGAAAACGGAGACGTGTGGGTCGAGTACGAGGGCGAGGGCGCGGACGACGCCGAGGCGAGCCTGTATAACATCCCCGAGGTGCCGGACCCGACCCCCGTGGACGACACGGCCTACGACGAGGACGGCAACGCCTACCGGTACGACGAGGCGACCGGCGAGTGGGTGCCGGTGGGCGGTTAACGTCCGATTGGAGAAAAAAGGCCGCCCCGCGTCGAATGCAGGGCGGTTTTTTTTACAACGTCACTCCGATATTGCGGCTTATCTTATAGGGCGGGTCTTTTGCGACTCGCTGCGTTTGCCCCTCACCCTATCCCTCTCCCCAAAGGGGAGAGGGGACATGCGGGCGGCGGCTAGAATTTTTCCACGACCGCCTCCACCACGTGCGTCCAGTCGTTCTGCGCGTCCATCCACACCGGCCCCTGCGGCGAATCCGACGAGTACCAGCAGGAGTACGACCCCGGCACCACCGCGAGCGAGAGGCCGTTGGAGAGCTCCGTGTTCGAGCTCCAGCCGGGGTGGAAGACCTCGCCCTCGTCCAGGTCCACGCGCCAGTCCGAGACGTCGACCTCAATCCACCCGGCGTCGGCCCAGCTCACGTCCAGGCTGTCGGTGAAGCGCGGCTCGCCCGCGGGCCGGTGCGTCCCGTCCTGGCCGTCGTCGGCGTAGAGCATCACGTCGAGCGTCGGGACCGCGCTCTGCGCCTGGATGGAGTCCATGGCCGGGTAGCCCGACCACCAGATGCGGTAGGCGACCAGGCGGCAGGGGAACGGCGCGGTGAACGTGGTGGCCAGGGGGTAGTACTCGAACCAGGAGTGGTCGTCGGCCCAGGTCGGCCCCCAGGAGAGAATCCAGCGGCCCTGGGTGTCCTCGTAGGCGAGCTGCCCGGTGACCTGTTCGGCGGCGACATCGGCGACCGCCATGGACTCCGGCGAGGGCGTCCGGTCCGCCTCGGCCCGGAGCTCATCGTTGGCGATGGATGGCGTCGGGGCGGGCGTCTGCGCCGCCACTACGGCGGCAATCAACATCACCGAAAAAGCTTTAACTTGCATTTTTCACCTCCAATTTGATACTATTATACTTGAAGTGCGCGATTTTCACTGAATAATGGGAGGAAAGACGATGCGGGTTATCACGGTTGCGTTGATTTTGGTATTAGCCGTAATGGCCTCGGCGCAGGTGCGCGATTTCGGCCTGGGGCTCATCATTGGCGAGCCGACGGGCCTTTCCGCCAAGTGGAACTTCTCGCCCCCGTCCGCCATAGACTTCCACCTGGCCTGGTCCTTCCTGGGCGGGGGCTTCGCCGGTGGGGCGGACTATCTCTTCCACTTCGGCTGGCTGGATTCCCCCTGGCGGCCGTACCTGGGCATCGGCGGGCGGGTTGCCGTCCACGAGGGCAAGGACAACGGCGAAGACCTGGACAAGGCTGGGATACACGTCTCCGGCCGGGGCCTCATCGGCGTCGAGTACCTCTTCCTGGAGGGGCACATGGGGGTGTCGGGGGAACTCGGACTGGGGCTGTACTTCATCCCGGCGGTGGGCTTCGACGTCTCCGGCGGCCTGGCCCTGCGGTACTATTTCTAGGAATCACTGGGATTACCTAAAAGCGGCGGGGATTAAAATCCCCGCCCTTTTTAATGGAATTATTTCGCTTTTTTTCTCCGCCGTCCCGCACCCACGAGAAGCAATAACAGCGCCAGCGCGACCGGCATTCCGATGGCCACGGGCAGGACCTGGCCCGGGTTGAGGTTCTGCTTGGGCTTGACGTCGAAGTGGGTGATGGTGCTGACCTGAGGCACCTCGCAGCCCGGGGTGAAGGCGACGACGACGAGTGAGTAGCTGCCGGGCACCACGAAGTGTACCTTCCAGCTCAACGGGACGGTCTGGCCCGCATCGATTGCGGGGATATAGGCGCCCCGTTCCGCGCTCCAATCCTCCAAATCGACCGGCTGCTTATTCTCCATGTCGATGAGTGAAAGATAGGTGGCGACGCCGGAGATAGGGCTTGGCCCCACATTCGTAATCCGGGCCTCGACCGTGACGAAATCCCCGGCCGTTCCGTTGAGGCTCGCGGATGAGAGGATTTTTAGCTCGAGGGGGGGCGTCGCAGCGACTGCCGGTTGTCCCGCCTCGGCGATAGCCGCGGCCGGAAGGACGAGGCTGAAGATTAATAGCAGTGAGGGTTTCCGGGTCATGCTTCAATCGCCCCTTACCACACCCCGACGCCGGAACCTTTTTACCGCGAGGAGCATAAAGCCGAACGCAACGCCGAGGAATACGAGAAGCGGCCAGATGAACTGCCAGTTCTGTGAAATCGAGCGCTGGAAGTCCACGAGCACGTTGTCCAGGGATGAGAAGATGTTGTCGACCGGGTTGACTTTCGCGAAGAACTGGGCCGCGGGGTTGTTTTTCAGGGTCGAGGAGAAGAGGGCCGGGACGGTGAAAGCGAGAAGGACGACGAGCGAGGTCGTGAGCGTGCTCTTGATTGAGCGGAACAGAAGGGAAATGCCGAAGATTATCATGATAATCGCGAAAATCCCCAGGGTCCCCAGAAGGGCGACGTAGCCGAGGAACGCCGGAGCGAGGCCGGTGCCGGCGGCGGTGACGATGATATAGGGCGTCGCAATAAGTAGAATCGTGAACCAGAGGGTGAGGGAGGCCAGGAGCTTGCCCAGGATGAACTGCCCGAGCGGGAGGGGTGAAAGGAACAGGCTCTCGGCGGTTTCTTTCTCGAACTCGGAGGTGATTAGGGAGGAGGCGTCGATGGTCACGATGAGGAACGCCGTGCCGATAATTATCATGCTCAAGAGCCAGAGCATCTCGGTGTGGTCCAGGAGCGTCAGCTCCGCGTCGGTCAGCAGGAGGTAGCACGTCAGGCTGAACAGCAGGGCCGCCAGCACGAGCCACACCAAGCCTTTCCATGTGAAGAGGTGGGCTTTTAACTCTTTGAGCCAGACGGTAGCGAACATGTCAGGCACCCGATACGAGATTGAGGAAAACGTCCGTCAGCGCTTCGGTCTGTGAGTGGAACTCGAGAATTTTCACTCCGTTTTCCCGTAAAAGGGACAGGAGCCCGTTTGCATCCTCCAGGCTGCCCTGGAATACGAACTCGGACAGGGAGTCGTGAATTTTGACCTTGTCTATTCCGGAAAGAAACGGGGTCAGCTCCAAGTCCTCGAGGTTTCCCTCTATCTTGATAAGGTAGGCCTCGTTCAGCTTGGTCCTTTTCTGCAGCTCCCCCATCGTTCCCTGGGCGACCAGCCTGCCCTTGTTGATTATCGCTATTGTTGAGCACAGCTCCGACACCTCGTGCAGAAGGTGCGAGGAATAGAAGATGGTGACGCCCTGCCGGTTCAGATTTCGCAACAGGTTCCCGATGTCCTCCTGCCCCTGGGGGTCGAGCCCGAGGGTGGGCTCGTCCAGAAAAAGCACCCGGGGGCTGTTCACCAGTGCCCGGGCGAGCCCGAGCCTCTGCTTCATTCCGCGGGAGTAAGCACCGATTGGCTTCTTTGCGTCCTTCGCCAAATCCACCTGCTCCAGGAGCGATTCGACCGTCTCAACCTCCGAGGAGCCCTTCAATCCGTAAAGCGCGGCGAAGAACCTCAGGTACTCCTCCGCCTTCATCCAATCGTAGAAGCCGCGGCTTTCGGGCACCACCCCGATGATTCCCGCCACCCTCCCCCGCTGGTCGGGGGAGAATCCGTCTATGGTTATCTTCCCGCCGTCCGGCCGGATAATCCCGGTGAGCAGCCGAATCGTGGTCGTCTTGCCCGCCCCGTTCGGGCCGAGGAAGCCGAAGAAGTCGCCTTCGTTGATGGATAAATCAAGGCCGTCCAGGGCCTTGACCTCGCCGTAGGATTTAGTCAGCCCGCTGGCTGAGATGATTTCCTTCATTCCGATTCCGGCCGTGCCTTTCGCGCTTCGGCGTTTTGCGGATGGCGGCTACGAGGTTCTTTCATTCACTGACGGGTAAGGGGGGATTGTGAAGCTGCGGGTGTTCCGACGCGGAGCGTCGTTAAAAATACGCTCATCACCGTTTTTCGTTCCCTGCAATCGTTCGGTACCCCGGGTCTCATTTGCGCCCCCGAGTTTACAGCCCGGGATTTTTATCCTAGACTTGTGCCGTAGTTCTATGACTTTTTTAAAAAAAGAGGCGCAAGATGGCCGAGCCGACCGCACTCTACACCGCGCCCGCCGGGAAGCGCGAGCTCCTGATGGGCAACTACGCCCTGGTACGCGGGATGTTCGAGGCCGGGGTCCGCGTGGCGACGACCTACCCCGGCTCGCCCACGCCGGAAATCGCCCGGGCCATCCTGGACGCCCACGCGCCGAGCCTGTACTTCGAGTACTCGACCAACGAAATCGTGGCGACGGAGTTCGCCCTGGGGGCGGCGCTGGCCGGGCACCCGAGCGTGGCGTTCATGAAAAGCGTAGGGCTGAACGTGGCCTCGGACGCCGTGGTCCAGCTCCCGCTCTACGACCTGCCCGGCGGGATGGTCCTCATCGTCGGCGACGACCCCAGCGCCTACTCCTCGCAGAACGAGCAGGACAACCGCCATTTCCCCCGGATGGCCTACTTCCCCATGCTCGAGCCGTCGGACTCCCCCGAGGCCAAGGCGATGCTCAAGTGGGCCGTGGAGAAGGCGCGGGAGCACCGGACGGCGGTTCTGGTCCGGGTGACCACGCGGGTGTGCCACGCCACGATGGAGGTGGAGCTCGGCCCGGTGCCGGAGAATCTCCCCGAGCCGGAGGGCGTGCCGAAACGAATCCAGGTGCCCATCGCCAAGGATTTTCTGGCCATGAAGCGCCGGGCGCTGGAGCGACTGGACATTTTCGAGAAATACGCCGAGGAGGGCCCGTGGAACCGGGTCGTCGAGGCAACCGGCGAGGACGTCGGCTTCGGCATCGTCACCGGCGGGGCGGCCTACCTCCACACGCGGACGGCGCTCGACCTCCTGGGCCGGGGGGCGGACATCCTCAAGCTCGGCCTGTCGTACCCCCTGCCGCGGAAAAAGCTGGTCGAGTTCTGCAAATCCCGCGGCGAGGTCCTGGTCGTCGAGGAGCTGGACCCGGTGGTGGAGACCGAGCTCAAGGCGCTGGCCTACGAGGAGGGGCTGGGCACGAAAATAACCGGCCTGGGCAAGAAGCTCCGCTCCGGGAGCGGCTTCGAGGCGCATATAGGCGAGCTGGACCCGGGGCGCCTCGCGGGGCTGTTGGCCGAACGGCTCGGGCGGGAATATCCTTTGGAAATACTGGACCTGACGGACAAAGCCCCGGCGCGCCTGCCCCAGCTCTGCCCCGGCTGCGGCCACCGCTCCGCCGTCTACGGGACGAAGATGGCCGTGGGCCTGCACGGGCACCCCCAGGCCGACATCGGCTGCCACACCATGAGCTACTTCCCGCCGTACGAGCTGGGGGAGAGCCTGGTGTGCATGGGGGCCGGACCCAGCGTGGCTCAGGGCGTCGGGCACGTCCTGCCCGAGGGCAAGGTCACCTCCTTCCTGGGCGACTCGACCTTCTTCCACGCCGGTCTCCCGGGGCTCATCAACGCCGTGTGGAACGACCACAACGTGACGGTCCTGTTGATGGACAATCAAATCACGGCCATGACCGGCCACCAGCCCAATCCCGGGTCGGGGCGGAACCGGGAGAATCCCCGGCCGGCCATGGAACCGAAGGCCATCCTCGCCGCCATCGGCGTGCCGTACCTCGACGAGGTGGAGGCCTGGGACATCAAGGCGGTGCGCGAGGCGGTGCGTAAAGGGCTGGAGTTCGACGGACCGGCGGTGGTCATTCTGAAACACCCGTGCATGCTTTACACCACGCGCGCCTGGAAGCGCGAGGGGAAGATGCCGCCGCCGTACCGGGTCAACAAGGACAAGTGCGAGCTGAAGAAGACCTGCATCAAGTACTTCTGCTGTCCGGCGTTCTATTTCGAACAGGACGGCGGGGTGCAAATCGACCCGGAGCTGTGCATCGGCTGCGGCTGTTGTGCACAGATATGTCCTGTCGGTGCCATCGAGCAGGACCTGGAGTACAAACGGGCGTACTAGGAGGCGGGATGGCGGATACCTGCTGCATCTACATCGTCGGTGTCGGGGGCCAGGGCGTCGGCGCCGCCTCCCGGGTCATCGTCTCGGCGGCCGAGGCCGCCGGGGTTCCGGTGCGGAGCGTGGAGACCCACGGGTTGGCCCAGCGCGGCGGGGTGGTCATCTCCACCGTGAGAATCGGCGGGAAGCCCGATTCCAGCCCCCTCATCGCCCCGGGCGAGGCCGACGTGCTCTTCGCCCTGGAGGCGGTGGAGGCCGCCCGTTCGAGCCGGTATCTGCGCCGGGGCGGGGTGGTGCTCCTGAACACCTCGAAAATCGACCCGCTGTGGGTGCGGCTGGAGCGGGAGCCGTACCCGCCGGTGGAGGAAATCGTCGCCGCGTTCCACGGATTCGCCGGGCGGGTCATCGCCCTGGACGCCACCGCCTTCGCCGTGGAGCGGGGGAGCTGGATTTCGTCCAACGCGGTGCTGTTGGGGGCTTTGGCGGCGTCGGGCGCCCTGCCCTTCGACGGGCGGCACGTCGAGGAGGGAATCCGGGCCCAGAGCAAGCCCACGCACCTGGAGCGGAACCTGGCCTGTTTCCGGCGCGGCTTCGAGGAAAAACCGCGCACCCCATCGCCAAAATAACCGAGGAGCTTCCATGGACAAGTACGAGTGCACCATCTGCGGCTACATCTACGACCCGGCCAAGGGCGACCCGACGAGCGGCGTCAAGCCGGGCACCGCCTTCGCCGACCTGCCCGACGACTGGGTTTGCCCGGAGTGCGGGGCGGACAAGGATGCCTTCGAGAAGGTATAACGGGTAATGCTCGCGGGGACGG
>CAYTCV010000033.1:7141-8291 GCA_964436465.1 uncultured bacterium
GGCCCCGGTCCCACCGGGCGTTCGAGAAATTTAATAGAAACGGGTCGCGGCGTTTTTTCGGGAAGGGTAAGCGACGCCCGTAGCGGTATAGGTACGGCGGGACTTCAATCCGTTTCCCTGCCGGGGAACGGGTCGTCTTTTCCCGCCTCCATCGCGCCCGACGAATAATGCTTGCTTTTTTGTAAAAGATGGCGATAATTCCCCTAGGTTCAGCACGGATTGGGTGGGAAACGAACCGCGTCCAACAGGCGCCGAACGGGACAGCCAAGGAGGCACAGTGGAGAAGTACGAATGCACCGTTTGCGGTTACGTGTACAACCCCCGGCGCGGCGACCCGGCGGGTGACATCGAGCCCGGAACCAGCTTCGACGACCTGCCGGACGATTGGATTTGTCCGGAGTGCGGTGCCGACCTGGATGCCTTCGAGATTCTCGATTGAACCGGTTTTTTTCGGACGGGGCGGAGGCGTCGGGCCTCCGCCTTTTTATCGCCCGGCGACCGGTTCATGCGTGAATTCTAATTGAGATACCGTCCACCTGACCTCGGAGCCGCCGTTCATGTAAAATAGGCGGGCTGGTCGAGATGACACGAAACGTTCAGGCGCGAGCCTCAACCGTTCCCGAGGAGACCCCATGCACAAGATGACCGAGCAGTCCCTCTGGGCCGCCTTCGCCGGCGAGTCCCAGGCCCACATGAAGTACGCCGCCTTCGCCGACGAGGCGCACAAGGCCGGCCTGGCCCACGTCGCCAAGCTCTTCCGCGCCATCAGCTACGCCGAGCGCGTCCACGCGACCAACCACCTCAAAGCGCTCGGGGGCCTCGCGGACACGAGTGGCAATCTCCAGGCCGCCATCGAAGGCGAGAACTTCGAGGTGGACGAGATGTACCCGGCCTACGACGCCATCGCCCGGCTTCAGGGCGAGAAGGACGCCGAGAAGAGCATCCACTTCGCCCTCGAGGCGGAGAAAATCCACGCCGCCATGTACGCCGACGCCAAGCGGGTCGTGGATTCCGGGAAGGACTGGGCCATCGGCGACGTTTACATCTGCCCCAACTGCGGCTACACGCACATCGTCTCCGCGGACAATCCCCTGCCCGACTTCTGCCCGGTGTGCTCCTGGAAGAAGTCCACGTTCAAGAAGTTCTCCGG
>CAYTCV010000033.1:8391-19975 GCA_964436465.1 uncultured bacterium
GTGAGCGGCGCGCCGACGGGCCGGGGTGAGGGTCGAGGTTGGGAACGTGGAAACGGCGGGTAAAGGATTTGCTTCGTATAGCTCGCTTAGCTTGGTTCCCCGCCCTACATTTAGGTTCACGGCGTGGATAATCGAACGGGCGGGTGTGGATACCCGCCCCTACGTCATGGCAGCAGTCCGCGGGCGGATGGTATAATCATCGGCTGAAGAGGAGGTCCAACCCGTGCCTGCGCGTGCCTACCGCTGGGTCGAGGAAAGGGTAGTCCGGCTGCTGGACTACTTCGAGCGGGCGCCCGTCACGCTGGGGCGGGCGCTGGCGCTCCTGGCCGCCGTGTTCGCCTTCCGCAACATCTTCGAGGCGCTGGCCGCCGGCGCGCCCCTCTTCTACCCCGCCGCCTTTTTAGTCCACTTCCCCCTGGCCTACCTCCCCGGCATAGTGCTCATCCCGCTGGTCCTGGCGGCGCTCTCCGGCGAGCGGGTGGAGCGGGTGACGAAGGTGCTCATCGTGGCCTGGGCGCTGACCGTCCTCCCGCCGCTGTTCGAGCTGGTCGCGGGGCACGCCGGGGCGCGAATCAGCTACCTGCCCATCCAGCCCGGGCGGTTCTGGTGGAGCGTGGCGAATTATTTCAACCCGGGGGTGGAGTTCGCGGGGGCCACGGCGGGGGTGCGCCTCGAGGCGGCGCTGGGCGTCCTTTTGGGCGGGTACTACGTCTACCTCAAGCGGAAGAAGGTCTGGGTCGCGCTGGTGAGCCTGCCGGTCATCTTCTTCGTGATGGTCAACGTCTTCAGCCTGCCCTACATCTTCCACCACCTGCTGCGGGCCTGCGGGTCCGACATCCCGCACGTGGCGGCGCTCTTCGGCATGCGGGGGCTGGTCCTGCGCCCGATACTGGACCTGTCCGATTACTCCACGGCGCTGCTGGACCTGCTGTACCTGACGCCGCTGCTGGCCCTGTGGCTGTTGGTCTACGGGTGGAGGAAGCTGAAGGAGGTTGCGCGGTGGGCCTTCCGCCTGGACACCGGGGGGTACGCCCTGGCGACGGCCGTGGGGCTGTATCTCGGCTACCGGGCGGTGGGGGCCGGGCTGCCGCTTTCAAATCCGCTGGACTGGATGGCGATGCTCGGGGCTGTCCTGGCCGTGTTCCACGCCGCGCTGGGCATAAAACTACTGCTGCCCCAAGATTCGCCGGGGGACAAGCCGAGTGACGCCGACGGCGGCCCGCTCACCGACCGGGAGCGGAGGAACGTCGGGACGGTCTGCCTCCTGTTGGCGGCGGGTTACGCGGGGACGGTCAACTACTACCTTTTGGGGACGCTGGCGGTGTTCGCGGCGGCCCAGGCGTTCCTCCACCTGCGGCCGTTGAACCTGCGGCGCGTGTGGCCGCTGTCGGGCCTCTTCATCGGCGTCTCGACGGTGGCCGCGCTGGGCGTGGGTCTGGCGGCGTTCATCGGCGGGGCGGTGACCACGGCGCTCCCCGGCGCGCTCACCTGGGGCGTGCTCGTCGTCGCGGTCCTGGGCGCGGGGGTGCTGGAGCTGCGGCCGGAGGCTCATCTGGGCGGGTTCTTAAAGAACGGACGGCGCGTCTTCGCCGCGATTACCGCGGGTCTGGGAGTCACCGTCGCCGTCCTGCTGCCGTTGCCGCTGTGGAGCCGAGTCGCCCTGGCCGTCCTGGGAATCGGTCTGGCCGCGTTGATTCTCGTGCGCGGGAGAATGCCGCGCTGGGCCCACCTCGTCTGGCCGCTGGGGGCGCTGGCGGTTCTGGGCGGGCGGATGAGCGCGGGCGGGGAGCCGGTGTCGTTCGGGGACCTGCCGCCCAATCCCGTCGCCGTCGCCGCCCTGGACGAGGCCGTCGATTTCGAGCGGAACGACCTCTACGCCCACGCGGTCCTGGAGTACGCCCGGGCGGTGGAGGCCGGTGACGAGCGGGCCCGGGTCCTCGGCCCCCTGGCCTTCAACCTGCGACAGACCGGCAGGCTCGTCGAGGCGGAGGCGGTCCTGGAGCGCTCGGTGGCCCTCCACCCGGAGCACGCCCCGGCGCTGGTGGACCTGGCGGCGACGAAGGTCGCCCTGGGGAAGGTCGCCGAGGGCGAGCGGCTGTACCTGCGCGCCCTGGGACTCTGGCCCGACCTGATTCAGCCCCGGGTGGCCCTGGGGCGGCTGGCGCTGGACCGGGGACTGTCGTACCGGGAGCGGGGGGAGACGGAGCTGGCGGCGGAATCCCTGGCCGAGGCGCTGAACTGGGCGAGAGGGGCGTACGACCTGGCGCCGGACGACGACTCGGCGGCCGGGCTCATGGCCGCGGTGCAGGAGGAGTTGGGGCATTACTCCGAGGCCTACGCGCTGTGGGAGAAGCGGGCCCACGCCGCGCCGCTGGACCCCGGCGCCCGCATCGCCCTGGCCCGGCTGGCCCTGAAAATGGGAGAGACCGACACGGCGCGGGGGTGGTTGGAGGAGGCCCGGTCGCTGGACCCGGCCTGCGAAGTTCCCCCCGGACTCCGGGAGCTGCTGCGCTGACGCGGTTCCGGTCTGTAATAGAAAGGGCGGGGTACAGAGCCCCCGCCCCTGCGTCATCGCAACGGGCGGGTGAGGGGTAAAAAAGGCGGGGTACAGAGCCCCCGCCCTACGGCATTGCAATTAGACGTAACGGCGGTTCGCTCAAGCGTCTAAAGTCTTCCGGTACGCCTCCAGGCGCTCCACGTGCCCCCGCTCCTCGTCGAGAATCCGCTCCAGCCGGTTCCGGTCAATCCCCCGGGCCACGTCCTTGACCGTCGTGAAGAAGCGAATCGTCTCGCGCTCGAAGCCGAGGGCGACCTCCACGAGCGCCGCCGTGTCGCCCTTCGCGGCCAGCCCCTTCGCCGCCTCGGCGGTGGTCAGGGTATGGTCGCGGACCGCCGCGTCCATGAAGCGCGAGGTTTGCTCGTCCAGGGGCTTTTCCCCCTCGGGCGTCGCCCGGAGCATTTCCGTAAAAACGGCGTAGTGGACGCGCTCCTGGTCCCGGAGGAAGCGGAAGAGCTCCTCGGTCTCCGGCTCGACCGCCCGCTCCAGAGCCTCGCCGTAGAAGGCCTCGCCGGCCAGCTCTATTCTCTGCGCCACGGACAGCGCCTCGCCCAGGGTGAACAGGTTCGACATCGTTCCTCCCGCCGTGATTCGACGCCACCCCGGAGAATAATCCGGGGCGTATCCCGTGTCAAACCGGTCGGACCGCTGTCGGACGGTGGAAAACTAACGGTTGACGTCCACCGTAACCGTCCACTGCGTCCGGGACAGACCGAGATATTTCAGAATACGCGGGCGGACGTCGGGGTCCTCCACGTAGGACCACTCCCCGACGACCTTCAGGCCCCCGGCGTAGGATTCGATTTCGCGGGCGTCGCGGACGCCGAAGTCGTAGGACGCCCCGGCGTCGAGGCCGAGCTGCCGCTCGATTTTCCAGGCGACGATTCTCTTCCACAGCCCCCGCGTGTACTTTTCGGTCACCACCTCGCAGACGAATCGCGAGCCGTGAAATTTCCGGGCGACGGCCCCGAAGAGGGCGACGACCGCGGGCTTCGGGAGGTACATCAACAGGCCCTCGGCCAGGAGGAGGGCCTTCCGGCTCCCATCCGGGTTCACCCGGTCCATCCAGGAGGGGTCCAGGACCGAGGCGCCGAGGGTTTCGTAAACGAGCCGCTCCCCCAGGACCTCCCGCTTCAGCGCGATGCTCTCCGGCAGGTCGAGCTCGACGTATTCGCACCTCTCGTGGTCGATGCGCCAGTAGCGCGTGTCGAAGCCGCAGCCCAGATTGACGACGAGACACGCGGGGTTGTCCGAGATGAAGGCGTCGGCGAGGGCGTCGTACTTGCGCGCCCGGAGCGCGATGTGGCGGGTGAGAGCCCGCGAGAGCCGCCGGTCGAAGAGGAGGGCCCGCTCCTCCTCCGAGGCCAGGCCCGCCAGCCGTTCGAGGCAGTAGGCCGCCATCGGGTCGTCGATGAGGGGCCTCGGTTTCCCCGATTCGATGACCCGGCTCCGCAGGGTGGCGACGGCCGTCTTTGAAACCTCGCTCAGCTCCATCGCTACTCCTACGGGAAACCGCCGCCGGAGCTCCCGGCACTGGTATGCGAAAGCCCCACCGGGCGAACCGAGGGGGCTTTCCGTGCATCGGGCTGTGCGTCGGTCCGCACGGGAAATTTGTGGCTCCTCGGGCCGGACTCGAACCAGCAACCAATCGGTTAACAGCCGATTGCTCTACCATTGAGCTACCGAGGAATGCGAATCCGCTCCCCGCCGGGGAAGCGGACGTATTTTGCCAGAGGGCCGGGAAAGTGTCAACCCCGGCGGGCCTAGCCGTCCGCCTTGCCGAACTGCTCGATGAGCTCGCGCTGCCGCTTGGTGAGTTTCTTGGGAATCACGACCTTCAGCACGATGAAGTGGTCGCCGATTCGGCCGCTCTTCTCGGCGTGGATGCCCTTGCGCTTGAGGCGGAGCTTGGTGCCGGGCTGGGTCCCCGGCGGCACCTTGGCGCAGACCTCGCCGTGGATGGTCTGGGTGCAGACCTCGCCGCCGAGGATGGCGGCGGTGAGCGGTATTTCCTCCTCGGTGTAGACGTCTACGCCCTCGCGGCGGAAGCGGGGGTGGGGGTTGGCGCGGACCCGGACGTAGAGGTCTCCGGGGGCGCCGCCGTTGGTGCCGGGCTCGCCGCGGCCCGGGATGCGGATTTTCTGGTCCTCGGAGATGCCGGCGGGGACGGTCACCGCGATGGTGGTGTCCCCCTGGGCGCGGCCGGTGCCGTAGCAGGAGGCGCAGGTTTGGGCCGGAATCACCCCGCGCCCGAGGCAGTGGGTGCAGGTCTGGCTCAACGCGAATCCGCCCTGGGAGCGGGTCACGCGGCCGGTGCCGTTGCACTCGCCGCAGGTGGAGTAGCTCGTCCCCGGCTGGCCGCCCGAGCCCTTGCACACGGGGCAGACGCCCGAGGCGGGGACGCGCAGCTTGACCTTTCCGCCCCGGGCCACGGTGAGGAAGTCCACGCCGATGGTGAGGGTGATGTCCTCGCCGGCCCGGCGGGTGGAGCGGGCGCGTCCGCGCGCGGCGCCGCCGAAGAACTGCTCGAAGAGGTCGCCGACGCCGCCCCCGCCTCCGCCGAAGATATCGCCGGGGTTGAACCCCCTGCCGCCGAAACCGCCGCCGCCGGGCTGACCGGCCGTGCGCGGGTCGTAGGAGCCGCCGTAACGCCGGATGGTGTCGTACTGCTCCCGCTTCTCTTTGTCGGACAGGACGGAGTAGGCCTCGCCGATTTCCTTGAAGCGATGCTCGGCGTCGGCGTTTTCGCTGTTGCGGTCCGGGTGGTACTTCTTGGCCAGCTCGCGGTAGGCGCGCTTGATGTCGGCCTCACTCGCGTTCTCCGGCACGCCCAGTATCTGGTAGTAGTCCTTAGCCATCGGCGCCGTTCAGAGAAAAATCCATCCCGTCGTCCGGCGGGGACTGCGCCACGACCACCTGCGCCGGGCGCAGGACCACGTCCCCCCAGCGGTAGCCCTGGGCGTGGACGCCGATGACGGTGCCGGGCTCGGCTCCGGGTTCCGGCCGGACCGCCAGGCACTCGTGGAGGCGGGGGTCGAAGGGCTTCCCGAGCGGGTCCATCCGCTCCACCCCCACGGCGGCCAGGGCGCCGTCCAGCTTCTCGATGACCCGCAGAATCCCGGCGCGGTAGGCCTCGTCGGCGGTGTCGTGGGCGGCGGCGAGGTGCAGGTCGTCCACCGCCGGCAGGAGGCTCGCCAGGAGCGTCCGGTACGCCTCGGCGCGGACCAGGCGCCCCTGCGCCAGGCTGCGCTTGCGAAAATTGTCGAAATCGGCGGCCAGGCGGAGGTACTTGTCCCGCAGCTCGGCCAGTTCCTCCCCGGGCGCGGGCGGCCGCGGTTCCGGTTTCACCGGAATCTCCGCGTCGCGCTCCGGGGCGGACGGTTCGCCGAAATCCGCCGGCTCAGGTGTTCTTCTGTTCTCCATGTCCCTCGATGAGGGGGCCGAGGTGCTCCTTCAGGCGGCGCATGGTCAGCAGCGCCTGGCCCAGGTTGCCCCCGAGGAAGACCCCCATCCCGACGAGGTAATTTTCCGACATGGGGGCGAAAACGACGTGGGTCATGTTCGAGGAGACGATGATGTTGGCGATTTGGCCGTCGCCGCCGGAGTCCAGGGAGGCCTTCCGGGCGGCCAGAAGGACGCCGATGTAGGACATGGCGGCGTTGTCCACGTTGAAGCGGCCGCTGATGTCCACCTTGTCCACCATGATGCCGGTCATCTCGAACAGGACCGTGGCGAACGCGCCCTTGGTGTCCTGAATCGCCTTCATCAGGGCGCCGCGAATCTCTTGCTGCATGGCCATGGTTCCGCCTTTGGGGGGGGTGGAAATGTCCGGTCTCGGACCCTGAGTGTTTTACTCAGTATAGATTATTTCCGCCCGGACCTTCAGGTGGGTCGAAGGGCGGGCCCGCCGACCCGCCCCCTGGTTATATTGAGGTTTGACCCTCACCCTAACCCGTGAGGCCGAGCCTCCTCCCTGGAAGGGAGAGGGGATGCGGGGCTCCACGAGTCCAGGCTGCTTCCATGTAGGGCGGCCCCTCTGCGGGCCGCCGCGTTTTTTTAGACGGCCCTACTCCCAAGCCCCCGGAAGGAGAGGGGACATGAACCCCCCTCCCCAGCCCTCCCCCCAAGGGGGGAGGGGAGAAGGGGCAGGGGGTTATTTCTTGTCGTCGTCGTCGAGGACCTCGTAGTCGGCGTCCACGACGTCGTCCTTATCGCCCGCGCCGTCGCCTTCGGGCTCGCCTCCCGGCTGGCCCGGACCGCCGCCCGGCTGACCCTGCGGGCCGGACTGCTGGTAGAGCTTGGCGGAGAGCTCGTTGAGCGCCCCGTTGAGCCCCTCCATGGCCGAGCGGACCTCGGCGGTGTCCTCGCCCTTGAGTGCCTCGCGGACCCGCTCCATGGCGGCCTCGACCTTGGCCTTGTCGTCGGCGGGGACCTTGCCCTCCATGTCCTTGAGGAGCTTCTCCGCGCCGAAGACGGCGGAGTCGGCCTGGTTGCGCAGGTCCACCTCCTCGCGCTTCTTCTTGTCCTCGTCGGCGTGGGACTCGGCGTCCTTGACCATCTGGTCGATTTCGGAGTCGGTGAGCCCGCTGGAGGCGGTGATGGTGATTTCCTGCTGCTTACTCGTGGCCATGTCCTTGGCCGAGACCTTGACTATGCCGTTGGCGTCGATGTCGAAGGAGACCTCGATTTGCGGCACGCCGCGCATGGCGGGGGGTATTCCGGTGAGGTGGAAGCGGCCGATGGTCTTGTTGTACATGGCCATCTCGCGCTCGCCCTGCAGGACGTGGACCTCCACCGTGGTCTGGTTGTTCTCGGCGGTGGTGAAAATCTGGCTCTTGTGCACCGGGATGGTGGTGTTGCGGTCGATGAGCCGGGTGAATACGCCGCCCAGGGTTTCTATTCCCAGGGAGAGCGGGGTTACGTCCAGCAGGAGGATGTCGGTCACCTCGCCGGCCAGTATTCCGGCCTGGATGGCGGCGCCCACGGCCACGACCTCGTCGGGGTTGACGCCCCGGTGCGGCTCGCGTTGGAAGAGTTCCTTGACCTTGGCCTGCACGGCGGGGATGCGGGTGGAGCCTCCGACCAGGATGACCTCGTCGATGCCGGCGGGCTTGACGCCGGCGTCCGCCATGGCCTTTTTGCACGGCTCCACGGTGCGCTCGATGAGGTCGCCCACCAGGGACTCGAACTTGGCCCGGGAGAGCTCCACGTTGAGGTGCTTGGGCCCCGAGGCGTCGGCGGTGACGAAGGGCAGGTTGATGGGGGTCTTGGCCACGGTGGAGAGCTCGCACTTGGCCTTCTCGGCGGCATCCTTGAGGCGCTGGAGCGCCATCTTGTCGGAGCGCAGGTCGATGCCCTGCTCCTTCTTGAACTCGTCGGCGAGCCAGTCTATGACCCGCTTGTCGAAGTCGTCGCCGCCCAGGTGGGTGTCGCCGTTGGTGGATTTGACCTCGAAGACGCCGTCGCCGAGCTCGAGGACGCTGACGTCGAAGGTGCCGCCTCCCAGGTCGAAGACGGCGACGGTCTTGTGCTCGGCGCCCTTGTCGAGACCGTAGGCCAGTGAAGCCGCCGTGGGCTCGTTGACTATGCGCAGGACCTCGAGGCCGGCGATTTTCCCCGCGTCCTTGGTGGCCTGGCGCTGGGAGTCACTGAAATAGGCCGGCACGGTGACGACGGCCTTGGTCACCTTCTCGCCCAGATAGTCCTCGGCGGTCTGCCGCATCTTCTGCAGAATCATGGCCGAGATTTCCGGCGGGGTGTAGGTCTTGTCGCCGATTTGGACCTGGGCGTCGCCGTTTTTCGCCTTGACCACCTTGAACGGGACGGTCTTGATTTCCTCGGTGACCTCGTCGAACTTGCGGCCCATGAAGCGCTTGATGGAGAAGACGGTGTTGTCGGGGTTGGTGATGGCCTGGCGCTTGGCGACGGGCCCGACGAGGCGCTCGTCGTCCTTGGTGAAGGCGACGACGCTGGGGGTGGTGCGGCCGCCCTCGGCGTTGGGGATGACGGTGGGCTCGCCGCCCTCCATCACCGCCACGCAGGAGTTGGTCGTCCCCAGGTCTATTCCGATTACTTTGGACACGGGTGTTTCCTCCGGTATCTTTCGTAGTTCGCCGACCCCGCCGGTGGTGAATCCCGCCGCGGGGCTTTTTTTTAACGTTCGAAAAGCTCGTAGGATTCCGTTCCCGGAACCAGTCGGCACTGCAGGTTGAGCTGGTTGAAGCCCTCACCCAAGTCCATTCTCTTGGTGAAGAGGATGTTCGCGTTTATCTCGCTCTGGGAGGGCTTGCCGTGGTCCGAGGGCACCAGTGCGATGGCGACCGTGTGCGGCCCCGGGTCCACCATCTCGGTGTAGCTGGTGAAGATGAACTTGTTGTACCGGGCCGAGCCGATGATGGTGTCGATTTTATCGTCCACCACCTCGCGCTGCACGTTCCCGTCGTAGAGGATGTAGAAGTAGATGGTCTTTCCGCTGCCGGCCTGGTAGTCGTCGCCGGTGATGACGATGTTGAGGCTGACCTTTTCCGGCGTTTCCACGACGTCCGTCACGCCGACCGGCGTGGCGGTCATCAGCGCCCGCTGCACGTCCTCATCCATGTCCAGGCTGCGGTAGACCATGTAGTCGTCGGTCTCGACCTTGAAGCCGATGCCCGGGGAGGCGATGAGCTTGATGAAGTAGTCATCGTCGAAGTCTATGCGGGCGAGGTTGATGACGTGGTCCCTGGAGAGCGGCTCACCCTGGAGGCACAGGTACATGAGCTCCGCGTCCACGCGGTAGTCGTCGTCCACCGTGAC
This sequence comes from uncultured bacterium, assembly GCA_964436465.1. Taxonomy (GTDB): domain Bacteria; phylum RBG-13-66-14; class RBG-13-66-14; order RBG-13-66-14; family RBG-13-66-14; genus RBG-13-66-14. The sequence goes on from CAYTCV010000033.1 coordinate 17,744, forward strand.
GAGCTCCTGGGCGGTAAACATGGGCTTGGAGCCGGTTTTCAGGATGGCGTCGATGAGGACCTCGTCCCGGGCTCCGGCGTTCAGGAGGGCCAGCACGTCCCTGGAATCCAGGGCCTGCGCGGAGAGGAGGAGCCCCAGGAGGAAAATGAGCGCGAAGGCGGATTTACGCATTATCGGTCCCTTCTTTTCGCCGGAGGCGTAACTGCGTTTCTCGGTTCATAGAGGAACAGGGTGCCCATCCGAAACGGGGCCGGCATGTTGGTGGTGAGGACCTCCGCGAGCATCTGCCGCAGAAGGTCCACGCTGACCGGTTTCGGGAGGAATCCGTAGGCGCCGGCGGCGTACGCGCGCAGGAGCGACTCCCGGCTCGCCGAGCCGGTCAGCATCAGCACCGGGAGACCGGGCTGGCTGACGCGAATCCGCTGGAGCACCGAAAGTCCGCCCCCGAAAGGCATCTCCAGGTCCAGGATGGCGAGGTCGAGGGGGATTTTTTCCAGAAGCCACAGCGCCTCGGCGACGTCCACGGCCGGCAGGAACCGGCAGCCCCAGCGTTTCAGCATCCGCGCCAGGGAATCGCGGCATTCGCGGTTGTCGTCGGCCAGAAGCACGGTGCGCATCTACATCATCACCTCGGTCTTTGTTCAACGCAATTACCGTACCAGCCGCGCGCTCGCGGCCCCGACCCGCCGAATGGGGCTTACGGGGCCCCGGAGCGCCCGAGCTCCTCGGCGGCGCGCCGCCGCTCACCTGCCATTAAGTCGCCCCTCCCCCGCGGTGTGCCATATCGGCACCAATCTCACACCAGGTAGCTGACGGCGAAGCCGATTTGGCTCACCACCATGAGGAGGTACATGTGCTTCCACGACGGGTGGTTGCTCTCCGTGGCCAGGCGGCTCGGGTCCCGCAGGATGAGGCTCACGATGAACGCGCCCCAGAGGACGAGGATTCCGGCCAGGATGGACAGGGCCGTCGCGTTTCCCTCCAGCACTCCCAGTCCCAGGCCGAGGTACACCAGGCCGAAGGGGATGACGAAGAAGGGCGCAATCATCCACGCCGCTCGGCGCACACCGAAGATGACGGGCAGGGTCCGGCAGCCGTAACGGGCGTCCCCCTCCATGTCGGCGAAATCCTTGGTGGTGGAGGCCCCGAGGATGAAGAGGAAAAACACGCCGGCGATGAACCAGGGCTCGGCGAACCAGACGGACTTCACCGCGCTCCAGCCCGCGATTACCAACAGCGCCCCTCGGGGCAGCGCCATGGTGAAGTTGGCCGCGAAGGCGTTGCGCTTCGTTCTTAAGGGGGGCCCCGAGTAGGAGTAGGTCACGATGCAGGTGGCCAGGACGATGATGAAAAATTGCAGGTTGACCAGGAGCGAGAGGCCGACGGCGATGAGATAAAAAACGATGCAGGCCGCCGCCGCCCCCCGCAGGGTCACCTCGCCGGTCACCAGGGGCCGCTGCGGCTTGTTCACCGCGTCGATATCACGGTCGAAAATCTGGTTCACGGTGTTGGAGGCCATGTTGAGGGTGGCCGCGGCGAGGGCGCCCAAAAAAATCTTCACCGCCAGGCCCCAGGTGAGCGCGACCTCCCCGCCCACCGGAGAGCCCGCGGCGACGAGGGCGAAACACACGAACCCGAAGAAGGGAGCCAACAGGGTGAAGGGCCGCACCAGCCGCACGTATCCGGAGAAACTCATCGAACCCTCCGAGAGAAACGGTAAAGTTCTATTTTACCTTAAAATCGGGCTTTCCTTGACCTCCGGCGCCGGTGCGGGGAAAAAAGCGGCTTCATCTTCCGAATACTCCTACCGAATCGCGTCCCCGCCCGGATTCAGAAACCCCGCCTCCGGGGGGTGAGTCGCCTTGACGCGCCTTGAATGATAATGCTAAAATGCCGGATGGAATTCTCTGCTCTTCGTCTTACCCTCTTTCGACCGCTGGTGACCGGACTTTGCCGCTCGGGATGAAGTCCAGGGTCGCCGGAAAGTTTCCGTATCGTTCCAATTTCGGTTATTCCAAGAAAGGGGATTTTCAATGCGAACCAAAGGCCTTGCCATCCTGATCGCCTTGGCGCTGTCGGCCGGAGCTTTCGCCAGTACGGCGAGCCCGCCGACCACCCTCGAGCTGATCGGGTCGGCCTACGAGCGGGGTGAGCTCACCTACACCGATTACGCTCTCTACAAGCTCTACCTCGCCTTCGGCGACGCCGACCGCATCCCCGACGCCTACCGGG
>CAYTCV010000034.1:0-19189 GCA_964436465.1 uncultured bacterium
ATTTGAGGGCTTCTGGGGGGCAACTGGCCCAGTTATTCTGAATGTCATGACACAACGTACCGATCCCTGCATTGAACCAGTGTCGGAAGGAAGCTGAAGAATGTTTTATCATCATATTCCCCACTTATATTTGGTTGAATTGAACGCAATTAGTTGTCCCAAGGTCCGATATAATTCTAACACAGGTCAAGAAAACCCTAAGAAGAAACGCTGCTCCATGTATCTACAGTTAGTTATTCTCCCCGCCGAATCGGTTGAGCCCGTGTCAGCGCGCTATTTATGACGCCGTACTAATTTAATTGGTCTCTCATACTTCTCTTTGTACTTCTCCCGAATGAGGTCAGCGCTTATCCTTAGTGGCTTTAAATATAGCAGCCCGCCTCCACCAATACAGAAGGCTCCTCCGCGGGGAGGGGCCTTATGTTATCTCCGCCGTCGGGCGGGCTCAATCCACCGCGGTCCCGACCTGCGGGGTCACGTAAAGGCGGTCGGTCTCGTAGCCCACGGCTTTGAGGCGCTCGATGATGCCGGAGTAAACTCCCTCGTCCATCTGCGGGGTGCGGCAGAGAATCCACAGGTAGTCACGGCTGGGATGGCCGACCACGGCCCAGCTGTAATCGTCGGCCAGGTCGATTATCCAGTAGTCGCCCCAGAAGAAGAGGAAGAAGGTCACCTGGAGCCTGGCGTTCGTTTCGGCGTCCACCACGCGGGCCAGGCCTTTCGCGCTGCGCTCCTTGCCGTCCAGGGTGTCTTGGCGGCAGGTGTTGAGGACGTCGATGAGCCCGTCCGAGCGCAGGGTGTAGTTCGCGGTGGAGGCCACGCAGCCCTCCTGGAAGGACTGGGGAAAACGGGCGATTTCGTACCAGGTGCCCAGGTAGCGGTCGAGCTCGACATGCCCGACGGTCTTTAGTGCCGGGAGCCCCAAGCGCTCGGTGGTCGTCATCGCACACTCCATCGTCATGGCCAGCCCGATTACGAGAATAGCCGTGATTAAAAAGGCGGTTCTGCCGCGCTTTACGGAACGCGTATTCATATCACTCCCCCGTGTAAAAAAAGTTCTTCTCTTTCTTATCAACAACGCTCAAATGCCTGGGACGTCACGCAATCATTGTAACTCATCAGCGTATCGGCGACACCCCTCCTCAACCCCGTAAAAAAAAAGACCCGGTGGGTCCGGAGAGGGACCGCCGTCGCCGGCTCACAGGGTGAAGCCGAGCGAGAGGGAGCCGCCCAGGCTGGCGTCCACCTCCCGGGGTCGGATTAAGTTGCTCATGAACGCCAGGCTCATGTGGAACACCTCACCGATGTCGAATCCGAATCCGGTGGAGAGGATGAATTTGGCCGGAGACGCCTCCTCGAAGAGGGCGTTGTAATTGGTGCTCATCCCGGCCCGCACGGTGAAAATCCCGCCGAGGGTGTACTCGGCGCCCAGGGCGATGCTCCGCTCGTGGTAGGAGACCGCGTCCTCCTCGATTCCGGTTTCCGGATTGTACCTGTAGGACAGGTTATCCACGGGGAGAAGGTCCAGGTCCAGCGCCACCAGTAGCCCATCGAGGGGCTCGTAGGCCGCGCCGAGGCGGAGCTCCGGATTTATCCGGGTGGGCTTGAATCGCGGGTCGTCCCAGGCCAGTTGGGTGGGGATGAGGTTGCGCGCCAGGAGCCCGTAGCGGAACTGCTCGCCCAGGCTCCCCTGAACGCCCAGGTCCACGCTGAAGCCGCTGCCCGTGGTGATGGTGCGCAGGGTGAAGATGTTGTTGAGAATCCAGTTCGAGCCGACGTCGAGGATGCCCGGGTCAAAGTTGGTCAGGTCGGAGCCGATGAGAATGCCGGTGGAATCCCCGCTGCGCTCCCCGAATATAAATTTGAGGGTTCCGCCCACCGCGATGAAGTCGTCCCGGGTCAGCTCGAAGGAGTATCCGTAGCTGAACCCGATGGTGTTCGTCACCAGGCCCGAGATGTTGATGAGGGAGTTGTTATCGTCCAGACCGATGCTGTTCCCGGTGTGGTCGCCGATGAACGAGTCCTGGTCCGGGTGGTTGGGGTTGTAGCCGGGCCAGAGCAGGGCGAATTCCTCATCGGTCAGAAGCCCCTCATTGTAGAGGGTGAGGACGTCTTGAGGGGACCGCAGGTACTCGGTGGGGATGAGGCGGGATATGTGGTTGTCCACCCAGGGGCCCACCTCGATGTGGTTTTCGTAGAGCCAGGACACGACCGCGGGGCCGACCCGGGTCGCCACGCCGGAGTGGAGGTCCCAGACGATGCCCACGCCGGGGTCGTTGAAATCGCCGAGGGAGTTCACGATGTCGTCTATGTATCCGTGCGCCTCCTCGGAATTTTTGTCCATATAGTCCAGGAAATCCTTGTAATTGTTCGGGATGGTGTCTTTTAGAGCGAAATACTGATTCAGTCCGTTGACGTACTGGGTGAGGTTGTCCTCGCCCGAGAAACCGAAGATGCTTTCGGAGGTGGAGAAGCTGACCTGATTCCCGAAGGCCGCCGGATTCCAGAAAGCGGCGGTGGCGTCGTTGACCAGCGCCACCTGGGCGCCGCCCATCCCCAGGGCGCGGGTGCCGAGGACGTTCATCCCGGCGGCCGGAATCATGAGGATAATCAGACCAAGAATGATTCGTTTCGAATAAATCACGTGGTAATCCGGTGCGTGTCACCCCCATTGTAGGGTTTAAATTCCAAGATTACAAATTTTTTACCCCTCATATCCGAAACCGGGTTACTAAAAGCGGCTCAATCCGTTGAGCCGCCTTGCTCTACGGTATGAAGGAAGGCCGTCGGTGGACGGCCTGTAACACCCTGCTGAGCTCGGAAGTGGACGCCTCAGGCCGTCTTGTTCAGGTATTCGTAAGCCGAGACGCGCCGTCTGAGCGTCGAAAGCGATATCCCCAACGCTGCCGCCGCATGGGTCTTATTGCCCCGGTGGAATTTCAGGGCCCGCTCTATGTGCTCCCATTCGATATCCTCCAGGGACCGTATATCGCTCGTCCCCGGTCCGCCGCAATTCCCGGATACGCCCTCGATAAGCGACGCGGGGTCGAGCTCCCCACCGGCGGCGAGAATCACCGAGCGCTCAAGGATGTTGTGCAGTTCGCGCACGTTCCCAGGCCAACGGTAAACTGCCAGCGCCGTGAGCTGCTCCTGGGGCAGCTCTTGGTAGATACAGTTGGTCATGCTTTCCAGAATATTTTTACAGAGGATGGGAATGTCCTCCCTGCGCTCCCTGAGCGGGGGAACGTTGATGGTAATGACGGCCAGCCTGAAGTAGAGGTCCTCGCGGAAACGGCCGTTCTTTATGTCCTCGACGATGGGCCGATTCGTAGTGGCGATGACCCGGACGTTCAGGAGTATCTCCGCGTCGCCCCCCAGGCGGCGAATCCGGCCCTCCTCCAGCACGGTCAAGAGCTTGCTCTGGAGCGGGAGGGGCATCTCCGCGATTTCGTCCAGCAGAAGGGTGCCGTCCTTGACCAGCTCGAAGACCCCCTTGCGTCGTGAATCGGCGCCGGTAAAGGCCCCCTTCTCGTAACCGAAGAGTTCCGATTCGATGAGGCTCTCGGGAATCGAGGCGCAGTTCACGGACAACAGGTCGTCCTTCCGTCCGCTTTTGTGGTGGATGGCCCGCGCCGCGACCCCTTTGCCGACCCCGGTCTCCCCGGTGATGAGTATCGTGGAGTCGGTCTGGGCGGCCAGCTCGATGAGTCGCTGTGTCTCCTGAATCGCCGAGGAATCTCCCGAGAATTCGTCGGTCTGCCGCGCCCGCGAGAGCTGGAACTCCGAGATGCGGTTGCGCCGTTCCAGCTCGGCCAGACGGGCGGCCTTGGCCACGGTGAAGTAGAACTCATCTATTTCGAGCGGTTTCGTCAGGTAGTGGAAGGCCCCGTTCTTGACCGCCTCGACCGCCCCGGAGAGCGACCCGTAGGCAGTGGCAAAGATGACCTTGACCCCGGGGTCCGCCTCTCTAATCTGCCTCTCGACCTCCGTGCCCAGGATGTCGGGGAGTTTCTGGTCCAACAGGACGATGCTGGGATTCCAGGATTTGAAATATTCGAGCCCCTCTTTACCCGTGGTGGCGTACCGGACGTCGTAACCCTCGAGGCTGAGGCCGTCGCATGTGCTTTCGCAGAAGTTGGAGTCGTCGTCAACGATTAGTACACGAGTCTTAGGTTCCATTGGATTACCTCGCCTGAGGGGAATGATTTAGCCGATTTTACTTAGATTGCGTTTATTCGCGGTGGACGTTCTCGTCGGATGGGCGCCGGCGGTTATCCTTGGGCTCGAGGGACGCCCACCGGTGGACGGCACCCTTTCGGCATGGCCCCTGGTTACGAGGCTTTGATGCTCCTTGAGTTTTGCAGGGCGTTCTCAATCGTGCTCTTCAGACCGAAGAGCTCGAAGGGTTTCACCACGTACCCGTCGCATTCCCGGGTTTCGGTGTTTTGAGGCAGGGCGCTGAGCATCACCACCGGCGTGTCGTAGAGCGAGTGGATGAGCTTGGTGGCCTCCAGGCCGTTGAGCTCCCCCCGGAGCGTGTAGTCCATGAGGATTATATCGGGGCGGGTTTTGGCACACTGTTCCACCGCTTCCTCGCCGGTGGAGAAGACGCCGATTACGTCGTAGCCGAGCCGTGAGAGGCGAAGGCTCAGGTCCATGGCGACGATGATTTCGTCTTCCACGATGATGATTTTTTCGGGCATGGGCTGATTCTCCTTGACGGGGGCGGCGCCTTCGCGGTAGCCGATTCCCCCTATTACAGTTGTCTCAATAACGCACTTAAGTGGTTTAGACGTTGTACTGATTGTTGAAGCAATCTTTATGCCCCGGTTGCCGGTGCGCATCAAACCGTTACGCGATGTCGTCCGTAGGTGCGTAGTGGGGGTGTTTGGCCGTTGATTAATAGACCGGCGGTCGTTTCCTAATCGCTTGCCTCGATGTGCTTCTCGAATGGATATCCGCCAGAATGGTCGTTTCAGAATGAAGGGGTACTCCGCAATGGTATAAAAAAAAGCCCTTCCGGGCCGGCTGTCGTCGCGCCGTCGTCGGTCACACGACGTAGCCCCGCCGGCCCATGGTCTCGCGGAAGGTCGCCCGCAATTCCTCATCGCCGATGTTCCCTAAAATCTCTTCAAAAATGACCCGGGCCGACTCCCAGAAGCGGGCGGCCTTCTCCGCTTCTCCAATCCGCCCGTAGAGAGTCGCCAGGTGTACCGCCTCCTCCAGCCTGCCGTTCCGGTCTGTTTCCTTCTCGTATCCGGCTTCGGCGGCGGGCAGGAAAGCCCGGAGGCGTTCCCGCTCGTTGGCGGAGAATTCCCGGCGACGTGCCGTGAGCCCCAGGGCGCTCAGGCGGTAAACGACGACCTCCTTCTCGTCCATGAACTCGCCCACCTCGGCGAAAAGCGCCTCGGACTCCCCCTCTCGCCCGACCTCGGCGTAAAAAACGGCGAGGGACAGCTTGACGACCAGGGTCATCCGTTGGGCCCCCACCTCGTCGTAGATTTCAATCGCCCGGTGGAAGTGATTCTCGGCCTTGTCGTACTCCCCCCGCAGGCGTGACAGGGAGGCGAGGCCGTAGTTGGCGAAACCGTCTCCCAGGCGGTTGTTTATTATGGCGTTCATCTCCAGGTAGCGGGCGTAAAGCTCCTCGGCGCGGTCGAAGCGCCCGAAGGTGGTGAAGATGGAGGCCATGTTGTTGCAGTTGATGGCCTGGCCCAATCTATCCCCGCAGCGCTCGGCGATTTCATAGGAGCGCTCCAGCATCTCGAGGGCCGCCCCGTACCTTCCCTCCTCCATCTCCACGGTGGCGATGTTGTTCAGCACACTCTGCATGCCGAGAAGGTCGCCGTGCTTCTCGTACAACGCCAGAGTGCGGCTCTGGTACTCACGTCCCTCGTCGAGCCGCTTCATCTCGTTGAGGATGCTGCCGTGTATATTCGAGATGCGGGCGCGGACTCTGTCCGAGATGATGTCTTCCCCGCCGACCCGGTCGATGACCTCCTCGGCCCGGATGATGTTGTCCAGGGCCTCCTGGAAATCCCCGCGGAGGTAATGGACCCAGGCTATGCCGTACAGGGTCTTGCTCTGGAGCAGCGAGGGAGGCTCATCCTTCAACAGCGTCAGAGAATCGTCGTAGTACTCCAGGGAACGGGGGTATTCGCTGAGCCGTTCGTGGGCCGAACCCATGCGCTCCATGATTTCCGCGCGCTCCACGGTGTTGCAGCAGTACCCCAGCGCGGCCGTGAAGAGGTCGATGGACTCGTGCGGCTTCCCCGTTTCCAGACAGACGTTGCCCCATTCGAGATAGGCCCGGTGGGTGAGGTCCCCGTCCTGCGTGTTCTCGACCGTCTTGGTGAAGAAGAGCTTCGCGTCCTCATTGGCGTAGAGCGACGCGGCGTGCCTTGCGGCCTCGAAGTAGTGCACGGCGGCCTGCTCCGGCGCGCCGCCGCTTTCGAAGTGGTTGGCAACCAGCGACTGGTAGGCCTGGATTCGGTCGGAGTAGTTGTTCTCTATCCACTTCGCCGTTTTCAGGTGCAGCTCGCGGCGTTCCCGGTGGAGCAGGCTCTTGTAGACCGTCTCGTGCAGAAGGACGTGCTTGAAGATGTACTCCAGGTCATCCTCGAAGAGGGACTCGAGCCGCCGGTGGATGAGGTCCCTCTTCTCCAGGTCCGCCAGGTAGTCCCCCACGGCGTAGGTCATCAGCTCGGTCACTATGCGCCGCCAGAACACCTCTCCGACGACGGAAGCGCGCTGGATAACCTTCTTCTCCTTGTCGGGGAGATTGTCGATTCGGGAGCGGAGCACCCCCTCCACGGTGTCGGGGATATCGAAACCGCCCTCCTCGTCGTTCGTGTACCAGTGACCGTCCCGGTATTCGAGGTCCCCCTTCTCGATGAGGTTCTTGATGATTTCCTCGACGAAGAAGGGATTGCCGGCAGCGAGCTTGATGATGACCCGCCGTTTGGTTTCGTCCAGCTCCTCGACCGTCAACAGCTCGGATAAAAGCCGACGGGTGTCGTCGGAGGTGAGGTCCCTGAGGTTGATTCTCGTGTGGCGTTCCGACTTCGGGAGTTCCTCCAGGAAGGCCCGTGCGGCCGCGTGGTTCCCGGGAGGGCGGGAATTGAAAATCAGCAGACAGCTTGAGTCGACCAGGGACCGGGCCAGGTGGCTCAGGAGCGTCAGGGAAGAGCTGTCGGACCACTGGATATCCTCCACCAGCACCACGACGTTTTCTTCTTTGGACAGGGCGCGGAGCAGCTCCTCGACCACCAGAAGTACCTGATTGTGAATCTGACGGTTGTCACCCTCGTCGGGTGAGTCCCCGTCCCCGGTGAAGGAGAGAATTTTCGACAGAATGCCCACGGCGTCCACGTCACCGAGCATCCGGCGGCCGAGGAGCTTCTCCACCGATGAGTCGAGTTGGTCGGCCATCTCCTTCTGGGGCATGTCGTCCTTGATGCCGGTGGCCTTCTTTATTATCTCGGCGACTGGGTAGTACGGCGGGGCTCCCGCGTAACCCAGGCAGCGACCGTGCAGAACGCGGGGCTTCGAGTCCGCCTGTTGCAGGGCGAGGAGAAGCTCCTCCACCAACCGCGTCTTCCCGATTCCGGCCTCGCCGACGATGGTCGCAACCCGCAGCCCCCTCCCATCGGCCACGTCCCGGAACAGGCTCCGGAGGATTTCCAGCTCCTCTTTGCGTCCGATTAACGGCGACGAGAGCCCGGGCACACCGCGGATTTTTCCCCGGACGACCTTTTCCCCGACGACCTGGTGACGCTTGAGCTCCGACCGTACGCCTTTGGCCCGGACGCTCGGCAGTTTAACGAAATCGAAGAACTCCTTCGTCTTCCGGTAAACCTCGTCCGAGACTACGACCTCACCCACCAGACCCATGGTCTCCAGCCGGGAGGCTATGTTGACGGCGTTCCCGAACACGTGGTGCGCACGACCGGGAGCCTGCGAGTGACGGCTTACGATGACCTCGCCGAAGTGGACGCCCACGCGGACCTCGAGCTCCAGGCCTTCGTGGATGCCGTAGCTGTGGGCGCTCTCCACGATGCGCAGACCGGCGCGAACCGCCAGCTCCGCGTCGTTCTCGTGGGTCACCGGAACGCCGAACACTGCCATGACCGAGTCGCCGATAAATTTCTCCACCACCCCGTTCATGGCCGTCACGCAGTCGGCCATCATCCGCAGGCACTGTTCGATTTTGTCCTTGGTTTCCTCGGGGTCGTGGCTGGCCACCAGCTCGGTGAAGTTGCAGATGTCGGCGAAGAGAATGGCGACGTCCTTGCGCTCCTCCTCCACCGTCACTTCGACGAGCGGCTCGCCGCAACCGCCGCAGAAGCGCACGTTGGGCGCGTTTGCAAAGCCGCACAGGCTGCAGGTATTTGCCGGGGGCATAACTCGCTTCGCTCGGTTTGTATCGGTCATATCAGGGTTTGGGAGCGTCGACTCCGGTTGTTTCGTAAATTTCCATCAAAGAACGTGCTACCCGCTCGGAGTTGTAGGTGCCGATGTGGGCCAGGTCGGCGTAATCGTCGGGGTCGCCGCCGTAGGCCTCCACGCTGGTGTAGTCCCACCAGGAAAAGCCGTCGTATTCGATGGAATTCCAGTATGCCATCGCTTCGGCCACTATTTTATCGTAATCGGTGTGCTGTCGGAGGAAGTCTATCATGGTCGGGTGGTTTCCTGTTACGTAGCCGATTACCCGGATGCCGTTCTCGGAGCAAAGGTCGATGAATCTATTGAAATACTCGATTCGGGAGGGGTCGAGCTCGGTGAAGCCGGAGTAGATATCGTAGAGCGATTGCAGGAGGTTGCTCGAAATCTTGACCACGCTTCGGCGCGCCTCTTTCTCCACGTAGTCTCCGGTCAGGGGGTCGAACTCGTATTTACCGCTGGGTTTGATTCCCATCACACAGTTCCACAGGGCCGTGAAGGAGTAGCGCACCGATTCGCTGAGGGCCTGCATGAAGTCCTCGCTGCCGGCCTCGGGGAGCGGCAGGTCCTTGTCGAGGTAACGGCAAAGCTCGGGGACCTGGAGCAGTTGCCGGTGCACGGGCCAGATGTTGCTATAAAGCTCCGGCTCCAGTCCGACGATGAGTAGTTTAATCGGGACGGTGTTGTTCTCCAGCAGCAGCCGTAACTGGCAGTAATAATCCTCGGCGCGGGTCATGTTGATGCCGTAGTTGAAGGCCTTCAGCCCGTACTGGTCGAGCTGGGTCGCCTCGATTCGCATCACCCGGCTCGAGCCGAGGATGAAGGCGTCGTAATCCCGTTTGTTGTCCGGGTTGTAGAGGTAATCGTGGGTTTTGACGAAGCGGTAGTGGGAGGTGATTGGGGTGAAATACTGCTCGCCCGGGTAGATGTCCAGCGGGTCGACGATGTACTGCAGAACCAGCAGGGCCAGGATGGGGAGCAGAAAGATTAATAATCGCTTTATAACGGAGGACACGTCCGCTCCTAGAACTGGGCGTAGATGAACTCGGAGCCGCCGAAGGTGCCGAAGCAGAGCACCCCGATGACCAGGGCGTAATAAATTAACCAGCGGACCCAGCCGGGCAGCTTCTCGATTCTGAGGGCGTGGGGCTTTCTGCGCTGGACCCACTCCACCACCAGCAACCCCACACTGACCAGCACCGGCAGCACGTAGTAGGTGTACCAGACCTGGGTCAGCATGAGCGGGTGGGTGACCATCCGGGTGAGGTAACCGAAGGCGTGCCCGAGCGAATCGGACCGAAAGAACACCCAGCCCAACAGGACCAACAGGAACGTCCCCAGCATCTGTCCCGCCTCCTTGAGGCTGGGCAGGCGGCGCTTCTTCGCCACGATGCCGGTGAAGGTCGGCGGCTCCTTCTTCAGAATCATGGGGATGAAGTACAGCCCGTTCAACAGGCCCCAGGCGACGTAGGTCCAGTTGGCGCCGTGCCAGAGCCCGCTCACGGTAAAGGTCACCAGGGTGTAGAGTATCCAGCGCGCCTTCCCCTTGAACGGCCCCCCCAGCGGGTAGAAGATGTAGTCGCGGAACCAGCTCATCATGGAGATGTGCCAGCGCCGCCAGAACTCGGTGATGTTCCGGGAGAAGTACGGGTAGTTGAAGTTGGGGTTGGTCTTGAACCCCATGAGCTTGCCGATGCCGATGGCGATGTCCGAGTAGCCGGAGAAGTCTGCGTAGAGCTGGATGGCGTACAGGAAAACCCCGACGACGAGCACCAGCCCGTCCTGCTGGTTGTAGGTCAGGAACACCGCGTCCACGTACCCGGCGAGGAAATCGGCCACGGCGATTTTCTTCACCAGGCCCCAGAGAATCTGCCGCAGACCGTCCTTGGCCTCGTCGGTGTCGAACGTTCGGGATTTTAAAAACTGGGGCAGCAGGTTCTTCGCCCGCTCGATGGGCCCGGCGGTCAACTGGGGGAAGAAGGCGACGTAGGTGAAATACGCCACGGCGTCCCGCGTCGGCTCGCACTTTTTCCGGAAGACGTCTATGGAGTAGGACAGGGACTTGAAGGTGAAGAAGCTGATTCCCAGCGGGAGGACGACGTCCAGGGTGGTCCGGCTCGCCTTCATCCCGAACAGGCTCAGGAGTTGCACCGCCGAGTCGGCGAAAAAGTTGAAGTACTTGAAGAATCCGAGGATGCCGAGGTTGACGACCAGGCTCACCGCCAACAGCAGCCTCCGCCGTCCCGGCCGCTCCTCGACCGCCAGGCCGCGCCCCACGAGGTAATCCGTCAGCGAGACGACGATTATCAGGCCGAGGAAGCGCCAATCCCACCAGGCGTAGAAAAAGTAGCTCGCGGCGAGCAACAGCAGGTTCTGCCAGCGGGGGGGCTTGCGGCGCAGCAGCCAATAGGCGACGACGACCGCCGGGAGGAAGGCGGCGAACTGGAGTGAGTTGAAGAGCATCGGTGCCCGTCGGTGGTTAAAGTTCCAACCAGTACCCCATTGTACCAAAACTACAGTCGCGCCGGTCGGAAACTAAAAAAGACGAATCCGTCCGATGAGCCGGGTGCAATTCTGGTAAAATTTATATGAGTTTTACACGCCTTGGAGTTCCGGTTGAGCCACGGCTACCCGCAGCTCACCGACCGGCAGAGCGGGCCGACGGGAATCCACCGTGTCATCGGCGAGCGGCCACCGGCCCGAAGAGTGTGTCTACATCACCGCCCATTGCTATTCCACGACCAACTTCACCCCGGTACCGGAGAATTTCCGTCTTCGACGCGGGCGGGGCGCGGGTCTTCCGCGACACGGCGGACGGCGACGAGTACATCTGGGAAGTGGTTAATTCTTCTGGACTTACGCTGGCCTCGGGCATCTACCTCTACACCCTGAAAACGCCGGACGGGGCGCTCACCACGGGCAAGCTGGCCGTTATACGTTAAATTTTTTATTTACAAGCGAAAGTGCGAGTGCTATGATTCGCTCGCTCTAGCCCCAAACTTGGCTAGGGTTATCAAGAGGGCGGCCACCAGCCGTCCTGCGGAAGGGGGGATTTCCCCCCAAGGGCGAGCGCCTATGAGGCGCCAAAGAGAAAGTAGGTCCGAGAGTGAAACTGTTCGTGGGGAGTTTGAGCTGGGACACCACCGACCAGTCGCTGCGTGAGGCGTTTGAGAAATTCGGCGAAGTGGTCGAGGCCAAGGTAATCACCGAGCGTGATTCCGGTCGGTCCCGGGGTTTTGGCTTTGTGACATTCACCGACGACGAGGCGGGGAGAAACGCCATATCCGAGATGGACGGTACCGAGCTCGATGGTCGGACCATCCGCGTGGATGAGGCCCGCGAGAGAAAACCGCGCGACGACAGGTAGGACCGCTAACAAGCGCAAAACCAAACGCACGGGGGAGAGGCCCAGCCTCTCCCCTTTTTTTATGCGGCGTTTTCCGGGGGGAACGACCTACCGGGTGATGACCATGCGGCGCGTCAGGCTGTCCCCGGCGCACACGAGGCGGTAGAGGTACACACCGGACGGCACCGCCCTTCCCGCCGAATCCCGGCAATCCCAGCTCACCAGCCGGTCCCCGGCGGTCAGTTCGTCCTCCAGCAGCGTCGCCACCCGGCGGCCGGCCAGGTCGTAAACCGTCAGTTCCACCGGGCCGTCCGCCGAGAGCCCGAAGGCGATGGTCAACGTTCCCCGGGCCGGGTTGGGGTAGCTCTGCATGAGGTAGGTCCGCCGCGGCGCGTCGGGCAGCCGGTCGTCTACCCAGTCGCCGCCGCCGACGAACAGTACGAGCTCGCGCGATTCCTCACCGGGCGTGAAGCGGACGAAGTAGTCGTCCGCCTCTTCGAGGTCGACCTCGGCCCCGGAGGCGGTGTCCAGAAGAACCGCGTCCAGCCAGGCCGGCAGGTCGTCGGTCCCGGACCAGGAGAGCAGGGCCTCTTCCTCCCCGGCGGCCGGGGAAACCGACATCCGGAATTCCAGGCCTTCGCCCACCGTCGGTCGCCAATCGGTGGCGTAGCGTCCGCGCCGGTTCGGCCAATCCCCGTGCTCGAACCACAGGTTCGGCGCGCCGGAGAGGTAGGGCGGCTCCCGCTTTTCCAGGCTGTCCCAGTAGTTGGACGCATCCCGGGCGACGCCCACGCGGTTCCAGTCGTCCACGATTCCGCCCGAATCCAGCCGCAGCTTCAGCGTCCACTCCGGCTCGCCGGTATAGACCGCGTGCCCGTCGGCGAACGCCGTTGGGGTTGCGCCGGATTGCGTCGGACCGCTGCCCACCGCACCGTCGGCAGGCACGGTGCCGAACAGCCCCGCCGCACCCGTCTGCGCCGGGACCGAAAGGGTGCTCGTCCACGCGGGCTCCTCCTCGGGCGCCGGCAGCAGGGATGCGAAGCCTACTGTCCTCGACGTTCGCGTGATTAGAGGAGTATCGGGTTGCGGGCTTTCGGGCCGGTACTCGACGGGCGGTATGTACAGCGTCGCCGACGAGCCGCCGTCCAGGTAAACCCAGTAGCCCTTCCAGGATTCCAGCACCCCGACGCCGTACCCGTAGCTGCCCTCGTAGCCGACCGGGTCCTGGAGCAGACCGGCAAGGCCGGAGTTGTCGTCCAGGGCGAGCACGTCGGACCAGGCCACATCGAAGGCGTAGGGGTCGGAAATTTGGTTCCAGCCGGGTTCGAGAACGATGGGGTACGGGTCGGAGGTGTCCGGGCTGCACCCGGCGCCGGAATCCAGGGTGATGCCGCTGGTGGCCACGATGAGCCAGTAGCTCCGGCCGGGGGTGAAGTTCTCGATGGTCCCGAAGGTGTACTCGACGAAGGAGCCGCCCTGATACCTCGCCAGGCGCCACTCTTTCCTGTCGTAGGGGCCCAGGTCGTCCTCCAGGACGAATTCCGGCGTGGCTCCGTCGCCGCCGTAGTCCGTCGGCACGCTGAAGAGGCGGTAATCGGCCACGGTGTGCCCCGAGTCCTGCGGAGCGCCCGGATTGATGCCCTCGTCGGTGTAGGTGACCTGAATCGAGAACGGGTCGTCGGCGCCGCCGGCCGGTAGCGTCACCTCGTTGAATCCGTCGCTGGCCCAGAGGTAATACTCCACGCCGCGCTCGGTGACGCAGTCGGAGGGGATGGTATACCGGTACATGCCGCCGGACTTGGTCAGGCTCACGCAGGTGAAGTCGGGGGCTCCGGTCGGACGGTAGTACAGCCGCGCCCCGACGACACCTTCGTCGTCGGAGACGGTGCTCTCGATTGGAATCGCGGTGTCGATGGGGGCCGTCCGCACCCGGGTGTGGTGGATGACCGGCGGCGAGGAATCCGACCCGTAGGCGACGTTTATGTCCTTAAAAAGCGGCGTAAGGCTCACGTCCTCGGTCACCATCAGCACCCTGTACTGGAAGTAGCGGTCGGTATCCGAGAAGATGTCGTTCAGGTCGAAGTACGAGTCGGTGATTTCCTGCGACCAGGAGCCCATGGCGCCCGGGCTATCGCCGGAGCGGACCTGGACGGTGAGGGTGGTATGGTCCGGGTCGCTGGAGCTCCAGAAGAGCGCCCCCCAGCCGAGGCCGTCGGCGCCCTTGTCCAGGATGGACGAGGTCAGCTCGCCGTAGTTGGAGTACTTGACGGTCTGCCACCAGGCGATTTCCCCCAGGTCGGTGGCCGCCGAGACGGTCTCCAGGATGCCGTTTCCGGTGACGTCCACGGCGCTGCAGGGGCCCGCGCCGGTGAAGTAGTCCTCGACGGTGTGCCCGGTCCAGTTCGAGCCGTCGCCGTTCGAGTTCTCGAACCAGCGGACCACGTTGTCGCCGCCGCCGCCGCCCTCTTCCTCGCACGCCGTGGACAACAGGTCGAAATCGCCGTCGTAGTCGAAGTCCACGGTCCGGACGTAGTACGATGGCCCGAAGTCGCTCCGGACGACGTGTTCCGTCCAGCTCGGGTTCTCCCACCAGACCATCGCGTGGCCGTCCCCCTGGCGGTAGCTGTCGTACGCGGAGCAGGCCACGACATCGTTGTCTCCGTCCCCGTCCAAATCCGCGGTGCTCACCGACTCGGCCCAGAGGAAACCGGTGGCTATATGCCTCTCCGTCCAGGTGTCCGGCGCGCCGCCGTTGTTCTCCCACCAGATGATGTCGCCGTCCCAATGGGTGCATCCCACTAGGTCCGGCCTTGAGCTGCCGCCGATGTTGGCGAAGTGCACGGAGGTGGGGGCGCCCAGGCCGGCGAAGGAGTACTGCATCTTGTACATCGTCCAGGATGAGGCGTCCCCGCCGTTCACCCAGACGCGGAACTCGTCGCCGGACACGATGGCCGCCGCGATGTCCAGGTCCCCGTCGTTGTCGATGTCCGCCGTGTCCACGTAGTTGGGGCGGTTCATGGTGTAGTCGATGGAGTGTCGTCTCCAGTCCCCGCCGAGGCCGTCGGTGTTTTCCCACCAGACGACGGCGCCGGCGTCGATGAGCACCAGGATGATGTCCAGGTCTCCGTCGTTGTCGAGGTCGGCCAGCCAGACGTAATGGGGGCCGTTGCCGGTCTGCCCCTCGCCGATGTAGTGCATGGCCCATGTCAGCCCGTCCCCGCTCGTGTCCTCCCACCAGGTCAGGCCGCTCTCGCCGCTGGACGCGCTGGCCACGTCCACGTCCCCGTCCCCGTCGATGTCGCCCACGTCGAGGCTCTTCACCTCATCCACGTTCTCGCCGATGACGTTGCAAACGGGGTCCACGGTGCTGGCCAGCTTCAGGGTGAGCTGGCCGGTCAGGCCGTAGTTGACGCTCGAGCTATCGTAAAACTCGTTCCCCCAGTCCGTGACCGGCCCCTCCTCTCCGCCTCCGCCGCTCCAGTCGGTCTGAGTGGAGATGGTGGCCAGGACCGCCGAAGCGCTCAGGATAAGAATGAATAGCATTTTTCGCATGTCCGCCTCCTCTCCTGGACCGTTAATGGTTGGGGAGTCCGGGCCAGTCGGGAAGCATGTCCCCGCCGCCGCCGTCTTCACCGGACATCAAGGCGATGGCGACCCCGCCGCCCACGGCCGCCACGCCGCCCAGCGTCCACCAGAGCCAGTCCGTGTTGGACGGCTCCTCGATGGTGTTGAGGTATGTTCGGGCGCCGATGTCCTTGGCCAGGCTTGATAGAGCCGTGCTGGAGGCCGCGGTGCGCTCCGTGGTGCTGGCGATGACGCTCCCCTCCTCCACGTCTATCATGCGGATGGTGAGGACGTAGTTTCCGCCGGAGCTGGTGACCGACCCGACGATGACCCGCTCGGCGGCCAGCACCCGCCCGATTTCGATGGCGCACTCGACGTCGGTGCAGGTCAGCACCATCGCCTGCTCCTCCATGATTTGCGCCATATACTCCCGCTCGAGGACCCAGAACCGACCCTGGCGGATGATTTCGGTGGTGAGGTACTGGGTGGCGATGCTGGCGTCGGTCTCGCTGATGTCGTTGGCCTCGAGGGGGATGATGGCCAGGCGGGGTTTGGCGGATTCCGTCGTCACCGTGACCTGGGCGGAGGCGAGCGAGGCGATAAGGAACACTGATACCAGCGCAATCTTGTATTTCATACCGCTCCTCCTGGTATAGAACCAGACTGCCTTAAACCTAACCGGAACGCACCGTTCCCGTCAAGTGTAAAAAAACGGCCCGCTCGGGCCGTTTTCACATCTCGGAACCATCCGGCTATCCCAGGCCGTCCTCGCCGTGGTCCTTGTGGCCGCAGGTGTCGCCCAGGTCCATTATCTCCAGGTCGGGACAGGAGCCGTCCTTGCGGCAACGGTAGTGGGCGATGGCGGCCCGGAGGGCGTCGGTGGCCAGGTTGGAGCAGTGCAGCTTAATCGAGGGCAGGCCGCCCAGCGCCTCCGCCACGTCGTTCCGGCTGAGCTTCTCCGCCTCCTCGATGGTCAGACCGATGACCAGCTCGGTGGTGATGGAACTGGTGGCGATGGCGGCGCCGCACCCGAAGGTCTTGAACTTGCAGTCGGTGATGCGGCCGTTTTCATCCACCTTGATGTACATCTCCATGATGTCGCCGCAGGTGGGGTTGCCCACGCGGCCTATGCCGTCGGCGTCGGGGATTTCGCCCACGTTGCGCGGGTGCTGGAAGTGGTCTATGACTTTTTCGGTGTAGGATTCCATGTTCTCTCCCGCTCTGACCTCCGCCCCCAGTATGCCATCTTTTTCAGATGTTTACAATCCCGAGCGTATTTATCGCCTAATCCGAATATAGGCCCCCCCCGCCGTCCGGTTTTAAAAAAAAATCCGCTACAGGTCCAGCTCCTCGGCCCGGCAGTCGTAGGTCTCGGCGTCGCATTCGGGACATCGGTCGTCGTACCAGGTGAACCGCGCTCCGCATACCGGGCAGCTCCAGCGCGCCCGCTGCTCTTCCAACCAGGCGTCCAGGCCCGTCTTGTGTATCGATTCGAGATTTTTCAGGACCGCGGAGTGGTGGGGGTGCTCGTCCGCCCGGAAATTCTTGAGCATCTGGCACGGGTACTCGTCGCACTCCCGGCAGGAGCCGAGCCCCCGGTCCCGGGCGCAGAGGCGCATCTCGCAATCGGCGCAGAACGCCGCGTTGGTTTCCGACTTGCAGCCGAAGCAGCGCAGCACTCCGGGCTTCATGTTCCACTCCACTGCCCGCCGCTCCACGGTCCCGGTCTCGTTGGCCAGCAGGACCGGGCAGGCGCCGCAGTACAGGCCGCAATACGTGTCGTAAACGGGTTCCATCCGCGCACCCCCTACAGGCGCGGCAGCGAGTGCTGGATTTCGTATCCGGTAACGACCTGGCGGTAGGAGTCCCACTCGATGGTCTTGTTGGCGATAAACTTCTCGAAGACGTGGTCCCCCAGTGTCCGGCGCATGAGGTCGCTCTTCTCAAAGACGGCCAGCGCCTCGGAGAGGCTTTCCGGCAGTTCCTGAATCTCCGAGGAGCGCTCGCCCGCGTCGTACATGTTCTCCTCGGTGGGCTCGGACAGCTCGTAGGAACCCTCCACCCCTTTCATCCCCATGGCCAGCATCGCCGAGAAGGCCAGGTAGGGGTTGCAGGCGGGGTCGGGGCTGCGCAGCTCGATTCTCGCCGACTGCGGCGTCTTGTAGTGCGGGACCCGGACCAGGGCCGAGCGGTTCCGGTGTCCCCAGACGATGTAGCACGGCGCCTCGTAACCGGGGACGAGCCGCTTGTACGAGTTGACCCACTGGTTGAACACCAGGGTGGCCTCCCGGACGTGCGCCAGAATCCCCGCGGTGTACTTCAGGGCGAAGTCGGAGAGCTTCAGCCCCGGCAGGGCCTCCGTGCCCCCCTCACCGACGAAGAGGTTCTTCCCGTCCCGGAAGAGGGACTGGTGGACGTGCATCCCGCTGCCGTTCTCCCCGAATACCGGCTTGGGCATGAAGGTGGCGTGGATGCCGTACATCCGCGCGACCTCCTTTATCAGGAGCTTGACCAGCATCACCTGGTCGGCCATGACGAGGGCGTCCCCGTAGCGGAGGTCGACCTCGTACTGGCTGGGGCCCACCTCATGGTGGTTCAGTTCGCCTTTTATTCCGAGGCCCTCGTCGCCCAGCATGGCCAGGGTCTTATCGCAAACGAAGGCGGTCTTGGAAATCAGGCTCGCGTCGAAGTACCCGCCGTGGTCCAGCGGCTCGGGGTCCCTCTCGCCCTTGACGTAGAAGAACTCCAGCTCCGGGCCGACGTAGAAGGTCGTACCATCGGCTTTCAGCTTGTCCAGGTTCGATTTGAGGACGAAGCGGGGGTCACCGGCGTAGGGGGAGCCGTCGGGCGTGAAGAGGTCGCAGAAAACCAGGGCGTACCGCAGCTCCCGGTTGCCGAATGCATCCGGCAGGACCTTGAAGGTGTCCAGGTCGGGGACCGCCACCAGGTCCGACTCGTTGATGCGGGCGAAGCCCTCGATGGAGGAGCCGTCCACGCCGAGGCCGTCGCCCGCGGCCTTGTCCAGCTCCGTGGGTAAAATGTTGAAGCCCTTGAGGTCGCCGATGATGTCGGTGAAGCAGACCCGGATCAGCTGGACGCCCGATTTCTCGATTAGCCGTTTTATATCCTGGAGGGTGTTCATGGGACTGCCTTTGCGGGGAAAGGGATTGGGATTGACCGGTTGCCCTCGAATTGCTGAAGCAGGGTTGAATTTTGGCTTACACCCGGGGCCAAGTCAAGGGTAGAAGATGCCGGTCCGCGCACCGGGACGCGGCTTTTACGGCTTCACCGTCGTGGTGACGCGGGCGCACCCCCGTTGACAATCCGACCGCTAACCGATACTATTCACGCGTTTTGTGACGACACAAAATCCACAAGGAGAACCGACGATGGCCGACAAAAAGGCTGATTTGGCGGGACCGGGCATTAGCACGTACGAAGAGGTCGAGAAGATTCTTCCCACGGACTACAAGCCGCTCCTGCCGCCCAAGGAGAGGATGAAGGCCCTCTTCGCCATAAAGCGCTATATCGAGGAAAACCTCTGCAAGGAGCTGAACCTCTTCATGACCCAGGTTCCGCTCATCGTCGACCGCGAGAGCGGCGTGAACGATTACCTGGACCGCGACGGCTCCCGCACGCCCATCGAATTCAACTGCGGCCTCGGCCTGAAGACCCCCATCCGCGCCCAGGTGGTGCAGGCCGCCACCAAGTGGAAGCGGATGGCGCTCAGGGAATTCGACTGCAAGGTCGGCGAGGGGCTCAACACCGACATGAAGGCCGTGCGCAAGGACTACTTCCTCGACCACGACCACAGCTCCTACGTGGACCAGTGGGACT
>CAYTCV010000035.1:0-18869 GCA_964436465.1 uncultured bacterium
AAGCTCGATACCGAAACCAACAGCGCAACCCGGCGACTCGTCCTCGTTCGCTAAGCTAAGGAGGAAAACCCCGTGAAGGACAAAACCCTAGTAGTCGGGCTCGTGGTCGTCGGACTGGCGCTTATGGTTGCCGGCTGCACCGATGTCACGGTTCCCATTCCCTCGAACCCCGAACAGCTCTGCGACGAAGGATGGAGAGCCCTCATCGCCGGTGACGACACCAGCGCCCAGTATGACTTCGAGCAGGCTCTGGAGATTGACCAAGCCTACACCAATGCCTGGAACGGCCTCGGTTGGGTGGCGCTCCACCGGGACGACTACGAGTCCGCTTTCCAGAACTTCTCCTACGCCAAGCAGACCATCGGCAACCCGCTCGACCAGGAGACCACCGAGAGGCAGAACCTCTACTTCAAGTTCTACATGGACGCCTACTACGGTTCCGGTCTGACCTTCTACCTGGCCGGCAATGCCGACGTGGAATACTATGACCGGGCCATCGAAGAATTCGAAATCGCCTGCAAGGCCGACTCCGAGGCGACCAACGGCGACAACCCGCTCGACAACTACGCGAACGACGAAGACGCGAACTGGAACTACGACTGGAACTACGGCAACTGGTACTACTTGGATGCGCATGACGACTACACCCTGTCCACCTGGCACATCCAACTCTACGCGGCGATGGCCTACATGAAGGCCGACAGCAACATGGCCAAGGCCTCCGCCCACATCAACCTCTGCCGTGAGCGCATCGGCGAGACCCCCGACTTCGCCGCCGGAGACTGGCAGGACGTCAACAACGAGGTGGACCGCCTCCTGGGGATGGACCCCGACCCCGATGTGCTGACCTACCCCTATGACTACCCGTACAACCCGAACCTCTAGCGTCGGGAAGAATTGAAGGGGGCCCAACCGGCCCCCTTTTTACTGGGGTCCCATCCTGTTTCGGATATTTGCGGGGGCCTTTCGGGTCCCCTTTTTCCGCGTCCTTAACGGGACAAGCCCCGCGGCCGTTATGGTATATTGACCCCGTAACACTGGGGGTTCGTTGTCGGAGGCCGTTAAATCCAGGGGGAGCGACGTCCGGCCGGTCCTGGCGCTGGGCGGGCTGGTCCTCATCGCGTACCTCCTGGTATCGCCCGCCGGGTTCTCACTGGGCGACGGACCCGAGCTGGCCGCCTCCGCGACCCTTCTCGGGGTGCCCCATCCGCCCGGGTATCCCCTGTTCATCAACCTGGGCCGCCTCTTCGCCGTGCTCACCGGCGACGGGCTCGCGGGCCTGCGCTTGCTGAACGTCCTCGCCGTCTGTGCCGCGGCGGGTTTCGTATTCGGCGCCCTGGGCGCGCTCGGGCTCCGGCGGACGCCGGCTTTTCTCGCGGCCCTCATTTTTTCCGCCTCCGTCATCGCCGTACGGGGGGCGGTTTTCGTCGAGGTTTACGGCTTCGCCCTGCTGGGCCTGGCCGTGGTTCTGTGGGCCGTAATCCGCTGCCTCGCCGAGAAGGCGACGGCCCGCGACCTCCTCGTGCTGGCCCTGTGTTACGGCCTGGCCCTGGCCCACCACCTCACCCAGATTTTCCTGGCGCCGGCCGTGCTCTACGCCCTAATCCGGTACGCGCGGGAAAATAAACCGTCGGCGGCTTTCTACGCCCTCTTCGCCGCGGCGGGGCTCCTCGGCCTCTCGGCCTACCTGTATCTGCCCGTTCGAACGGCCGCGGGTCCGGCCGTGGCCTGGTTCTCGCCGGACAACGTGAAAAGCCTGGGCTTCGTCCTCGGGGGCGCCAACTACGGCGAGTTCTGGGGCGTGAGCGGCGATTATTTCTGGAGAAACGCGGGGCTGTTGGGTGGGCACCTGCTGGGTCAACTCCCGCTGTACCTCGTCGGGGCGTCCCTCGCCGGTTTCGCGCTCCTCGCCCGGCGGCGGCCGGTGCTGACGGCCGTCCTGGTCGCGGGGGCGCTGGCCGACATCTACTGGGCGGCGCGGTACGCCTCCATCGTGCTCGATGTCTTCATCCTCCCGGGGTGCTTCCTCTTCGTCTTCGCGGCGGTGTACGCGCTGGGGTACGGGCTGGACCGCCTGCTCGCCTCCGTGGAGAAGCGGGGAAAATGGCCGCCCCGAGCGGTTCGGGTAGCGGGCTCGGTCGCCGCGGTCGCGCTGGCCGTGACCGGCTTTCTGGACGCTTCGGCGCCGGAGGACCTGGCGGTGCGGCCCCACGGGGCGAACCTGCTGCGCTGCGCGCCACCGGACGCCGCGGTTCTCTTCACCGGGGACCTCTCGTTCCCCCTCCTCCACCGCCACTACGCCCGCGACGGGCGGCCGGACGTCGTCGTGGCGGACGAAGCCGGGATGGTCACCTCTCCCCGAATTCAGGCGCAGGTCGGGCAGCGGCTCGCCGGCGGCGCCGACATCTTCTTCGCCGACCCCCAGACCGAAAACCGCTTTCCCACGGCCCGGTGGGGTTACGGCTACCTCTTTCCGCCCGCGGCGGCGACGTCGGCCCGGCCCGTCCCGTTTTTCGAAGTGGTAGGCCCCGGCGGTGTCTACGCCGACGAGACGGCCGCCCGCTACCTCCTGGCCCGCTTCGAGACCCCGGGGGGCGCCCCGCTGTGGGAGGTAGACGGGGAGCGGGCCTCGGAGTACGCCGGGGTTTCGCCCCACGCGCACATCGCCCTGGGCCGGTGGCTGATGGCCGTCAATCGCCCCGACGCGGCGGCGGAGGAGTTCCGGCGGGCCGCGGAGCTCAATCCCTGGATGCCCAGCGCCCGCTACAACCTGGGCCTGGCCCTTGTGGCCGAGGGGGATTCCGACGGGGCCCGGAGGGAACTCGAGGCCGCCCTCGCCGGTTTCGCCGAGCCCGAGGTCAAGCGCCTCGCGGGGCGTCTTTTATCCGAACTACGCTAGCGGACCGGCCTGCGAGCCTGCTATAATCATCGAACGTCGCCGGAGGTTTTCATGTGCGGTATCGTCGGGTACGTGGGGAATAAGGTCGCCCAGTCCGTCCTGCTGGTCGGGCTGGAGAAGCTGGAGTACCGCGGCTACGATTCGGCCGGAATCGCGACCATCCACCACGGCGAGCTCGGGGTGCGCAAGAAGGAGGGCAAGCTCCGCCAGCTCACCGACCTGTTGGCCTCGCAGCCCCTGGGCGGGACCATCGGCATCGGGCACACCCGCTGGGCCACCCATGGTGAGCCCTCGGACATCAACGCCCACCCCCACACCGA
The DNA here is from genome assembly GCA_964436465.1 of uncultured bacterium. Lineage (GTDB taxonomy): Bacteria > RBG-13-66-14 > RBG-13-66-14 > RBG-13-66-14 > RBG-13-66-14 > RBG-13-66-14. The sequence goes on from CAYTCV010000035.1 coordinate 3,220, forward strand.
CGGCGACGACCGCCTGGCCATCGTCCACAACGGCGTCATCGAGAACTACCTCCAGCTCCGGGAGGAGCTCGAGACGGGGGGCCACGTCTTCAAGAGCGAGACCGACTCCGAGGTGGTGGCCCACCTCCTGGCCGACTACCTGTCCGACGGGCTCCCGCCCCAGCGGGCGCTCCTGGCCACCTTCAGCCGACTGGACGGCTACTTCGCCCTGGCCGTCATAAGCGAGCTCTTCCCCGACACCGTCTACGCCGTCCGTCAGGGGCCGCCCCTGGTCATCGGCCTCGGGGAGGGCGAGAACTTCATCGCCTCGGACACCAACGCCCTGTTGCGCTTCACCCGGCGGGTGGTCTTCGTGGAGGACGGCCAGGTGGTGGAGCTGACGCGGGACCGGGTGACGGTCATCGACCGCGAGGCCCAACCGGTGGAGCTGCAGGTCCGCGAAATCAAGCTCGACGACCAGGACCTCGACAAGGGCGACTTCCCCCACTACATGCTCAAGGAGATTTACGAGCAGCCGCGCCTGTTGGGTGACATCTTCGTCAGCCGGGTCGCCAACCACCGGGACATCGCCTTCGCCAACCTCGGCCTCACCCCCCAGGAGCTGAACTCGGTCAGCCGGGTGGTCATCCAGGCCGCGGGCACCAGCTGGCACGCCGGCCTGGTGGGCAAGTACCTCCTGGAGCACTACGTCCGGCTCCACGTCGAGGTGGACGTCTCCAGCGAGTTCCGCTACCGCAACCCGGTCCTGGGCGGCGACACCATCGTCATGGCCATCAGCCAGTCCGGGGAGACGGCGGACACCCTGGCCGGAATCCGCGAGGCCAAGAGCAAGTTCATCAAGGTCATCTCCCTGGTCAACGTCGAGGGGTCCACCATCGACCGGGAGTCGGACGGGGTCATCCACCTGATGGCCGGGCCGGAAATCGGTGTCGCCTCGACCAAGGCCTTCACCGCCCAGCTCATCGCCCTGGTGCTCCTGGCCATGCACTGGGGGCGGCTGAAGTACGCCATCGAGGACGACGCAGTGCGCAAGGTTCTGCGCGAGCTGGAGCAGATTCCGGCGAAGATGGAGCGGATTCTGGAGCAGAACGACGACCTGCGGAAACTGGCCGCCGAGTTCGCCGACGCCAAGGACTTCTTCTTCATCGGCCGGGGGTACAACTACCCCACCGCCCTCGAGGGGGCGCTCAAGCTCAAGGAAATCTCCTACATCCACGCCACGGGCTACCCCGCCGGGGAGCTCAAGCACGGCCCCATCGCCCTCATCGAGTCCGACACGCCGGTGGTGGCCATCTGCAACGCGGGGCCCACGTACTTGAAGACGATGTCCAACGTGGCCGAGGTTCGGGCCCGGGGCGGCAGAATCATCGTCCTGGCCACCGAGGGGGACTCGGACGCCTGCCGGACGGCCGACCACGTGATTTACATCCCGCCGGTAATAGACGAACTCTCGCCGCTTTTAACCGTGGTGCCGCTCCAGCTTTTGGCGTACCACGTGGCGGTGCTGCGCGGCTGCGACGTGGACCGGCCGCGCAATCTGGCCAAGAGCGTGACGGTGGAGTGATTTTTTACCGGCGGCGGCGCGCCGCGGTTGTGGGCCGAGTGAGGGGCGGGCCGGGATGCTTCTGGCACAAAGACCGCGCTGGGTGAAGCTGCTGGTGACCCTCGGGGCGGCGGGGGCCGCCCTTCTCTTCGCTCCCATGGCGACCCGGCTGCACGGCGTAGAGGCCTACTCCAGCCTGGCTTCGGCGGTGGCCGCCGTCTCGGCCGGCTTTCTCCCGCCGCTGTGGGCCCTGGCCGGAGCCGCCCTGCCGCTCCTGCTCGGGGCGCTCGGGCTGCCGGTCCTCCCGGGGGGCAACGCGGGGCTCGGATTCTTCGCCTCGGGGGCCGGCGGTTACGCCCTGGCCCCGCTCTTTTTCGCCGGCCTCGGCGGGCTCTTCCTCCGCCTGAGCTGGGACGAGCCGCGGCCCGGCTCCTTCGCCCTGGGGCTGGTGGCGGCGTTCTTCGCCTCGAATCTGACCGGGACGCTCTGGCTGGTGGGGTTCGGGGGGTACACCTGGGGGGAGGCCCTGCGGTTCGGGACGCTGTGGATGGCCGTGGGCGACTTTTTCCGCGCGGGCATAGCCTTCAGCGTCTTCTTCTTCTGCCGGCGGGAGGCGGGGCGGCGGGACGTCGTCCTGCGGCAGCGGTCGGAGCGCCGTAAAAAGAGGGAGGAGCGTTACGCGCTCCTGGACGCCCTGGACCGGGGCGAAAAAATGCCGCCCGCGGAAGGCGGGGCGGCCGAGGAGGATGTGGAGCGGGCCCGGCGGGAGCTGAAGGCGCGCGAGGAGGAGGACCTGCCGCCCTACTTCAGGCTCTAGGCCGTTCCGGTTTATCGATTGCGCCGCGTCGGCGCAGCGCCCGTTTAAATAGCTTCCAGACCAGCGTCACCGCCAGGACGGCCCCGCCCGCGTCGGCGAGGCCGTCGTAAAACGACGGGTCGCGCCCGGGCACGAAGGATTGGTGCAGCTCGTCGAAGACGGCGTAGAGCGTCACGACGAGGACGGCCAGCAGTATCGGCCGAAAATCGGGCCGTCCCTCGCGGCGGCGCACGCCCAGGGCCAGATAGGCCAGGGCCCCCAGGATGCCGAAGGCGAGGGCGTGCTCCAGCTTGTCCAGGCCGGGGAAGGTGATGGGCGGCTGCGGCGGTTCGCTTTCCTCCGAAATAAAGAAAATGCCGACCATCCCGGCCAGGAGGCCGACCAGGGCCAGGACGCGCCCGAGGATTCCGGGCCAGGCGCGCGGCTCACCTTCCGCCGACACGTTTCCCCTCCGTAGGGGCGGGGCTCCGTCCCCGACCGTAAAGGTCGTTGGTAATTATTCGCGGGCGGCCACAGAGGACTCGTCCTACGGGCCGCCCCTACGTTTCCAGAAATATTCCCGCCGGGTACGACGCGGCCTTAGTAACCGCCCAGGCCGGTCCCGAACTCCACGATTTCGTTCTCCTGGATAGTCAGGACGGTCAGCGGCTTGTGGGCCTCGCCGTCGGCGTCGAAGCTGGTCTTGCCGACTATTCCGGGGTAGTCGCGGACCAGGGCGAGCTTTTCGGCCAGCTCCGAGCGGGATGCGGCCCCCGAGTCCAGGACCGACGCGATGATGCCGAAGGTGTCGTAGGCGTGCGCCGCGAGGTACGAGGGGTCGTCCCCCGCCCGCGAGCGGAAGCTGACGATGAAGGACTGGACCTCGGGCCGCCGGCTCCGGGAGAAGATGGCGTCGCAGAAAATCGCCCCCTCCACGTACCGCAGGCCCATCCGCGTCACCGACTCGGCGTTCCAGCCGTTCCCGCCCACCAGCTCGGCCACGATTCCATAGTACACGAGCTGCGCCGCCAACTCGGTGAGCGTCGGCTGGTGCCCCGGGATAAAAATCGCGTCCAGTCCCGACTTGCGGAAAACCTGGCACTCCTCGGTGTAGGATTTATCCTCCAGCCCGTAGCCCTGCTCGGTCACCACGGAGATGCCGAATCCCGGCGCGATACGCTTGAACGCTTCGCGCATCCCCTCGCCGTAGGCCGTCTCCTCGTACAGGATGCCGAAGCGGTCGAGGTGGAGGCGCTCGGAGCAGAACTTGGCCAGTGTCTCGCACTGGGCCTCGTAGGTGAGCGCGTTGCGGAAGGCGAAAGGCGATAGCGCGGCGAGGCCCTTTTCCGTGGCCGCGGGGGTGATTAAGGGGAGCCGGTACTCGTCGGCCCACGGGATGCAGGCGTGGAATGCGGTGGAGGACAGCGGTCCGATGACCGCGATGGCCTGGGATTCCTCGGCCAGGCTCCGCAGGGCCTTGACGGCGCCGTCGTCGGTGTCGCCGGAGTCGGCGACCACCACCTCGAGCTTGCGGCTGTGGGAGGCGTTGTACTCCGAGGCGGCGACCTCGACGGCGTAGCGCACCTCGCGGCCGTAGGGGGCCATGTCTCCCGTGAGCGGCACCAGGCAGCCGATGACCTTGGGCTTGAGGGCCATGCTCTCGGTGATTTCCTTCAACAGCGCGGGGGCCTTGTCGCGGAACTCGGTGTCCAGGGGGTGCTCGGTGAGGCGGCGCAGGTACAGGGCGGCCGATTCCATGTCGCCCCGACCGTAGGCCTCCGTGCCCAGCTTGTATAGGAGGTACGCCCCGAGGTAGGTGTCGGAGAACTCCTCGAGGAGCTGCCGCTGGTGCTCCCGGTCCAGCACTTCGTAGTGCTGGGTGAAGCCCTCGAGGGCCGTTTCCGCCAGCCGGTTGTCCGGGTCGGCGGCGATTTTGGCCAGGGCGTAGGCCGCCTCGAAATACTCGCCCTGCTCGCTGAGCGCCCGGGCGTAGAGCACCTGGGCGTCCTCGGCCAGCTCGTGGTTGGGGAATTCCTTCAGGAAGTCGGCGAAATCGGCCTCGGCCTCGGCGTACCGGCCGACCCGCAGCTTCGAGTAGGCCAGGCGGTAGAGGGCGATGGGGTAGAGCCGCGTGTAGGAATAAACGTCCACGACGGCCTGGAACCCCTGGATGGCGCCGGCGTAGTCCCTCGCCTCGTAGGCCGCGTTCGCCCGCTCGAAGTGCTCCCGGGCGCGGTCCGGGATGTCGCCGTCCTCGGGCTGGCAGGCGCCGACGACGAGCGCGAGGACGACCAGCAACAGCGGTCCCGCCGGGGGTATGTGCCTTCGACCGCAGTAACTCAAACCGCTCCTCCGCGGGGCGTTGAAAACGGGAGACGCACGGTCCCGAAAAGTGATTATACCCCGGCGGCCCCGGGATGGTCAAAGGCCGCGGAGGTCCGCGCCATCCCCGTCGGGATGCGGCTCGGCGCCTCCGAAAAGAGCCTTACGGTCACGACGTCGCAACCTGACCGGGGCGTTACTTCGTTTCGCCGGGGGCGTTACTTCGTTTCGCCGGGGGCGTTACTTCGTTTTGCGCTGCGGTGTCACTTCTGGTAGACTATTCAACGGTATTTCTAGGAGGGTCGGTGCCCAAGAAGCGCCTCGGAGAGCTGATGGTGGAGCGGGGGTTCGCCACCCGGGAGCAGGTTCAGCGCCTCCTGGAGCGGCAGCGTTCCGTGGGCGGGCTCCTGGGCACCCTGGCCGTCAACGACGGCGTCGTCAGCGGGCAGCAGCTCAAGCGTCTACTGGCGGAACAGGCCGGGGTGGAGCCCGTTCCCGACGACTTCCGGTTCACCCCGGAGCTGGCGGTGCTCCTGCCGGTCCGCGAGGCGAAGAAGTACGGTGTCGTGCCGTTGAAAGAGGATAAACGCCGCCTGGCCATCGGCACCGCCGAGCCCCAGAACGTCCCCGTCCTCGACGAGCTGGCCTTCGTGACCGGCAAGGAGGTCGTCCCCTACCTGATGCTGGAGATGGAGCTGGCCGACGCCCTGGACGCGGTTTACACCGACACCGTTCCGGAGCGGCCCGAGCCGGTCCTCCCCCCGCCGCCCCCGGAGCGGCCGACCGTCGAACCGGTGTTCCGCGGCTACACGCCGGGCGCCGACAGCCCGGTGGCGCGGCTGGTCGGGGCGGCCCTGGAAGCGGGGGGCGAGTTCGTCCACCTCCAGGAGACGGACGACGGCCTCTACATCCGCCTCCGGCGCGCCGGGGTCCTGGAGCCCGCACCTTTCCAACTGGCCGCGAGCAGCCGGACCCTGCTGAACCAGCTCAAGGTCCTGGCGGGGCTCCCCTCCTCGGAGCGCACCCAGCAGCAGAAGGGCCACTTCCGCCTGAACCTGGGCGGCCACAACGTGTCGGTTTCGGCCATCTTCACCCCCACCGCTCGGGGCGAGCGCGCCGTGCTGCGCCTGGACACCAACCTCTCCGGGGTGCCCACCTTCGAGGACCTGGCCGTGCCCGAGAGGCTGGCCGCCCTCCTGCGGGAGTCCGCGGAGGCCCGCCACGGCCTCATCGTCCTCTCCGGTCCGCCCTTCTCACGCAAGAAGGACCTGGCCTACGCGCTTTTATCCGAAATGGACTCGCGGAGCCGGGCGATTCTGACCGTGGAGGAGCACACCACCTTCAGCCTGGAGGAGGTGGACACCCTCCGGCCCCGCCCCGAGGACGGCCTCACCTACGCCGACACCGTGGATGCCGTCCTGGAGCAGGACCCCGACGTGCTCTTCGTGGACGAGCTTTCCTCCGCCGAAGTGGCCAACACCCTCATCGGCGCCAGCTACGCCCGCATTCTGGTCATCCTCCGGCTGGCGAGCTCGGGCATACTGTCCGCGGTGCTGGCCCTGAAGGAGGTCGGCAAGGAGCCGTTCCTCCTCGCCAGCTCCCTGGTGCTGGTCACGAGCCAGCGGGAGTTGCGCCGCCTCTGCCCCCGCTGCAAGCGCCCCTACAAGGCCACGAAGGCGGTTCTCGACAGCCTGCACATCGCCGCCACGCGGCCCTTCACGTTCTACGAGGCGCCGGGCTGCGAGGAGTGCCACCACACCGGCTCCTCTGGAACGGTCCTCATCTACGAGCACATGTCGCCCAACGCCCAAATCCGGCAGCTCCTGGCCGGAGACCTCTCCATCGAGGAACTCAGCCGGGCGGCCCGCCGGGCGGGGCTGCGGAGCGCCCGCGAGATGGGGCTCGAGCTGGCCCTCTCCGGCGACATCTCCGTGGCCGAGCTCCTGCGACTGACGTAAAAAAAACCCGCGACACCGCGCGAGGGATTTAAATCCGCCCCGGGGGGCGCTTCAAAATCGCCATGCCCGATAAGGAAACACCACAGGACGCGCCGCAGGGGGAGGAGCGCACGCTGGTCGAGCGCTACCTCGATGAGTTCCGTAAGGGATTCCTGTACGAGGTGCTGCGCTGGGGCAACGACCGGCTGCTCCACGGCGGGAGCTTCATGCGGCTGGTGGAGCGGGCCTGCGCCGAGTTCGCCCGCGGGGGACACACGGGGTCGGACGCCGCCAGCACGATTTTCGAGGAGATATTCCGGAGCGAGAAGCTGGACCACCTCCTGGGCCTGCCCGCCGGGGGGCAGGTCATCACGGTGGACCCGGCGCGGGTCCTGGTGGCCTTCGAGGAGGCGCTGGAGCACAGCACGTCGGCCGACCGCCACTTCTTCACCCGCTGGCGGGTGAGCCGGCTGACGGTTGAGTTCCTGCGCACTCTGGAGCGCGTGTTGAATGAGGACGGCTACCTGGCCGAGCGGTTCCGCTTCGAGTACGGCCTGTTCCTGGAGTCGCTGGGTGACGGCCGGGCCGGTCGGCGGCTGACGGAATAGCGCGGAACGCGAAATCGTCGGCTCCGGATGCGTGATATTTACCGCCGCGGCCGCGAGGGGCGCGCGTCGCCGTCCGGGCCCAACCTCCCTTTCCCCTTAAAAAAACGGACCCCGTCGGGTCCGCTTTTTCAGCCTGTTTGCTCAATCCCCTCCGCCCTCGGGCTCCTCCGTTCCCCCTCCACCCCCGGTGACGTCGATTACGATGGGCTCCCGGGGCGGGATGAAGTTGTAGGGCACGGTCACGGTGACCCAGCTCTGGTAATCGGCCTCGGGCACCGACGGCAGGGTCCAGGTGAGAATCAGGTCGCAGATGGCGTGGGCCAGCTCCGGGCTGCCGGTGGTGTTCTCCACGGGGATGCAGCCGGAGATGGTGCCGTCGGCCTCCAGGGTGAACATCAACTTCATCTCGCCGATGATGCTCTCATCGTCGAAGTAGAATTTGTTGTAGATGTCCACGATGGCCGACTGCCGCTTGTAAAGTTGCTCGGAGATGATTTGGGGGTGCCGTTGGGACGAGTCGGCGGCGGGTCCCTCCACCTGGATGAGGTCGACCCCTTCCTGAATCGCCTGAAAGTCGCTCACGGCGGCGGCCGGGAGGACGGCCACCAGAACGAGAATCAATGAAATCGAACGACCCATGTTGCGGTCACCTCCGTAATAAGAAAGAAACTAATCGTCGGCGCGGCCGGAGCCGAAACAAATCGGGTAGGTTACGACCACGTCTTGGCTCGAATCGGCGTCATCCAGCGCGCTGAATTTCCAACCGGCGATTTTCTTCGCCACGTCGCCGGCCAGGCTCACCGCGCCGGTCGTGTTATCCAGGACGTCCACCCGCTCCACGGTGCCGGAGTCGCTTATGACGAACTCGAAGGTAATCGTTCCGGAGAGGTGGGGGTTGCCCAGAAGATAAACGTCGTAGATGTCTTCGAGTTCCCCGAGCTGGGGGTTGATTTCCTTGTCTATCCAGTACGGGCGCCGGCGCGGGTGCAGCTCCGCGCCCTCACGGAGCGGCCGGACCTCCAGGGGCGAGTACCGCACGCTGTTGGTGAAGATGAAGGGGTACATGCAGGTCACCCGGCCGGGGTGCTTCTCGTCGCGGTTGGGGACGAAAAACCAGTGGGAGACCTTGTCCACCAGCGCGTCCACCAGCGCCGGATTCCGCAGGCTCTCCTCCACCACCTCCACGTCGCAGACGTACCCGTCCTCCTTGATGGAAAAGCGCAGGACCAGCCGCCCCTCGACCCGGTCGCCGGCGTCCAGGTACTCCTGGTACACGTACCGGAGCCGGCTCGACAGGTCGTGGATTTTGGCGTTGATGCGGTTGGGCAGGCGCGATTCCGACTCCGCCGCCGGGCCGGTCAGGGAGATGAGCTCCTCGTCGGCCACCTGGGCCACCCGGATTTCGGTATCGGCGTGGGCGGCGCAGATGAGGACGAAAAAGACGATTGGCAGGGTCCGGCGCAAATCCACCCCCGTCCGGAACCGGTTTTAGTAGTATAACGCATTCCCGGCGTCCTTTCCAGACCCCGGGGCGTTCGGACGACGGGCGCCCAAGTCAGGAGAAGGCCAGTTTATCCCCCTCGGCGCCCACCTTCACCGTGTCGCCGGAGGAGTAGCGGCCGTCCAGAATCATCCCGGCCAGCTCGTTGGTCAACAGGCGGTTGACGGTGCGCCGCAGAGGCCGGGCGCCGTAGCGGGGGTCGTACCCCTGTTTCACCAGTAGCTCCTTGGCCGCCTCGTCGATTTCGAAGTCGATGCCCTGCTGCTTCAGCAGCCCCCGCACCTCGTCCAGCAGAAGCTCCACGATGCGCAGGAGGTCGTCCCGGGACAGGGGGTGGAAGACGATGATTTCGTCCACGCGGTTGAGGAACTCCGGGCGGAAATGGTCGTGCAGCTCGTCCAGGCACGCCCGTCGCATCTCGTCGTACACCTTCTTCTCTCCGTCGAGGCCGATGCGCTCCGCGATTTCCAGGATGTGCCGGGCCCCGATGTTGGAGGTCATGATGATGAGCGCGTTCTTGAAGTCCACGGTGCGCCCGTGGGAGTCGGTGAGCCGGCCGTCGTCCAGCACCTGCAACAGGGCGTTGAAGACGTCGGGGTGCGCCTTCTCGATTTCGTCCAGAAGAATCACGGAGTAGGGCTTGCGGCGGACCGCCTCGGTGAGCTGGCCCCCCTCCTCGTAGCCCACGTATCCCGGGGGCGCCCCGATGAGCCGGGTCACGGAGAATTTCTCCATGTACTCGCTCATGTCTATGCGGGTGACGGCGCCCTCGTCGCCGTAGAGGAACTCGGCCAGGGCCTTGGCCAGCTCGGTCTTGCCTATTCCGGTGGGTCCGAGGAACAGGAATGAGCCCTGGGGCCGGTCGGGGTCCGACAGGCCGGCGCGGTGCTGCCGGACGACGCGGGATACGGCGCCCACCGCCTCGTCCTGGCCGATGACCCGCCGGTGCAGGTGCTCCTCCATATTCTTCAGGCGCTCACGCTCGTCGGCGGAGAGCTGGGTGACGGGGATTCCGGTCCAGCGGCTGACCACGCGGGCCACGTCCTCGGGGGTGACCAGGGAGCGGCTCACCGCCTCGGTTTTTTCGCTGTTCCACTTTTCCTCGGCGATGCGCAGGCGGTCGCGCAGCTCGAGGACTTTGGCGTGGGCCTGGGCCGCGGCTTCGTAGTCCTGCCCGGCGGAGAGCCCGCGCTCGTCGGCCTCGTGCTGTACCACCTCGGCGCGCAGGCGGGCCAGGTCCGGCGGGACGACGAGGTTGTCCAGGTGAACCCTGGCCGCCGCCTCGTCCATGCAGTCTATGGCCTTGTCCGGGAGGAAGCGGTCGCTGACGAAGCGTTCCGAGAGCCGCGCCGCGGCCTCCACCGCCTCGCCGGAAATTTTCACCTGGTGGTGCTCCTCATACTTGGGGCGCAGGCCCTCGAGGATGGCGACGGTCTCCTCCACCGTGGGCTCCTCGACGAGCACGGGCTGGAAGCGGCGCTCCAGGGCGGCGTCCTTTTCGATGTGCCTGCGGTACTCGGCCAGGGTGGTGGCGCCGATGGCCTGGAGCTCGCCGCGGGCCAGGGCGGGCTTGAGGATGTTGGCGGCGTCGATGGCGCCCTCGGCGGCGCCGGCCCCCACGATGACGTGCAGCTCGTCGAGGAACAGGATGTACTTGCCGCCCTCGACCTCCTTCAACAGCTTTTTCAGCCGCTCCTCGAACTCGCCGCGGTACTTCGAGCCGGCCACCACCGCCGCCAGGTCCAGCATGATGACCTTCTTGTCCAGCAGCGACTCGGGCACCCGGCGTTCGACGATGGCCTGGGCCAGCCCCTCGACGATGGCGGTTTTGCCCACGCCCGGCTCGCCGATGAGCGCGGGATTGTTCTTCGTCCGCCGGGAGAGGACCTGGATGACGCGGTCGATTTCCTCGTCGCGGCCGATGACGGGGTCGAGCTTCCCCTTGCGGGCCAGCTCGGTCAGGTCGCGGCCGAAGGCCTTCAGGGCGGAGTCTTCATCCTCGCCCGCCTGCGCGCCCAGCTCGGCCAGGAGCTCGGCCGTGGGGACGTGCAGGGCGGCCAGGACGCGGCTGGCGCCCGAGTTGGAATCCGCCAGGACGGCGGCCAGGATGTGCGCCGGTCCGGCCTTCTTCCCCTCGGAATCGGCCACGGACTGCGCCGCCCGGTTCAGGGCGGCCTCGGCCCGGGGGGTGAACGAGAGCTGGGCGGTCCGCGCCGGCCTGGTCAACAGGCGCTTGAGCTCGTCGGTGATGGCGTCGAAGGTGGCGCCGCGCCGGGCGAGGGCCGCGGCGGCGTCCGTGCCGATTTGGCGCGCCAGGCCCGCCAGCAGGTGCTCGGTGCCGATGTAATCGAAGCCCAGGGTTTTCGCTATATCCTGTGCCGAATGAACGACTTCCAGGGCGTTGGGGTCCAGATGCCGCTCCATTTTCCTCCGGTTTTTGCGTGAAAAAAAGTCCGTTCGGAGGGGATTATCGCAATAAGCGTTCCAGGGCGGCGCGGGTGGATTGGTCCTCGTAGGGACCGACCGACCGGTCCGCCCGCGGGCCGACCTAGAGGTCGGCCCCTACGGGGAATTGCGCGGCGCGAAACGTAGGGAGGGGATTACCTTCGGTCGCAGATACTTATCCCCGCCGCCATTTAAAACGCGGCGGCCCACAGAGGGGCCGCCCTACATCGCATCCACCGCGATGACGTAGGGGCGGGGCTCCGTCCCCGCCCGCGGGCCGACCTTCAGGTCGGCCCCTACTTCTCGGCCGGGCCGCCGAAGTCCGACTCCACCTCGTGCTGGTGGTGGTGCGACTTCTCCCCCTCCGGCAGGTTGCTGAAGATGTGCCCCATCTTCTCCTGCTTGGTCAACAGGTAGTGCAGGTTCTCGTCGGTGGGGTCCACCTCCACAGGCACGCGCTCGACGACCTCGAGGCCGTACCCCTCGAGGGCGACGATTTTGCGCGGGTTGTTGGTCATGAGCCGGAGCTTGCGGGCGCCGAGGTCGTAGAGAATCTGGGCCCCGATTCCGTAGTCGCGCAGGTCGGCGGGGAATCCGAGCTCCAGGTTGGCCTCCACGGTGTCGCGCCCCTGGTCCTGGAGGGCGTAGGCCCGGATTTTGTTCACCAGGCCTATGCCGCGCCCCTCCTGCCGCAGGTACAGAAGGGCCCCCCGCCCTTCGAGGGCGATGGCCCGGAGCGCCACGTCGAGCTGCGGGCCGCAGTCGCACCGCAGGCTGTGGAACGTGTCCCCGGTGAGGCACTCGGAGTGCACCCGCACCAGGACGGGGTCCTCCCCGCTGAATTCCCCCATCACCAGGGCCACGTGGTACTCGTCGGAGATGGTGGAGGTGTAGGTGTGGATGGTGAACTCGCCGAAGACGGTGGGCAGCCGGGCCGAGGCGACGTTCTTTACCAGGACCTCGGTGCGGCGGCGGTACTCGATGAGGTCGGCGATGGAGATGAGCCGGACGCCCCACTCCTCCTTGAGCTTCCGGAGCTGGGGCAGGCGGGCCATGGTGCCGTCGGGGTTGAGAATCTCGATGAGGACGCCGACCGGCTCGATGCCCACCAGGCGACAGAGGTCCACGACGGCCTCGGTGTGTCCGGCGCGGACCAGCACCCCGCCCTCCCTGGCGCGCAGGGGGTTGATGTGGCCCGGCCGGGCGAAATCCCCGGGCGTCGAGGCGGGGTCCGCCAGGGCCCGGATGGTCTTGGAGCGCTCCTCGGCGGAGATGCCCGTGGTCACCCCGTGGCGGTAGTCCACGGTGACGGTGAAGGGCGTGCCCAAGAGAGCCGTCGAGTGGGCGTCGGGCACCATCATATCGAGCTCGAGCCTGCGGGTGATATCGGGCGCCATGGGGGTGCAGAGCATGCCGCGCCCGTGGACAATCATGAAATTCACGTCCTCGGGGCGGCAGAACCGGGCCCCCATCACCAGGTCGCCCTCGTTCTCCCGGTCCTCGTCGTCCACGACGATGACCATCCCGCCGTTCCGGAGCTCCTCCACGGCCGACTCGATGTCGTCGAAAGGCACGTTACCTCCGCCGGTCGCTCTCTAGCGTTTTTTTAAAAAGGCCCCGCGCCGCCGGGGGCGGGGAGCCGCCGGGTCAGAAGACGCTGAAATCTTTATAGAAATCCGTCGTCGGGGCCCACTGAAGCTTGACGTCGCGGACGCGGGAGGCGGATGGACCCTCGCGCAGGAGGGCGACGAGCGATTCCAGGTCTCCCCGCTCGCCCACCGCGACCACCCGGACCGTCCCGTCGGGCAGGTTGGCCACGGTCCCGACCAGACCCAGCGCCCGGGCGTGACGCATTACAAACCAGCGGAAGCCCACGCCCTGGACTGTGCCCTCCACGACCGCCTGCAGCGCCTCTCTCACGCCACCTCCGGGGATTGCCGCGCCAGCCGGAGCGCCGTCTCCACCGCCTCCCGGGGTGAGTGGGCGTGGTGGAGCGGGTCCCCGGTCGGTCGTCCGCCGGGGGGCGGCGGCAGCAGCCAGCTTCCCAGGGTGACGATGGGTCGGCCGATTTTCAGCGCCAGGGCGATTTCGGACAGGGTGCCGTAGAGACCGTCTATGGCGATTACAGCCCGGCCCGAGGCGACGACGATGGCGTTCCGGGCCATGCCGAGGCCGGTGGGGATGCGGATGCCCACGTGGGGGTTGGCCTCGGCGTCATCGTACCCCATGAGGATGCCGACACAGGTTCCCCCGGCTTTTTCGGCGCCGCGGCAGGCCGCCTCCATCACGCCGGTCCGTCCGCCGCACACCAGCACCGCCCCCGCCTGGGCCAACAGAAAGCCGACCTCCTCCGCCTTGGCCGCCGTGGGTTCGTCACAGCTCGCGCCGCCGATGATGCTTATCTGGAGCCTTTTCTCCACGCTGCTCCTTTTCATCGGGCCGGTCACGGAGTGTCCGGGGTCGGTGAGGATTTTACGACCATCCCCATCACGGGTCAAGGCGGCCGGCGGGCTGGACTCGACTCGAACGGCCGTTGTATGATGAAGGCGTACTCCTGCCGGGTGGATTGAATGGGCGGCGCGGTCTGCTACAACTGCAAGGGGACGCTCACCGAATCCGGTCTGGGGGTCAAGTGCCCCTTCTGCGGTTCGGTGAACTTCGTGTCCCCGGACGGCCGCGCCATCGCCCATCTGGTCCACCCGCTGGCGCCCCTGGAGCCGGACGGGCTCCTGGCGGAAAAGCTTGCCCGGATGGGCATCCCCTGCACTATCGAGAAGAACGAGCCGGTGTGGGCACCCAGCTATCTCTTCACTCCCGCGGAGGAGGACTCGTTCTGGAGGGTGGCCTACGCCGACGTGGCGGGTCGCTTTTACGCGAACCTCCCACCGCCCCAGCGCAGGCTCGTCCCCTACTACCCGCCCCCCGAGCCGTACCGGCTGGTCGAGCCCTCGATTACCCCGGCCCAGGCCGAGGCGCACCTGCCGGGACGGGGACTGGAGGGCGCGAAGGGGTGCGAAGTTGCGCTGGTCCACATGCCCGTCCACCGATTGCGCTACGCGGCCGGCGGACGGCGGGGAGTGGCCCTGGCGGTCGCCGAGCGGGTCTTCATGGAAACGCCGCCCCGGCCCGCGGGAACCGGCCTCGGGCGATTACGCCTCTATTTCGGAGCGGGAACGGCGGCCCTTGTGTTATTATCCACCGTGGCCGTCGGCGGGATTCCCGGGGCTGCCATCGCTTTCGCTCTGGGAATCGCCGGAACCGTTTTCCTCGCCCGGGCGACCCGTTCCGGCTGAAGGACGGGAGTGGAGCCGGAGGTGAAAAGGATTGCGGCTTCACCGTGGCGGATACCCATTGTATTCCAGGGGTTAAGATTAATCCCCACAACGGATTGCGGAAAATAGTTACAGAAAAATTTGACATTTTTTCCCGGTAAGGCTATACTCTACCAATAATCTTGGTTGAACCCATGTGGGTTCTGTCTAAGCCTATCTAAGGCTTGTCCGTATCCTACGTCCTAACCCTAAACCCTAAGGAGCTCCACATGAAGAAATTCCTCATTTTGGCCGTTGTCTTGCTCATGATGGCTCCGGCCGCGTTCGGCAAGAACATGGTCGAGGGCAAGTTCGGTGCCGGCCTCGCTCTGGGCACCGGTCGCACCCTGCTTGTCTTCCATCCCGGCAACGCGCTGGGTCTCGGCATCACCCTGCAGTACGGCATCACCGGCCTGACCTTCCAGGGCGTCTTCAACTACTCCCTGCCCATCTCGCCCGAAGCCATGGAGAACACGGAGGACCTCGGCGAATCCGTCATGGACTTCGGTGTCAACTTCCTGGGCACCGTGGGCGACGGCCCCTTCGTGGGCTATGCCGGTCTCGGCTTCTTCTACATCATGAACAGCTGGGACACCTACAACCAGATGGACGATTCTATTGATACCAACGACACGAGTACCTACGGCCTGAACCTGACCGCAGCCGTGGATTACTTCATGAACGACATGATCGCCCTGGGCTTCCAGATGGGCTATCCGATCTCCCTGGGTAGCGACGACGGCGGCACCGACGACTACAACGGCGCCGCAAACGTGGCCGGCGCGACCTACAAGATCAACGTCAAGTTCTTCTTCTAGGATTTCTGCACCTTCGCGAAGGGGGCCGATTATGGCCCCCTTTTTGTAAGACCAGACCGGCAGGTGCAAATCGGTTTCGATGAACCGCATCCTCGTCGGAGAGGGGGCCAGTATTGGCCCCCTTTCTTGTAGGTGTGTGAGGTATAGATGGGGGCCGATTATGGCCCCCTTTTTTATTGGTATCCGCAGCCGCGTCAGGTCGGTCCGCGGGCGGGTGTGGACACCCGCCCCTACGTCCATCCTTCGCAAATAAGACCCGTAGGACGAGTCCTCTGCGGTCGCCCATGGGCGGGGACAGAGCCCCGCCCCTACGCCATCGCAATGGGGCATGGGCCGGTGTTGCAGCGTCCCCTCCCCCCTTTGGGGGGA
>CAYTCV010000036.1:0-7811 GCA_964436465.1 uncultured bacterium
TGGGATTGTACCCGCTTGTGGAATCCGGCCGAATATCTTCGTCCGTAGCCGCAGATAAGGGCCCGAAAGAGCCCTTTTTTATGGAGTGGGATTGTACCCGCTTGTGGAATCCGGCCGAATATCTTCGTCCGTAGCCGCAGAGAGGGGCCGGAAAGGACCCTTTTTATCGGGGTGGGGATTTCACCGGGGAGACCGACCTCCCAACGCTTGACATCGCACCCCCCGTCTGCTAATTTTCCCCCTGCCCTGCGAGGGGCGAAGGGCGATTAGCTCAGATGGTTAGAGTGCTTGCTTGACATGCAAGAGGTCACTGGTTCGATTCCAGTATCGCCCACCACGGGCCCGGGAGGGCCCGCTTCTTTCGAGACGGGCTTCACTCGGAACCCCGCCCCCCCGGGTGTCGTAAACCAACCGTGGCCTTGACCGGCCGACCGGTCCCTGCTAAGATGCCGTCTTGAGCCACCAGTCAGGAGCCAGCGGATGCGCACCGTCTCGACGATAATCCTCGCAACATTTCTCGCCGCCGCCGCCCGGCCCTGCGCCGTCGAACGAACGACGCCGCCTCCCGATTCCTCGCCCTACGTCCTTCTGGTCGCCGACGAGGAGGACGGCGTGGACTTCCCCCAGCGCTTCTACTCGGGCTACGAGACCCTGCTCACGGCCCTGGACGTCGACTATAACCTGTGGAACCACAGCGTGAGCGGCGAGCCGGACGCGGACGACCTGGCCCCCTACGACGTCGTCATCTGGGTGACCGGCAACTCCTGCGGGCGCCCCGCCTCGGACCCTGTCTATGGACACTCGGCCCTGTCCCTGGCCGAGGAACGGACACTGAGGCAGTGGCTTACGACCGGCGGCGGCCGGGGGCTGATGCTCTCCGGGATGTGGATAGCCTGGAACGGCATCGCCGACGCCGACTCCGAAGACCAGATGCCCAGCACCTTCTTCGACTGGTTCGTCGGTCTGGACTACCCCGCCGACAACTTCACCGACTGGCTCGAGGTGGACGACGACTGGTCCATCGAGCCTACGCCGAGCGCCCGGCTCATCACCGAGCCCTACGACATCGAGTGGGTGTCGACCGAGAATTTCCCCGACCAGCTCGAATCCGCCGTGGGGTGGACCGAGGCCCACTGGACCGACCCCGACGGCATCCACCACCACAAGGCGGTCATTGCCAACGAGGGCTACAACTGGCGCACGGTTCTGTTCGCCTGCCCCCTGGAGGCCGTTTCCGGCGAGACGAATCGCCGGGACATCCTGGACCGGGTGCTGGTGTGGTTCATGGAAGGCGAGGCGAACGTGGTGGATTCGACCTGGGGCGAGATTAAGGCGAGGGAGTGGTGAGCGCGGATTTCATCTACACCATCGGTTACGAGGGCGCGTCCCTCGTTTCTTTTATAGATACACTGAAACGCGAGGGTGTCGCGGTGCTCCTCGACGTCCGGCGCGACCCCTGGTCTCGGCGGCCCGAGTTCCGCAAGCGCGCGCTGGAGGAGGCCCTGGCCGCCGTCGACATCGCCTACCGCCACGAGCCCCGGCTCGGCGTCCCGCGGGAAGTCCGGGAGCGTTTCCGCGGCGGGAAGGCCCCGGAGGACTTCGCCGCCTGGTACGTCGCCGAGGTGCTCGGCCAGAATCCCGACCTCGTGCGGGGGGTGTCCGATTCCGTCAAATCGACCCCGACCGCCCTCGCGTGCTACGAGGCCGACCCGGCCCGCTGCCACAGGTCGCTTCTGGCCCGGGAACTCTCCCGTCTGACCCACCTTCCCGTCCGCCACCTCACCCCGGAGAGCGCGGCGGAGCGGTCGTAAAATTTGGAACTCCACTCCGCCGGCCTTCGTTTAAATTACTGATTTGCCACCCCGAACGCGAAGGAAGTGAGCGAGATGAACCCCGAGGACGAACTGACCCTGAAGAAGTGGAAGGTCATCACCTTCGCTCTGGCCGTGCTGGTTTTTGGTTTAGGCGTGCTTTTGACCATCATGTACGTGAACGGCCCCGGTGAGGCGGCCCTCCCCGCAACGACGAGCGCCGTGCAGGCCATCAA
Organism: uncultured bacterium; assembly: GCA_964436465.1. Lineage (GTDB taxonomy): Bacteria > RBG-13-66-14 > RBG-13-66-14 > RBG-13-66-14 > RBG-13-66-14 > RBG-13-66-14. The sequence continues at coordinate 2,048 of CAYTCV010000036.1, forward strand.
CCCCGAAGACCTGCCCAAATTCGCCGACACGAACAAGGCCTTCGTGGCCGTGGCCCAGGTGGTGGGCCCGGCGGTGGTGCAGGTGCAGACGGTGACCAAGGTCACCGGCTCCTCGTTCCCGGGCTTCGATATGAACCCTCCCGGTTTCCCCGATTTCCCCGGCGGGGACCCGTTCCAGTTCTTCTTCGGGCCCCACGGCGGGGAGCAGAAAGATTTCTACACCGAGGGAAACGGCTCGGGCGTCATCGTCTCCCCCGAGGGCTATATTCTGACCAACAATCACGTGGTGGAGGGGGCGAAGGAAATCAAGGTCGCCCTGACCGACGGGCGCGAGTTCGACGCCACGGTCGTCGGCGCGGACCCATCCTCCGACATCGCCGTGATTAAAATCGAGGCCGAGGGGTTGCCCGTGGCACCCCTGGGAAATTCCGACGACCTCCAGGTTGGAGATTGGGTGGTCGCCCTGGGCAGCCCCTTCGGTCTTGAAAATACCGTCACGGCCGGAATCGTGAGCGCCACCGGCCGGACCAACATGCGCCTGGCGGACTATGAGGATTACATCCAGACCGACGCCGCCATCAATCCGGGCAACTCCGGCGGCGCCCTGGTCAACCTCGCCGGCCAGGTCGTGGGCATCAACACCGCCATCGCCAGCCGCACCGGCGGCTACATGGGCGTGGGCTTCGCCATACCGGTCAACCAGGCCCGGGACGTCATGGACCAGCTCATCGATACCGGGAAGGTGACGCGGGGCTGGCTGGGGGTTTCCATCCAGGACGTCACCCCGGAGCTGCGCGAGACCCTCGGGCTGGACGAGAATGCTAAGGGCGCCCTGGTGGGCGAGGTCATGAGCGATACACCGGCCGGGCAAGCCGGAATCAAGGTCGGCGACGTCATCGTCGGGATGGACGGCCAGGCGGTCTCGGACGCCAACGAGCTGCGGAACCGCGTCGCGGTCACCCGCCCCGGCAAGCAGGTGCATCTGGCGCTGCTCCGCGACGGCGGCGAGCGGACCGTGACGGTGACAGTCGGCGAACGGCCCTCCGACCTGACGCCGGTCTCCAATACCACGCCCGGCGGGCCGTCGACCCGGAGTGAAAGTAAGACCGTCCGCGGCATCACCGTGGGTTCCCTGACGCCCGAGCTGAAATCCCAGTTGGGCTACGACGGCAACTCCGGCGTCGTGGTCCTGGACGTGGAGGGCTTCGGCGAAGCGGCGCGGGCCGGCATCGCGTCCGGCATGGTCATCCTCAAGGCCGACGGCGTCTCCGTGAGCGACCCGGCGGAGTTCGGTAAAATCGTCGAGCGGGCGGAGGGGCCGGTGCTGCTCTACGTCTGGAGCCACGGCGGGCGGAGCTTCGTCGCCCTGCCCGAGGAGAAGTAGACCCAAGAGGGGAAGGGGGAGGCGTGCGCCGATTCCGGTGGATAATCGCCCTGGCGGTCATTGCGCCCGCGGGGGTCCTGGTGGCCAACATCGCGGAGCCTATGTGGCCCGTCGTCGGCTGGGATAAAGTCGGGCCGGTCCTGGCCTCGAGCTGCTCCAGCTGCCACGACGCCGAGCTGGCGCTGGGCGGGGTGAACCTCGCCACCTACGAGGCGGCGCTCGGCGGGGAAAATCCCCCCGCCGTTCCCTACGACATGGGCTCGCCGCTGGTCCGCGTGCTGACCGAAGCGCCCCGCTCCGGAATGCGGGGACCCGACCACACGGCGCTCTTGTCCGAGGATGAGAAGGGCCTCGTCTTCGACTGGCTCCGGGACGGTTGCTACGAGGTGGGTTGGGGCGACTTCGATTGACCGGGTAAATAACCGTTGAGCCAAAAGGGTCGGGGTTGCTCCCGGCCCTTTTTATGTGGCGATGATGTAGGGCGGCCCCGTGGGATAAATCCCCCGCGGGCCGCTGCGAATTGCGCTGACGTAGGGGCGGGTGTCCACACCCGCCCGTTTTTTTATGGCGACACCCGTCGATTGCAGTGACGTAGGGGCGGGGCGCAGGACGAGTCCTCCGTCCCCGCCCGCGAATTTATCGACCGCCGTGCATTTAAATGTAGGGCGGGGATTACCTTCGGTCGCAGATACCTATCCCCGCCGCGTTTATATTCCCTGCCTCGACCCTCACCCCCACCCTCTCCCCGGAAGGGAGAGGGGGACGGCCTGCAGCCCTACTTCCGCTTGTCCTCCACGGCGGCCTGGGCCGCGGCCAGCCGCGCGATGGGCACCCGGTACGGGCTGCACGAGACGTAATTCAGGCCCACCCGGTGGCAGAACTTGACGCTCCGGGGCTCCCCGCCGTGCTCGCCGCAGATGCCGACCTTGAGGTCGGGCCTCGTCTTCCGGCCCTTCTGCGTGGCCCAGTCCACCAGGATGCCCACGCCCTCCTGGTCGAGTACCTGGAAGGGGTCGTGGGGGAAGATGCCCTTCTTCACGTACAGGGGCAGGAAGGTCCCGGCGTCGTCGCGCGAGAGGCCGAAGGTGGTCTGCGTCAGGTCGTTGGTGCCGAAGGAGAAGAACTGGGCCTCGCGGGCCACCTCTTCGGCGGTGAGCGCCGCCCGCGGCAGCTCTATCATCGTGCCCACCAGGTAGTCCACCCGGATGCCCTTCTCGCCGAAGACCTCCTCCGCCGTTTCAACGACTACTCGCTTCTGGTCGGCCAGCTCCTCCCGGCTGCTGGTCAGCGGAATCATAACCTCGGGGCGTGCGTTGACGCCGTTCTTCTTGCACTCGCAGGCGGCCTCGAAGATGGCCCGGGCCTGCATGGCCGTGATTTCCGGGTACGCGATTCCGAGGCGGCAGCCGCGAAGGCCCAGCATGGGATTGGCCTCGTGGAGCTCCGTCACCCGGGCCCGGATTTTCTCCAGCGGCACGCCGGCGGCTTTGGCCAGTTCGCGCTGCTCGTCCTCGGTGTGCGGCAAAAACTCGTGCAGCGGCGGGTCCAGGGTGCGGATGGTCACCGGCAGCCCGTCCATGGCGGTGAAGATGCCGATGAAGTCCTCGCGCTGGTAGGGCAGAAGCTTGTCCAGGGCCGCCTTTCGCCCCTTCTCGTCGTCGGCCAGAATCATCTGCCGCATGGCCAGAATCCGCTCGGGGTTGAAGAACATGTGCTCGGTGCGGGTCAGGCCGATGCCCTCGGCGCCGAAGCCCAGCGCCACCTTGGAATCGTGGGGCGTGTCGGCGTTGGTGCGCACGCCCAGGGTCCGCAGCTCGTCGGCCCAGGCCATGAACTCGCCGAAGTCGCCGGTGAGTTCGGGTTCCCGGGTCGCCACCCGGCCCTGGATGACCTCGCCGGTGGAGCCGTCGAGGGAGAGCCAGTCGCCCTCCTTCAGGGTCTTGCCGGAGGCGGTGAAGCACCTCTTCGAGTAATCAATGGAAAGGTCGCCGCAGCCGGCCACGCAGCACTTGCCCATCCCGCGGGCCACCACGGCGGCGTGGGAGGTCATCCCGCCCCGGGCGGTTAGGATTCCCACCGCGGCGTTCATGCCGTTGATGTCCTCGGGGCTCGTCTCCAGGCGGACCAGAACGACCTTCTTGCCCTCGCCGGCCCAGGCCTCGGCGTCGTCGGCGGTGAAAACGACCTGCCCCGTGGCGGCGCCGGGGGAGGCCGGCAGGCCCTTGGCCACGGTGACCGCCTGTCTCTTCGCCTCGGGGTCGAATACGGGATGGAGGAGGTCGTCGAGGCGCGCGGGCTCCACCCGCATGATGGCCTCATCCTTGTCTATGAGCTTCTCTTTCGTCATGTCCACGGCGATTTTCACCGCGGCGGCGGCGGTGCGCTTTCCAGTCCTCGTCTGCAGCATCCAGAGTCGGCCCCGCTCGATGGTGAACTCCACGTCCTGCATGTCGCGGTAGTGCTCCTCGAGTTTTTTCCGGACGGCCTCGAGCTCGGCGTAGATTTTCGGCATGACCTCTTCGAGGGAGGGGAAGGAGGCCTTGCGCGTAGCCTCCTCCACGCCGTTGCCCGCGGCCCACTCCCGGCTGCCGGGGAGGCTGATTTGCTGGGGCGTGCGGATTCCCGCCACCACGTCCTCGCCCTGGGCGTTGACCAGGAACTCACCGTAGAAGTAGTCGCCCGCGCCCGTGGCCGGGTTGCGGGTGAAGGCCACCCCGGTGGCCGAATCTTCGCCCATGTTGCCGAAGACCATGGCCTGCACGTTGACCGCGGTGCCCCAATCGTTGGGGATGCCGTTGAGCCGGCGGTAGCTGACGGCGCGGGGGGTATCCCAGGAGCCGAAGACGGCGCCGATGGAGGCCCAGAGCTGCTTCTTCGGGTCCTGCGGGAAATCCTCGCCCAGCTCCCGCTTGTATATCCCTTTGTACAGCCCCACCAGCCGCTCCAGGTCGGCCGCGTCCAGGTCGGTGTCCAGCTTGACGCCCCTGGCGTCCTTGGCCTCCTGGAGGGCGTGCTCGAAGAAGTTGCGGTTCACGCCGCGGACCACGTCGGCGAACATTTCGATGAAGCGGCGGTAGGAATCCCAGCCGAGGCGCGGGTTGCCGGAGGCCGCGATGAGGCCCCGGACGGTCTCGTCGTTGAGGCCGAGGTTCAGCACGGTGTCCATCATGCCGGGCATGGAGACCCGGGCGCCGGAGCGCACGCTGAACAACAGCGGGTCTTTCGCGTCGCCGAACCGCTTGCCCAGAATCTTCTCGGTGTCCGCGAGCGCCGTGTCTACCTGGGCTTCCACGCCCACGGGGTACGTTTTATTGTTCTCGTAATACCCCGTGCAGACCTCGGTGGTGATGGTGAATCCGGGGGGGACGGGGATGCCGATGCTCGACATCTCGGCCAGATTGGCGCCCTTGCCGCCCAGGAGGTCCTTCATTTTCGCTGAGCCCTCGGCCTTCCCGGCGCCGAAGTTGTAAACGTACTTCGCCATGCGGTTGAACTCCTTAAAAAATCCGGTACGGCTTTTGGAGCCTGGCGGATAGGTTTGGAGCGCATGATAGCACAGCCCACCCGGAAGGGCAATCTTCGCCCCCTTCGGTGGAAAAGGGCGCCGTCCGCATCTTGCCGTTTTTAAAAAAAACCGGGAGGGAGCCGGACCGTGTTCACCGGTAAAACAAGGCGCCTCTTGGGGAGGCGCTTTTGTATCTGAACGGTCGTTCGGGGTCGTCAGCGGTACAGGGCCTTTATCCATCCAAAGGTCGCGTCTACGGTGGCAAGCTCGACGCCCTCCAGGGTCGGAATCACGTGGGGCCCGAGGACGTCGTAGCCGTCCTGGTTGGGGTGGAGCCCGTCGCCGTCGTGGTACTCCCGGGGGAGTTGCCCGTCATCGTCGGCAATCCAGGTGTAGTAGTCCATGCACTCCCAGCCGTTGGTCGCGCACCAGCTCCGGACCCAGGCGTCGAATTCGATGATGTCGTCGAGCTGGGCCTGGGTGTTGCCGCCGTAGCCCACGTCGATGGGCAGCGTGGTGGCCGGCACCGGGACCGCACCGATGCTTTCACAGAAATCGGCGATGTCCTGCATGAAGCCCTCCATCGCCTCCAGGTCCGTGTCGCCGCCCGTATCGAAGTAGGCCCCGCACTCCTTGAAGGTGACGATGTCCGGTCCGTACGCCTCGACGTCACCGAAGACGCCGGACTTGTCCGCCTGGAACTCGATGACCTTGTGGAAGTCGTAGTCGGGGAAGAACTCGTCGTAGGTGGGGTAGTGGAAGGCCTCGGTGATGGAGGCGCCCAGGAAGACGACCACGGCGTCGGTGAGGTCGGCGGGCCCGGCGCCGGTGGTGGTGGTGCAGGAGATGCACACTATGAGGGACAAGAGAAGAAT
>CAYTCV010000036.1:7911-18528 GCA_964436465.1 uncultured bacterium
CGGCGCCGGTGGTGGTGGTGCAGGAGATGCACACTATGAGGGACAAGAGAAGAATACTGCGCATGGGCACCCCTCCTTTTTTATTCACACTTGTTTTAGGATAAACGGATGAGTGCAAGGTATTCAAGTAAAAAATGGGTTTTCCACTTAGGAGGCCCCCACTTCTGTAAAGTGTAGGCTAATGCGATGTTTTGGTGGCCTGGGCGCGTTTTATCATCCTTTCGACCCATCGGGTTGTATTAACCCATTTCAAGTGGATATCCGGATGGTTGTTTACGAATACGCGAAAGACCTCGTCGGCGAACGCCTGGCCGATTGTTCTAACGCCTCGGAAGTCCAGGATGATTTCCTTGAACCTCTCGAACCTCCACACCAGCCGTTTTGCCTGGGAGCGTGAAAAAACGGCTTTATCCTCACCGGCCAGCAGGGACACGGGAACGACGGTCTTCGTGAAGGCGAGTTCATCCAGGGATGTGTATCTGTCAAAAACCTCCTCCATCGTCCTGTCACTATCCCTTTTAATTTCCATTATGATTCCTGTTCCTTCAGTCCTGTCACTCTTTTTCAACAGCCAGTCTTCGCCTTGCATGGTTTGAAACGACAGCTTTCCGGAGAGGATACTGAACGCATCCATCATCCTGGAGGTGAAAAAGATGCCCTCGCCCGTGTGGTGTTGCTCGTCAGTGGTGAGTTTGCCTTTTGAGAGTTCGATGATGGCATCCCTCGGTTCCGCCAGGCCGAACTCGTCTTTAATCTTCTGAAAAATACCAATGCCGTCGTCAGCGACCAAGATGGTTATATATAGAGCGTTTACGGAGACCATGCCGTAGTATTTTTCTGCGGCTGCGTGCTCGTAGATATTATTCAGCATTTCCGTGGTTCCGTAGTGGCAGATGTCCATGACGTTCTGCGGCAGTTCGTATTCCTCCAGGTGGGGCATAATCTCGTTGAGCCACACCTCGTTTTCGTCCAGCTCGTCAGCCGGGCCGTGGTAATGATGTTTAATCTCCAGCAGTCGGTAGGACGTTCCGCGCCCCCGGCCCTCCCGCGCCACCAGACCCTCCTTGACCAGTGATGACAGGTAGCGGCTGGCCATCTGCCGGGAGATGTTGAACTCATCGGCAAGGCCTTTTATAAACGCCGTTTTCTTTTCGAAAACGAGTTCGAGAAGCCGTTTCTTGAGTGCCTTCTTCTGGTTCGCACGCAACCGCATGCTCTAATTGTAAACTATATGTAAATTAATTGTCAACATGAGCGTGGTAAAAGTTTACAAAAGGGCCTCCCCGAGGGAAGGCCCCATCCTGCTTAATCCGGGTGGTGTTACACCCAGCCGCGCAGTTTGACCGCGTCGGCGACGCGCTTGACCGCGACCATGTAGGCCGCCTGCCGCATGTGCACGTTCTGCTTTTTGTGCATGTCGTACACGGCGTGGTAGGCGTTGGTCATCTTCTCGTCGAGCTGCTTCTGCACGTCGTCGAGCTTCCAGTAGTAGTTGTAGGTCCCCTGAACCTGTTCCATGTAGCTGACGGTCACGCCGCCGGCGTTGGCCAGGAAGTCGGGGATGACGTGGATGCCGTTCTTGTGCAGGATGACGTCGGCGTCCGGTGTGGTCGGACCGTTGGCCAGCTCGCAGGAGATTTTGCACTTGATTTTGGCCGCGTTGTCCTTGGTGATGACGTTCTCCAGAGCCGAGGGGTAGAGGATGTCCACGGGCAGCTCCAGGAGCTCCTCGTTGGAGATTTTCTTCTCGGCCTTGGGGTAGGTGGTGACGGTGCCCTTTTCGAGCTTCCACTTCACCAGGTCGTGCGGGTCGAAGCCCGCGGCGGAGTAGATGCCCCCGCGGGAGTCCGACGCGGCGACCAGCTTGCCCCCGCCCAGGACGTCCTTGTGCAGGGTGGCGGCGAACTGGCCCGCGTTGCCGAAGCCCTGGATGGCGTAGGTGGCCTTGGCCGGGTCGAGCTTGTATATCTTGCAGGCCTCGCGGACGGTGAAGATGCCGCCGCGCGCGGTGGCGTCACCGCGGCCCTGGGACCCGCCCAACTCCAGCGGCTTGCCGGTGATGACGCCGGGGTGGCTGCGGCCGACGATGGCCTCGTACTCGTCCATCATCCAGGCCATGATTTGGGGGGTGGTGTAGACGTCGGGGGCGGGGCAGTCGCGATGCTCGCCCAGCTCGCGGGCGATGACGCGCATCCAGCCGCGGGCCAGACGCTCCTTCTCACCCTCGGAGAGTTCCTTGGGGTTGCAGGTTACGCCACCCTTGCCGCCGCCGAGGGGGATGTCCACCACGGAGCACTTCCAGGTCATCCACGCCGCCAGGGCGCGGACGGTGTCGATGGTCTCGTCCGGATGCCAGCGGATGCCGCCCTTGTTCGGGCCCCGGGCGTCGTTGTACTGCACGCGGTAGCCGTGGAAGACCTTGGTCTTGCCGTTGTCCATCTTCACCGGGATGGTGAACTTGTACTCACGGCGGGGCCAGCGCAGAAAGTCGCACATGGCGGGCTCGAGACCGAGCTTCTTGGCGGCCTCGTCGAACTGGGCCTGGGCAATCTTGAAGGGATTGAGTTCTTCGGCCATCTATCAGCTCCTTGGAGGTTCAGATGGTTGCGGTGTCACGGGCGCCTGAAGGGGGGCGCCGAATTCCCCCCGGTCTTCGGGGACCGGTTCGTTCACGAGATACAAAAGGATGTTCGAACGCTTCTCCGTGGCGGAATCTCCCTCCCGAAGGCGGGATTGAAGGCGGTAGGTTTTACTCTTCGAGCGTTTCCTTTTTCCGGCACCGTCTCGTGCGGATAATCTCGCAGTTGCCGCGCCAGAAGATGATGACGCCCAGGAGGAATCCCAGGTCGTAGCCCCACCCCACGTTGACCGCCTCATAGACCTTCACCGTGTCCGTAAACAGCGAGATGATGAAGCTGAACAACAGGATGAACCCGTGCCAGAGGCCGGCCCAGAAATCGGCGGGGTTCCCTGCGTTGTAGTGCTCCGCGTCTCCCGCCGCGCAGCCGGCGAGCGTCAGAGCGACGCCCACCAGCACCAGCATGCAGAATACTCGACGCAGCCGGGTCCGTCCGGTCCTTAGCTGATTGATTCCCTCGGACATGCGCTCGTTCCTTGAAGATTCGGCGGGTCGAGCTTTGTAAGGGGCATTCCATCCCTTTAAGCTCGGTGACCGAGCACGCACTTCCCTTTACAAACCGGCTTCGTCCGCCAGGGCGACGGCGATGTCGTTGGTCCCGGGCTCTACGGAGAGGCTCAGGATGACCTTTTTCTCCCCGGGGTCCACGATGCTGAGTGTACCCGCCCGGTCCACCACCACCAGGTCGCCGTCGGGGGTCACCGCTCCGTCCACGATTTCCGCGCCCCCAAGCGGGATGGACTGAAGGTCGAAACTCTCCGGGGACTCTTCCGGGTAATCCGTCCGGGTGGCGAAGACACTGTCGCGGGCGGTGAAGAGAATCTCCCCGCCGTCGGGCGTGAAGCCGACGAAACGGACCGGGTCGGTCAGCTCCTCGGTGCGGGTCACCGCGGGGTTTTCACCCAGGGCGATGAGTGAGACTTCTCCGTTGACACAGCCGACGGCCGCGTAATCCCCCCTGGGTGAAATCGCCACGCAGAGCGGTTCCGCTCCCAGGATGACGTGCTGGCCGACGGACTCCTCCAGGTTGCACACCGTCACCCGTTCATAGACCGGCGCATCGGTGAGCCCCTGTCCGCGCCAGTCCACGAAACGCTGCGCGTAGATGAACCAGCGGGCGTCGGCGGAAACGGCGTAGGCGTAGCCGTTCTGGGTATCCGGGAGGTAGGCCAGCTGTTCGAAATTGTAGCCGTCCACCTCGTAGCGGAAAACGCCGCCGAGCCCGGGGGCGTAGTAATGAACCGAATCGTGGGCGCCGAAAACCGGGTGAACGTACGGGAGCCTCTTGACCGGGTTCCCCGAGAAAGGCCGGAGCACGCGCGTCTGTCCGTCACCGCGGCAGGAAACGTAGAGGTACTCCAGGTTCGGGGTGAGCGAGAGGTGGGTCGGCGCCACGTCGAGGTCGAAGCTGGTGAGAATCTCCCCGGTCGTCAGGTCCAGAACCTCGACCCGTTCGGCCTCCCCCGAGGCGACCCACGCGTACAGGTGTTCTGCGGCGCTCGAAGCCGACGCGAGCAGGATGGCGAGCCCTGCAAAAAAGACGCCGCGGCGCACGACCCTCCCGGTTTTTCTGCCGCAAGACCTTGGGCAGTATATTTACGACGGCATTCGTTGTCAACCCCGGCGGGGGTTCTATTTGTGAAAAAAATAGCGGAATCCGACCGCGGCTCCATCTCCCACCTTGACGAGTGGGAATTGGCCTGGGTAGGGCATTTTCCTCAAATTGGTACCCCTTGACAGTCCACCCCGGCTTGCGTACAATTGCACCCGCTCTGGAGCCGGAATTTTTACCTCTTTTAAGTCCAGGAGGACCGATGCACAAGAAGCTCTTCATCCCGGGCCCCGTCGAGGTAACCCCCGAGTCGCTCCACGATATGGCCGTACCCATGGTCGGGCACCGGTCCAAGGATTACGAGAAAATCCACGCCTTCTGCGTGGACAACGTAAAAAAGGTTCTATACACGGACAAGTTCATCTGGGTCGGGACCTGCTCCTCCACCGGTCTGATGGAGGCCGCGATTCTCAACCTGTGCCGGAAAAAGGTCCTCTCGGTCGTCGTCGGCGCCTTCAGCGACCGGTGGAATAAAATCGCCGCGGCCAACGGAAAGCAGTCCGAACGCCTGGATTACGAATGGGGCAAGGCGGCCAAGCCCGAGGACATCGACAAGATGCTCGCCAAGGGCGGCTTCGACCTGGTGACCCTGGTCTTCAACGAGACCTCCACCGGGGTCATGTCCCCGCTGAAGGAAATCGCCGAGGTGATGAAAAAATACCCGGACGTGATTCTCGCCGTGGACGCGGTTTCCGGGATGGCCGCCGCCAAGGTCGAGGTGGACGCCTGGGGCATCGATTACATCCTGGCCGGGACGCAGAAGGCCTGGAGCCTGCCTCCGGGACTGGCCGTGGCCGCGGTGAGCGAGAAATGCTTCAAGCGCGCCGAGACCGTGGAGAACCGCGGCTTCTACTTCGACCTCCTCAGCGCCCGGGAGTACGCCGCCGGCAAGCGCACGAACCAGACCCCCTCGACCCCGGGCATCAGCCTGGTGTACGCCCTGGGCAGGCAGGCGGAGCGCTACGCGAAAGACCTGGACGCCCACTGGGCCAAGCACTTCGAGATGGCCAAGCTCGTTCGTGAATGGGCCAAGAACCGGGGATTCGAGCTCTTCCCCGAGCCCGGTTACGAGAGCCTGTCCCTGACCTGCATCACGAACACCAAGGGCATTTCGGTGGCCGACCTCAACTCCGAGCTCGGCAAGCGCGGCTACTCGCTCTCCAACGGCTACGGCAAGCTCAAGGAGAAGACCTTCCGCATCGCCCACATGGGGACTATGACGCTGCCCGAGGTCCGCGACCTGCTGCTGAACGTGGACGACATCCTCGGTTTCAAATAGATTGAAGGGGTTCGTTCCCGGTGGACGGCCTCCTCAGTACCCCTTCCGAAGGGATTTCCGACTCCGATTGGAGGAGCGATGAAGGTTCTCATCTGCGATGCAGTGGCCGAGGACGCCGTCAAGATGATGCAGGACGCGGGCCACGAGGTGACCGTGAAGACGGGGATGACCCCGGAGGAGTTGGTGACCGAGGTGCCGGGATACGATGTCGCCATCGTCCGTTCGGCGACCAAGTTCCGCCAGCCCGCCATAGACGCCGGGACCAACCTCAAGCTCATCATGCGCGGCGGGGTCGGCATAGACAACATCGACGCCGATTACGCCCGCGAGAAGGGCATCCTGGTCTGGAACACCCCGGCCGCCTCGAGCGCCGGCGTGGCCGAGCTGGCCATCGGCCTCATGTTCGCCGTGAGCCGCCACATCTGCCGCGCCGACGTCTCCATGAAGAAAGGCCTGTGGGAGAAGAAGCTCTTCAAGGGCAACGAGCTGGGCGGCAAGGTCCTGGGCATCATCGGTCTGGGGCGTATCGGCACCGAGGTCGCCAAGCGGGCCAAGGGCCTGGGGATGAGCGTCGTCGGCTTCGACCCTCTCGTCGAGGAGTGCGACTACGCCCGCATGGTGACCTTCGACCGGCTCCTGGCCGACTCGGACATCATCACTCTTCACCTGCCGCACACCAAAGACACACACCACATCCTCTCGGACCCCGAGTTCGAGAAGATGAAGAACGACGTGATTCTCATCAACGTCGCCCGCGGCGGTGTGGTCAATGAGGAGGCTCTGGTCCGGGCGCTCGAATCGGGTAAGGTGGGCCGGGCCGCCGTGGACGTCTTCGAGGTCGAGCCGATGGACCCCAAGAACCCGCTGAAGAAGTTCGACAACGTCATCCTCACCCCCCACATCGGGGCCTCGAGCGCGGAAAGCCAGGGCCGCATCGGCTACGAGCTGGTGGACAAACTGGAGCGCTTCGCCAAGGGCAACTACTAGCGAACCCGGCGCGAAATCAGGGGCGGCCTCGGCCGCCCTTTTTTGGGCTGACATAGGGAGGATTTTGTTGTAAAGTACGAAGATGCTGCGGGGTTTCTCTGTTTGGCGCCTTTGACCCGTGAGAAAGAGCGCTGCCGTGAGCGACGCACACGAGCGTTTCGAAGAGTCCCTGGACCGTTTGGGGAGCCTGGACGGGCTCCCGACGCCGGTCTTCCCCGAGTGCCTCGAGGGGTCGGAGGCGCTGGAGCATATCCTGGCGGCCCTGGAAGAGGCGTCCGTCGGATGCTGGAAAACCGTGGTGGACGCACTCCGGAGTGCGGACGAGGTCTCCGATACAGACGCCCGGAAGACGCACGTGTGCAAGGTCGCCGGGTTGCTCCTGCATCTGCACGGGGATTATGAGGGAGCGGCGAAGGCTTACGCAGACGCCCTGGCCTGCGCCGAGTCCGCGAAGGATGAGTCGGCCGGACTCGAGTCCCTGGCCGGACTGGCCTTGAGTGAATTGAAGCGCGCGGACACGGAGCGCGCCGAGGAGTTATTCCACCGGGGGCTGGAACGGGTCGTCGGTTCCGAACGGCGCGACCTCGCCGGAATCTTCCTCGCCGGTATGGGGCGCGTCTGCCGGGCGCGGGGGGACTCGGACGGGGCCCGCGCACGTTTTTCCGAGGCCCGGGAGGCATTCAGGGAAGAGGGCGACGTGACCCGCGAGGTCGAGATGCTCGCCGAGCAGGGCGCCGAGTACCTCACCCAGGGTGATGACGCACGGGCGCTGGGAATTCTCGACGAAGCGTACGGACTAAGCGAAAGTCGTCCGAAGGCTGCGGCGAAATCCCTCATCGAGATGGGCCGGGTCCACATCCGCAAGTGCGATTACGAGTCGGCGAAGCAGGTCTTCCAGCGGGCCTTGATTTTCGCCGAAGAGGTCGGCGACCAGCGGCTCGTCTCCAACGTGTACAACAACCTGGGCAACGCGTACTTCTACGAGTGCGACTACTCCTCCTCCATCCAGGCCTACGAAAAGGCGCTGGCCATCAACCGGCGCCTGGGCGAGGCGGCCTTGACGAGCCGCATCATCCACAACCTCGGCTCGGTTTTTTTCCGCAAGGGTGATTACCCCGCCGCGCTGCGGGCCTACGAGCAGGCGCTGGAGCTGGAGCGCAGACGGGGGAACACGACGACGGCGGCCAGTTGCCTGGGCAACGTGGGCATCATCCGCCGGGTGCGCTGCGAGTTCGAGGAAAGCATCGCGGCCTTCCGCGAGGCCCTGGGCATTTACACCGAGCGCGGCGACCTGTTCGGCCAGTCGGTCACTATGTCCAACCTCTCGAGCGTGTACCTCGATACGGGGAGGTTCGACGAGGCTTGGGAACTGTTGGAGAAAACCCTGAAGCTCAGCCGACGCTCCGGCGTTCCCCTGACCGAGGCTCACAGTCTGGGGAACCTCGGGCAGCTCGAATTCTACCGCGGGAATTTCGACCGGGCGCAGGAGCTCCTCGGCGAGGCGCTCGGGATTCACGCCGGTATCAAGAACCACTTCCTCGAGGCCTGGACTTTAAACTCCCTCGGGCGGGTGGCCCTGGAACGGGGCGACGACACAACGGCCCTGGAGCATCTCACCCGCGCCCTGGACCTGCATCGCCGGCTGGACCACCGGGAGGGGCAGGCGGAGTCCATGTCCAACCGGGGGCTGGTCCTTTCGCGCCTGGGGAGGTGGGGCGGGGCTCTGGCCGACCTGAAGGGGGCCGCCCAAATCGCCGAGGGAATCCAGAACCCCGTCCAGGAGGCCCGGGTGGAGTGCCGGCTGGGTGAGGCGCTGACCGTCGAAGGCGACTACCCCGCGGCCCATCCGCTGCTAATGCGCTCCTACGGGGTGTTTCACCGCTACGGCGTCCCCCTCGAGCGCGCCGAGGCGCTGGGGCTTCTGGGGCGGCTGGCGGGGGGGCTGGGCCATCGGGAGTTGGCCTGCGCCTACCTCCGGGCCGCGATACAGGGCTACGCCTCCCTGGGTGTCATGCCGGGGCGGGTCGAGCGGTTGGAGGGGCTCCTCGCCGAAGCCGGGGCGGGATTGGATTTGAGCAAAATCCCCGCGCTGGACCTGGACTCGCTCCCGGAGATTCCCCTCCCGCCCAAGTGAAACGAAGTAACGCCTCTGGCGAAATCCGCGCCGGGCCGGGGGGATGGATGAGCCCCCGCGGTTGACAGGCGCCGGCGGGGGGGATAGAATCTGCGACGGCGTAGCCGTACATCCTTAAAACGGCGTAGCCGTAATCGGCTAAACTAAAAAAGAACGGGCTTCCCTTTTTTTACCCCCACGGGGAGACGGTCATGTACAAGTTCGACTTCAACCACGAGACCACGGCCGATGAAATCAAGAGCCGCTTCGAGGAGGAGGAAATCACCACGGTGGACCTGAAGTACGTGGACCTCCCCGGCCGCTGGCACCACGTGACCCTCCCGGTGGAATTCCTCGACGAGAAGGTCTTCACCCGGGGGGTGGGCTTCGACGGCTCGGCCATCGCCGGTTTCCAGCGCAAGGTCACCGGCGGGGACATGGTGCTCATTCCGGACAAGGCCACGGCGATGGAGGACGTCTTCTGGGAGGAGCCTTGCGCCAGCTTCATCTGCGACTGCTGCACCGCCGGGACCGGCGAGCCGTTCTCCGGCGACCCCCGGCAGGTCGCCAAGCGGGCTCTGGCCTACGTCCGCAGTTTTTTGAAGAAGAACAAGCTGGACCCGAAGGCCGGCGCCGCCGACGCCCTCTTCTCCCCCGAGTTC
This sequence comes from uncultured bacterium, assembly GCA_964436465.1. GTDB lineage: Bacteria > RBG-13-66-14 > RBG-13-66-14 > RBG-13-66-14 > RBG-13-66-14 > RBG-13-66-14. The sequence continues at coordinate 17,203 of CAYTCV010000036.1, forward strand.
GAGTTCTTCATCTTCGACAAGGTCGTCTTCACCAAGCGCGACAACGCCCTGGGCTACGAGTTCGACTGTGACGAGGCCGACTGGAACTACGGCTCCTCGGAGCACGGGAACCTGGGGTTTCAGATAAAGCACCAGGACGGCTACCACGCCATCAACCCCCGGGACAAGACCCACGACCTGCGCACCGAGGTGATGCGCCTTCTCACCGAGATGGACATCCCGGTGAAGTACCACCACCACGAGGTGGGCGGGCCGGGGCAGCAGGAAATCGAGGTCCTGTTCAACGACCTCTTGCGCACGGCCGACAACGGGATGTGGATTAAGTACGTGATTCAGAACCTGGCCGTCCTGGCCGGGAAAACCGCCACCTTCATGCCCAAGCCCATCTACGGCGTAAACGGCTCGGGGCTGCACTTCCACCAGTACCTGTGCCGGGCCGACGGCGAATCCGCCTTCGCCGGGGACGACGAGACGGGCCTGAACCGCCTGGCGCGGGCCTACACGGCGGGGGTGCTCAAGCATGCCCGGAGCCTGGCCGCCATCTGCTGCGCCAGCACCAACTCCTACAAGCGGCTGGTGGAGGGATACGAGGCGCCGGTGTGGCTGTTCTACGCCCTGGCCAACCGGGAGGCGGCGGTGCGCGTTCCGGCCTACGCGCCGCCCGAGAAGCGGCGCATCGAGTTCCGCCCCCCCGACGCCACCGGCAACATCTACCTCTCCCTGGCCGCGCAGCTTCTGGCCGGGCTGGACGGCATCCAGGACGCCCTGGACCCCGCCGAGCTGGGCTACGGGCCGTTCGGCCCCGAGGGCAAGGACCGGATGAGCGGCCTGGTCGGGCCGGAGCGCAAGAAGCACCTCATGCCCCGCGACTTCGTCCAGGCGCTGGGCGCCCTGGAGTACGACCACGCGTACCTCAAGGCCGGGGGGGTGTTCGACGAGGAGCTCATCGCGGCGTACATCGGCTTCAAGCGGGAAAACGAAATCAACCGAATAGTCAACCGACCGCACCCCTACGAGGTGTTTCTGTACTACGACCTGTAGTTTTCGGTGGTGTGTAAAAGCGGCGGGGATTAAAGTCCCCGCCCTACGTTTAACCGCGCGGTTTCCCCGTAGGGGCGACCGGTAGGACGAGTCCCCCACGGTCACCCGCGGGCGGGGACGGAGCCCCGCCCCTACGTCATTATAAATTCGGGTGAGGGGTGAAAAGGCGGGGATTGAATCCCCGCCCTACATTTAGGAGCGGCGTGTTACCCGTGGGCGTTAGTCCGAGTACCCCGCCTTGATTTCCCCCCAGCTCGCCGGCTCCACGTTGCTTTCATCCGGCGT
>CAYTCV010000037.1:0-18522 GCA_964436465.1 uncultured bacterium
AAATGATAAGAATGGCTCAAATAGTCGTAGTTAGGTTCTACGCGGGCGGGTGTGGACACCCGCCCCTACGGCCCGTATCCGAAGTTGCCCCGTAGGGGCGACCGTCCACGGTCGCCCGTGGTGGCCCGTAATATCCCTCTCCCCGTGTGAGCGGCGCGCCGACGGGATTAAAGGTGAGGGCTTCCTTAGAATAAGCGGCGGGGATAGGAATCCCCGCCCTACGGCAAACGCCGGTCGAACCCGACCGAGCGGAAAGACGACCCATGCCCGTAGGGTTCAGAGTCGAGCTGCCGATTTACGAGGGGCCCATGGAGCTCCTCGTCGAGCTTGTCGAGCGCCAGGAGGTCGAGCTGGCGCAGGTCGACGTGGCGCTCGTCTGCGACGAGTTCCTGGCCTACGTGGGCCGGGCGGACGAGCTGGAGCTGGACCTGGCGGGCGAGTTCCTGGTGATGGCGGCGACGCTGGTGGAGCTGAAGGCGCGGCTTCTGTTCCCCCGGACGCCGGGCGAAGCCGGGGAGAGCCGGGACGCCGCCTCGGACCTGCTGGAGCAAATCGCCCTCTACAAGCGGTTCAAGGACCTGGCGGAAACCTTGCGGGAGATGGAGGCCGCCCAGCTCGAGCTCTTCCCGCGGGGCGCGCCGGCCGATTTCGCCGCCCTGCGCCGCCCGCTGGAATCCTCCGAGGACCTGGCCCTCTTGGTCGAGGCTTACGGCCGCCTGGTCCCGACCGACATGGACGAGGGCTTTCTGGCCGAGGAGAAGGTCACCATCGCCGAGCGGATGGAGGAGTTGGAGACGGTCCTGCGCGAGCGGGGCCGGGTGTCGCTGGGTGAGCTCATCCCGGACCGGCGCCGCCGGGAGTACGTGGTGGTGACCTTTCTGGCCCTGCTGGAACTGGTGCGCATGAAGCGTGTCCGCCTGGCCCAGAGCGAGCCGTACCTGCGCCTGTGGATTGTCCCCCCCGACGAGGCACCGTCTTGAACGAAAACGCCACCCCTCCCCAGGATGACCTGTTCGCCGGTCTGGAGGCGATTCTCTTCGCGGCGGACGCGCCGGTCTCCGTCCACCGCCTGGTGCGGGCCCTGAATCACCCCCGAAACCGCGTCGAGGACGCGCTCTCCGCTCTGGGGCGGCGTTACGCCGAGAACGACCGCGGGGTGGAGCTGGTGGAGCTGGGCGGCGGATGGCAGCTCTTCACCAAGCGCCGGTTCTCCCGGGCCGTGGAGAGCGCCCTGGGTCAGCCGCCGCGCAACCGGACCCGTCTCTCCGCCGCGGCCCTCGAAACCCTGGCCGTCATCGCCTACCGCCAACCCATCACCCGGGGCGAAATCGAGGCCATCCGCGGGGTGGACACCTCGGGCACCCTGGCCAGCCTCGCGGAGCACAGGCTCATCGAGGTCTCCGGCCGGGCCGAGAGCGCCGGGCGGCCCAACCTCTACTCCACCACCGAGGGCTTCCTGAACTTCTTCGGCCTGCGGCACCTGGGCGAGCTGCCCCAGCCGGGGACCGAGGGGGAGGCCCCGGAGGAGGGCGGCTCCATCCGCATCGCCATCGACGGCCCGGCGGGCTCGGGGAAGTCCACCGTGGCGCGGCTGGTGGCCTCGCGGCTGGGCCTGGTGTACGTGGACACCGGGGCGTTCTACCGGGCGCTGACCTGGCTGGCGCTGGAGCGCGGGACGGATTTCGGCGACCCGGCGGCGCTGATGGAGCTGGCCCGGGACGCCGCGCTCGAGCTGGACGTGGAGGACCATACCGCCCGCCTGCTCCTGGAGGGCGCCCCCGTGGGCGCGGAAATCCGTTCCCCCCGTGTCACCACCGCCATCCAGCGCGTGGCCGACCTCCCGCCCATTAGAAACCTGGTGAACGGGCGCATCCGGGAGCTGGCGCGAAGGCTGCCCGGCGGGGTGGTGGCCGAGGGCCGCGACATCGGCTCCCTGCTCTTCCCCGACACGCCCCACAAGTTCTACCTGACGGCGTCGGTGGTCGAGCGGGCGCGGCGGCGCCTGGAGGACCACAAGGCCCGCGGCGAGACCATCACCCTCCCCGAGCTCGAGGCGCAAATCATCGAGCGGGACCGCGCCGACTCCACCCGGCAGTACGGGGCGCTCACCCGCCTCCCCGACGCCCTCGAAATCAACACCACCGGCATGACCATCCAGGAGGTCGTCGAGGCGGTCATCGGGGGGGTGGAGCTCCGCCTCGCGGAGCAGGCGTCCGACGAGCCGGGGACCGACTGACCGCCCGGCGGGGGGCTTGGCCTCGACCCCGGAGCCGTGGTAGGATTGCGGTACATCCCTCGTCACTCATAAACCCCAAGGAGCGACAAGATGCAGAGGTTACTCTACGTGGTGCTGGCCCTGTCGTTCGTGCTCTTCCTCGGCGCCTGCGAGGAAGAGAAGCCCCCGGTGCCCGAGGCGCCGGTCGAGCCCGTCGAGCCGGCGGTCGTGTACGAGATGACCGAGCTCGAGGCGACCCCCGTGGTCTTCAAGGAGCTCACCGGCGACTACAAACTCTTCGGCGACTCCGTCGAGGCCGGCTTCACCGCCCTCAAGGACGCGAAAATCGAGTGCGTCGGCGACCCCTTCGGCGTTTTCTACGATGACCCCGCGCTGGTGGCGCCCGATGAGCTGCGCTCCGAGGTCTGCTTCCCCGTGGCCGCGGATACCACGCCGCCCAAGGGTTACGCCTACAAGGTCACCGAGCCGTGCAAGGCCGTCATGACCACCTTCAAGGGCGAGTTCACCGACGAGAACATGCCCGATTACGGCGCGCTCTACAAGTACGTCGTCGAGCAGGGCCTCCTCGTCGCGGGCCCGATGCTCGAGGTCTACCACTGGGGCGCCGAGAATCCCGCCGATTACGTCACCGACATCTACGTCCCCGTGACGGAGCCGCCGGCGCCCGAGGCCGAGACCACCGAGACCCCGGCGGCCGAGCCGACCGTGGAGCCGCCGGCCTAGCGGTCCATTCAATTTCGAGGAGGTTCCCGTGAAGACGGCCGTGGCGTTCGCGGCGCTCATACTGTTCCTCGGCGCCGGTTGCGGCGACGACCAGCCCCGGCACGCGGCCTCGCCCACGGGTGAGCCCGTTCAGGCCGAAGCCGCCCCCGAAGTGGTCCGCAAAAACCTCGTGGGCACCGGCGCGCTGGTCATGGCCGAGACGGGGGATTTCAACCTGTACCCCCAGGCGCTGGAAGAGGCGCTGGCGGCCCTCGCGGCCAAGGGAATCGAGCCGCTGGGCGACCCCATGGGAATCCTTGCCCCCGAGTCCGCCGACCTCCCCCTCGCCGAGCGGCGGTGGGAGGTGCTCATCCCGGTTCCCACCGACACCTTCCCCCCGGCGGGCTTCACCTACCGGGACGTCGAGGGTGGGCAGTCGGCCGTAATCGCCTTCAAGGGCCCCTTCAAGCGGGACCGCATACCCCTGTACGAGGCGCTCGATTCCTGGGTGTACGCCCAGGGCTTCGAACCCGCCGGTCCGCCGGTCGAGGTGTACCACTGGGGGGAGGGCCTGCCCGAAGAGGAGCGCGTCACCGAAATCTACCTCCGCTTCGGCGAGCCCGGTGTCGAGCCGGAACCGGCCGCCGAGCCGGCGGAGGAGGGGGCGGAGTAGGTCGGCGTCCCGCCGGGTGTGAGGGGGGCTGATTTTTCCGCCATCCCGTCCGGTGGTGAGTGGGTTGCCCGTATTCCGCGGTGAAGGAGCGTGTAGTCCCGCCGGGCGTGAGGCGGGCCGGCCGGGGCGGTGGGAGCGACTCTGTCTGACCGGCGGGTCGGCCGGGTGAATGTCGGAGCGGTGAAACGTCCCGCCGGGTACAAGCCGGGCCGGGGTGAAGTCGGGGCGGGTGCGGATACTCAATCCGACGCGTCAGCCTGGGGTGCGGGGCGGGGATTGACACGGCCGCCCGCTGGATGCCCGTCTATCCGTGTCGTCCGGCGGAGCGGCGCGGCATGAAATGAAACTCACCAGCCGGGGTGGGACCGTCTCCGCCCCGGCTGCACCGTGATTCGAGTCCGCATGGACCGCCTGCGCGTGCTGTTCCTGTGCAGCGGCAACTCCTGCCGCAGCCAGATGGCCGAGGGGTTCGCCCGGAAGCTCTTCGGCGACGCCGCGGAGGTGGCGAGCGCCGGGACCGAGCCCGCCGGTCGCGTGCACCCCCTGGCGGTGGAGACGATGCGCCGGTTCGGGGTGGACATCTCGTCCGCCCGGGTCAAGGGCCTCGACGACCTTGCCGACCTGCGCTTCGACCTGGTGGTCACCGTGTGCGACCGGGCGCGGGAGGCCTGCCCCCTGTTGCCCGGGGCACGGATGTTGCACTGGGACATACCCGACCCCGCCGCCTTCGACGGTTCACCGGACGAAACGCGCGCGTTCTTCGCCCGGACGGCCGACGACATCCGGGCGCGCGTGGAGGGGCTGGGCGCCGAGCTCGGCCTGACCGACCGGGGGACCTCCCCCGAAGATAAGGAATAGCTTTGAAGGTCGCCATCACCGGCCCCGACGGGCTTCTGGGTACGGAGCTGGTCCGGGAGTGCATCGCCGCCGGCGCCACCGTGGACCCGCTCCTGGAGTCCGAGTGCGACGTGACCGACGCCGACGCGCTGCGCCGTCGCCTGGGGCGCGTTTCGCCGGAGCTGGTCATCCACGCCGCCGCCCTCACCGACGTGAACGGGGCCGAAGCGGACCCCGACCGCGCCTACGCGGTGAACGCCTTCGGCACCTTCCACGTCTGCCGCTCCGCCGCGGCGGTGGGCGCCCGGGTGGTTTACATCTCCACGGACTACGTCTTCGACGGCTCCCTGGGCCGTCCCTACGCCCCCGAGGACGAGCCGCGTCCCCTCCAGGCGTACGGGAGGAGCAAGCTGGCCGGCGAGCTCTACGTCCGGGGGCATGCCCCCGGCGGGCTCACCGTGCGCACCGGCTCCCTCTTCGGCCCCGGCGGCGCGGGATTCCCGGACAGGCTCTGCGAGCGCGCCGCGGCCGGCGGGCCCCTCACCGTCGTCAAAGACCGCTGGTGCAGCCCGACCTACGCTCCGGACCTGGCGCAGGCCGTCGTCGCCCTGGCGGAAAAGGCCGATTCCGGCGTCTTTCACCTGACCAACGCGGGCTCCGTCACCTGGTACGATTACGCCCTGCGCCTGATGGACGGCCTGGGGCTGGAGGTCGAGGTCGTCGGGGTGAGCGCGAAGGAGTATGCGGCCCCGGCGCCCCGTCCGGCCAGGGTCGAGCTGGACCGTTCCGCCGCCGAGGGCCTGGGCGTGGCGCTGCGGCCCTGGGAGGACGCGCTCGCGGAGTACCTGGAGCGGTGCGGCGACCGGCTGCGCCGGAGTGCGGGGCGGGAATCCGATACGTCTTCCGACTGACGGGGGATTGGGTGGAGTATCTTACGGCCTATGCGGAGCGGGTGAGGCGGCTGGTGGACGACCGGCTGCAGTCGCTGGCGGCCGACGACGACCCCCGGTGCATCAAGCCCCACGCCGCCGTCCGGCACACGGTGGAGGCGGGTGGAAAAAGGCTGCGCCCCGTCCTATTTTTCTCCGCCTGCGAGGTCTGCGGCGCCCGGCCCGACCCCTTCCTCGACGTGGCCTGCGCCGTGGAGCTGGTGCACACCGCCAGCCTGGTGCTCGATGACCTGCCCTGCATGGACGACGCGCAACTGCGGCGCGGACGCCCCACCCTCCACGTACTCTACGACGAGGCGACGGCGGTGCTGGCCGCGGTGGCGGAGCTGATGGCCGCCTTCGAGCTCATCGCCCGCTGCCCCGGAATACGGCGCGATTCCCTGGCCCGCGAAATGGCCGCCGAGCTGGCCCGCGCCGTGGGCCTGGACGGGATGATAGCCGGGCAGCAGATGGACCTGGACTCGGTGGGCCGGAACCTGTCCATGGACGAGATGGAGTTCGTCCACGCCCGCAAGACCGGCGCTCTGTTCACCGCGACCGCCCGCATGGGCGCCCTGGCCGCCGGGGCCTCGGAGCCCGAAGTCCAGGCGCTGGAGGCCTACGCCAAGAACCTGGGCCTCGCCTTTCAAATCGTGGACGACATCCTGGACGCCACCGCCACCGCCGAGGAGCTGGGCAAAGACGTGGGCAAGGACGCGGACAAGCCGACCTTCGTCCACCTCTTCGGCCTGGAGACGAGCCGGACCGTGGCCGGGGAGCTGGTCGCCACCGCCAAGGGGTCCCTGGGGGTATTCCGGCGCGGAACCGCGGTCCTCGGGGAGCTGGCCGACTTCGTCCTGGCGCGCAAATCTTGACAGTTCGACGTTTAACTGCTATATTAATTCAACCGGGTGTGTTGCCGTCGGGCCGGGAACCCCGAGCCCACCCCGCGCGTAAGGGGTCTCGGGGACGGGTGCTCGACCGTTTCACCCACGGTCCGGTGATAAGCCGGTAATCGGAGGTGTCCCATGAAAAAGGCCATCATTCCAGCGGTCATCCTCACCCTCTTCGCCGGCCTCGGCTGCGACCTGTTCAGCATCCCGTCGGACGGCGGCGGCGACGGCGAGAGCGAGTGGCAGCCGCCGCTCACGCCCCGGGCCGTCATCGAGGACATCGAGTGGTGCTACAATCACGCAGATGGACCGTCCTACGGAACCCTCCTGGACGAGGACAAGTTCGTCTTCTACTTCGACCAGGATGACGTGGGCGGGGATATTCCCCCCTCTTGGACCTATATCGCGGAAACCACTGCCACGCAGAAGCTCTTCGACACGGTGGGCTCCGCGAATATCGCACTGAAGCTGTTTTTCTACGGGGATTACGAGGAATACGTGCCCGGTCCAGAGGACACCTCTTTCGAAATGAACGACATCGAGTACGACCTCAGCGTACACGACGAGAATGCCGACCCGGTACCGACCACGTACATGGCCACCGGTCATGCGAACTTCGTGCTGTCGAAGTTCGCGGATAACACCGGGATGCGCTGGTGGCTGACCAAATGGTGGGATTTCGGCAGTGCTTAAAAAACTACGTTGATTGAAAAAAGACGGCCCGCGGGCCGTCTTTTTTTTGCGTCTCACGGGTCAGGTTTAACCGGCGATGTCCCACCACTTCCACAGCCACCACCGCGGCATGCCGCGCCAGAGTCCGTCGACGCGCGTGCGGAAATTGGCGAAACCTTCCGCCCGGAACGTCATCTCCGGGGTGACTACGACGAGGAGGTAGTCCACGCCGTTCAGGTCCCACACCTCGTCGCCCGGCCCCGGCTCCCGCTGGTCCTCGAGGTTCATGGCGAGCGAGATGGCCCCTTCATCCACGGAATCGAAGAGGTTTTCCGTGGCCTCCAGCTCGTCGTCGTAGCCCCAGGAGTCGGGCGCGCCGCTGCCCTGGACGTCCCGGGGGTCGAAGTAAAAGGTGAAGTCGGAGTCGAGCATTTCCGTGTAGTAGTTGATGTCCTGGTTGTTGTAGGCCCACTCTATGCCACGGATGACGCCCGCGGGGCTGGTCGGCTCGGGCTGCGGGGTGGGCGGCGGTTTTTTCGGCGGCAGGAAGATATCGCAGGAGCCGAGAACGGCCACGATTAGAAACAGGGAGATAAAGAGCGGCAGCTTCCCCGGTGCGCGTCGCATGGCGCCTCCTCCGGTTCGATTTCTTTAAGGCGTGCGCGAAGGGGCTACGCTCACGGCATGGGGTCTCCTTATTCAGTTCAGGTCGAAGCGCTCGAAGCCGCGGAGCTCCAGGAGCCGCCAGCGGGGCCCGTCCCCCTCGTTCGTCGCCGCGAGGAAATCGGCGGTGCCTGTCCTTAAATAGAGCGTATCCACGATGTAGGCGCGGAGGTCGTAGTCCATGCCCGGGATGGGCCACACCACGTCGTCGGGTCCCGGCTCCTCGTAGGTGTCCAGGTCCAGGTGGAGGTCGAGGTCCCCCTCGCCGCAGGCGGCGCAGAGCTCGGCGAAGCGGGTCAGCTCCTCCTCGCGGCCCCATTCCATCGGGTTTTCACCTTCTCCTTGGTATTCCTGTTCGGGGAAGAGGATGTAGGTGAAGCCGGGGTCCAGGAGTTCGGCGTACAGCGCCTCGTCCTGGTGGTCGTAGCACCACTCGAAGGCCTGGAGCAGGCCGAGCGGCGTGTCGGGCGTCGGGGGTTCGTCGGGGGTGTCGGTCGGCAGGCTCAGGCACCCGGCGCCCAGGAGGGCGAGGGCGGTCAGGGGCGCGAAAAAAGTCCCGTGTCGCATGGCGCTTCCTCTTCGATTTCCGCCTCGCTGTTCTTTCCTCGTTACCGGTCGGGGCGAAACGAAAAGGCGCTCAGGGCACGGGACCGTCCTTCTTGCGGAACATACGGGGAGCGGGTCGAAGGGAAGGGTATTTACCTTAATCTACGCGGTCGCTCCGGGAATGATTCCCAAGTTAATTATATACGGTCGGGATTCGAATTCCCGCCGGTTTGTTTTATAAGGTAGCCCTCACCCTCGGTCCCTCTCCCACGGGGAGAGGGAAGCCGCTGCACTCCTCACCCCAGCCCGTAAGCGCGCTTCCCCCCAAAGGGGGGGAGGGGGTCACGCGCCGCGGGGGCGGGCGACCTCGTCGCCGCCGGTCTTGCGTAAGAGGAGCATCGCCACCGCCGCCAGCAGCGAGGTTCCGGCCAGCAGCAAAAACACGTTCTCGAGGCCGGCGTTCTGCGCCACCCACCCCCCCACCGAGCCGGCCAGGGAGCCGAAGCCGAAGTTGACGGCGCTGGCCAGGCCGTAGCCCTTCCCGCGGTGGCGGGGCGGCATGAGCCGTCCGACGATGCTGTTGGTGATGGGCTGGGTGGAGAAGACCGCCGCCGCCATGCCCACGGAAATCACCAGGGTCCACCATCCCCCGGCGAAGCGTCCGCCGAGCGCCGCGATGCACGCCGCCGCCGACAGCCACGTCGCCGAGCGCAGCGGCTTCTTCCGCTCCGCCAGCACGCCCCCGGAGAACTGGCCGAACACCCCGCCCAGGAGCATCACCCCCGCGGCCAGGTTCCCCAGCACCTCCTCGTTCATCCCGGCCAGGTGCAGGTTCTCGCCGAAGAAGAGCGGCATGAACACGACCATCCCCTGGTAGCTGAAGCCGAGGAGGGCCGCGGCGGCGAGGGCGAAGGCCATCTGCGCCCAGCGTCGCGGCGGCGGCTTCTCCTTCGGCGGCTCGGCGGTGTGCGGCTCGGCGAGGGCCAGGGGCCGTACGGCCATCCACTGGTACGCCAGCACCACGAGCGGAACCAAAGCGTACAGGCCGAAAAGGTAGTGCCAGGTCGCCACGGCCAGGATTCCCGCGCCGATGAAGTTCCCCAGGGCCATCCCGCCGCTCCCGGCGATGCCGTGGTAGCCCATCCCGCGGCCGTCCTGGCGGAGGTTGGCGCTCACCAGCGTCAGCCCCGCGGGGTGGTAGAGCCCCGCCGCCAGGCCCAGCAGCGTGACGCCCACCGCCAGCATCGCCAGCCCCCCGGCCAGGGCGGTCACCAGCGAGCCCAGGGCGACGCCGCCCAGACAGATGTAGAGCGTGCGCCGGGGCCCGATTCCGTCCACCAGGAACCCCGCCGGCAGCGCCCCCAGCCCGAAGCCCAGGTACGAGAGGTTGGCCAGCAGGCCGTACTCGAAGGTGTCGAGGTGGAATTGAGCCTTGAGGAGGGCCGCCGCGGCCGGCAGCGCCAGCATCGCCGCGTGCGTCACCCAGTGCCCCGCGGCGGTGAGCGTGATGACCCGGCGTTCGGTGGGGTTGAGCATAAGCTTGAGCGTGAGTGTGGCATGGGATGTATACCAGTAAAATGGGCCGGGGTCAACGGCGCCGCCGGTTGTCAACCGGTAGTCCCTGTGGTAGCATCGCCGGGCGGGGCCCCTCTTTTCTTTTATAGAAAACGGCGTCAGTTCGAGGTGGGAGTTGACCGACGAGACCCTGGACCAGGTCCGCCACCGGCGGGAGAAGAGGCGGCGCTTCGAGGAGGCCGGCCTTTCGCCGTACCCCGCGCGCTCGGTCCGCGACCGGACCGTGGCGGAGATTCTTAAAAAATTCGCGGAAACGGAAAAATCCGGGGACGCATTCGCCCTCGCCGGGCGCCTGGTCGCCCTGCGGGGCCACGGCAAGGCCGCCTTCGCCGACCTGGCCGACGCCTCCGGCCGCGTCCAGCTCTACTTCAAGCGGGACACGCTGGGGGAGGAGTCCTACGGCCTGGTCGAGAGCCTGGACCTGGGCGACTTCGTCGGCGTCCGGGGCCGGGCCATGACCACCCGCACCGGCGAGCCCACGGTGGCCGTGACCGAATGGACGCTCCTGGCCAAGAGCCTGCGGCCGACGCCCGTGGTCAAGGAGACCCGGGACGAAGCGGGTGAGTCGGTCCGCCACGACGCCCTGGCCGACGTGGAGACCCGCTACCGCCAGCGGTATCTCGATTTACTGCTGAATCCGGAAAGCCGGCGGCGCTTCGAGGTCCGCACGCGGCTGACGGCGCTCGTCCGGCGCTTCCTCGACGAACGCGGCTTTCTCGAAGTGGAAACGCCCGTTTTACAGCCCATCTACGGCGGGGCGGCGGCGGCCCCCTTCACCACCCACCACCGCACGCTGGACATCCCGCTCTACCTGCGCATCGCCGACGAGCTGTACCTGAAACGGCTCATCGTCGGCGGCCTGGAGCGCGTGTACGAAATCGGCAAGGACTTCCGCAACGAGGGGATGGACCGGACCCACAATCCCGAGTTCACGCAGTGCGAGCTGTACCAGGCCTTCGCCGACTACCACGGCATGATGGCGCTCTTCGAGGAGCTGCTGAAATTCCTGGCGGTGGAGCTCACCGGCGGGACGCGGTTCGTGTACCAGGGAAGGGAATTCGACCTGTCGCGGCCCTTCCGGCGGCTGCCGATTCTGGAAGCCATTAAAGAGCGGACCGGCGTGGACCTCGGAATCGCTCCGGGCCGGGATTTCGACCGCGCCGCGGCGCTGAAGCTGGCGAAAAAGCACGGCCTGGAGTACCCCGCCCACGCCCCCACGGGAAAAATCGTCATGGGCATCTTCGACGCCGTGGCCGAGCCGCTGCTCGTGGACCCGGTCTTCGTCATGGACTACCCCGCCGACGTGAGCCCCCTGGCCAAGACCAAGCCCGAGGACCCCCGACTGGCCGAGCGCTTCGAGCCGCACGTCTGTGGCATCGAATTGGGCAACGCCTTCAGCGAGCAGAACGACCCCGACGTCCAGCGGGCCGTCATGGAGGCCCAGGCCGCCCAACGCGCCCTGGGCGACGAGGAGGCCGCGGCGGTGGACGAGGATTTTCTGCGCGCCCTGGAGTACGGCATGCCCCCCACGGGGGGCCTGGGAATAGGGCTGGACCGGCTGGCCATGCTCTTCACCGACGCCCCGAGCATCCAGGACGTAATCCTGTTTCCGCAGATGCGGCCGAAATAATTGATAATAATCTCATTAATGGGAATGAGCCTCCCCTGACACGGGTCCAGGGCGAGCCCTGGTTTCCCCGGATGCGGCCAAAATAATAATGTGCGTTTCATCGGGCGGATTTGAGTAAAAATTCGGCGTGAGACGGCGTGGAGCCCGGTTCGTGTTTTGATTTGACCGAGGAAGCAGGTGTAATGCTGCCCGAGGTTGAAGGACTGCCCCCGCTGGTGACCATCGCCCTCGTCGTGGGCGTGGTGGCGGTGTTCATCGGTCTGTTGCTGCTCTGCACCCGGCTGGGGCGCTTCGAGCTTGCCGTGGCCTTCCGCTACCTGCGCACCGGGCGCAAGGGCTTCCTGCGCGTCGTCACCTGGATAAGCGTGAGCGGCATCGCCCTGGGCGTGGCGAGCCTCTTGGTCGTGGTGGGCGTGATGGAGGGGTTGCAGGAGAACGTGCGCTCCCGGATTCTGGCCAACAACGCCCACATCATGGTGGTGGACTACCTGCGGCGGCCCATCGCGGACTGGCGCACGCTGCTCGCGGAAATAGAGGATACGCCCGGGGTGGTGGCCGCCTCGCCCGCCGTGTACATGGAGGGGATGCTGGTCAATCGCTCCAACACCGTCGGCGCCGTCTTCCGCGGCATAGACCCCGACTCCGAGGCCGAAATCACCAGCCTCCCCGACATGGTCATCGAGGGCGACTTCACCTTCCGGCCCAAGGACTACACCGGCGTCCTGCGCGACGGCGAGGGGCAACCTTCGTCAATCGACGAGGCGGACACGGTCCACGGAGTGGTGTTGGGCAAGGAGCTGGCCTACGAGCTGGCCGCCGTGGTCGGCGACGAGGTGGTCCTGGTGATGCCCACCGGCGAGTGGGACCCCCTGACCCCCATCCCGCCCAAGATGAAGAAGCTGCAAATCACCGGCATAGTCTCCACCGGGATGTACGAGTACGACGCCCAGCTCGCCTACATCGACATAGGGCTGGCGCAGGAGTTCATGAACATCGGGGACAAGGTGACGGTCATCGAGGCCCGGGTCCAGGACCCCTTCGCCGCGAAGGCGGTGGCGGACGCGCTCAACGAAAAGCTCGGCGGCATGTACCACGCCCGCGATTGGTCGGCGATGAACGAGCGCCTGTTCGCCGCCCTGGAGATGGAGAAGTTCGCCATGTTCCTGGTGGTCATCATCGTGGTGCTGGTGGCGGCCTTCAACGTGGTGAGCAACCTCATCATGCTGGCGGTGGAGAAGACGAAGGACATCGGCGTGATGCTGAGCTTCGGGGTCAAGCGGGGCCAGGTGGGGGGTGTCTTCCTGACCGTGGGGCTGGTGCTGGGCGGCCTGGGGACGGTGGTGGGCGGCGTGGTGGGGGCCGTTTTAGCCTGGCTTCTGGAAAAATACAAGTTCATCCACCTCTCGGCGGAAATCTACAACATGGACCACCTGCCGGCGGTGATGAGCTGGGGCGACGTGGTGTTAATCAGCGCCGCCGCCATGCTCATCACCCTCCTCTCGACCCTCTACCCCGCCTGGCGGGCCGGGCGGCTCGACCCCCTGGAGGCCATCCGCTATGAGTGAGGCCGTGCTGGTGGCCAGCGGTGTGGAGCGCTTCTTCCAGGACGGCGAGCGCCGGCTGGAGGTCCTCTCGGGTGTGGACCTGGAGGTGGCCCCCGGCGAGACGGTGGTGGTGGTCGGGGCGTCGGGCACCGGCAAGAGCACGCTGTTGCACATCCTGGGGGCGCTGGACCGGCCCACGGCCGGCCGCGTCCGAATCGGCGAGCGCTGGTTCGAGGACCTTTCGGTGCGCGATTTGGCGTACCTGCGCAACCGCGAGGTGGGCTTCGTGTTCCAGATGCACCACCTGCTCCTGGAGTTCACCGCGCTGGAGAATGTGATGCTGCCGCTCATGGCCCGGGGGGAAAGCCCGGCCGAGTCCCGGCGGCGCGCCGAGGGGATGCTCGGGCGGGTGGGGCTGGCCGGCCGCCTGACCCACTCCCCGGCCAAGCTCTCCGGCGGCGAGCAGCAGCGGGTGGCCATCGCGCGGGCCCTGGTGGGCGGCCCGAAGCTGGTGCTCATGGACGAGCCCACCGGCAACCTGGACCCGGGCACCGCCGGGCGTATTCTGGACCTGGTGTTCGACCTGGCCGGGGCGGACGGCACGAGCTTCGTGGTCGTCACCCATGACGCGCGTCTGGCGGCGCGCGCCGACCGAGCCCTGACCCTTTCCGGCGGAAAGCTGGCCCCCATGGAGGCGCGATGAACTGCGACCGGTGCGGCTCGGACGAAGCGGTGGTGCACTTCATCCCGGCCTGGGGCCAGGACATGGCCCTGTGCGACTCCTGCCTGGAGGTGGTCCGCTCCGAGGCGGAATGGGAGATGTGGCTCCCCTCGCCCGCGGCCGATTTCCTCTTCGGGCTGGGCGTCCCCTCGCCCCTGATTCGAATCGCCCAGCGCGGCGAGGGACCCGTCTGCCCGGTGTGCGGCACGAACTGGTCCGACTTCGCCCAGGCGGAGCGGCTGGGGTGCCCGAACTGCTACGAGGTCTTCGACGACCACCTCCGCCTCTTCTACCGGTTCCACGAGTGATGACCGACCTCGCGCCCAGCCTGGAGCTCCTGTCGCGACCCCCGCGCTGGATTACGGCGAACGCCAACCCGGTGTGGCTGGCCACGCGCGTCACCGTCATCCGCAACCTCGCAGGTCTGCCCTTCGTCCCTGAGGGAACCGAGCGCCGCCGGCTGCTGGAGCAGCTCGAGGTGCTCTCGGACACCCTGGGTCCCGGGGCGCGGCGGGCGGTCTTCGACGACCGCGGCGGGACCGGCTGGTGGTCCGAGCGGGCGCTCTGGCCGCCCATCCTCACCGAGGACGCCCGGCTGTACCTCTGTGAGGGGGAGGACCGCTGGCTGATTCTGGGCGGGCAGGACCACGCCGTTTTCTCGGCCGTCGAGACGAGCCCGGGGCGGGGCAACCTGGCGCACCGGGTGCGGTCCTTCGAGGATGCCTTCGCGGCGGTCGGCGAGGCGGCCCACGACGACGAGCACGGATACCTGACCAGCTCGCCGCGCCGGGCGGGGGCGGGGGTCGGGGTGGAACTCGTCTTCCACCTGCCCGGCCTGATGCTGGCCCACCAACTCCGGCGTCTGCTCTCCGCGGCGGCCCAGCTCGGATTCTGGGGCACCGCCATCGGCCCGGTGGGCGGCGGCCTGGTGACCCTGGTGAACCTCGTGGCCCTGCGGCACGGGCCCGGGGAGATTCTGGACGCGGCCCGGCGGGTGGGGGAGCTCTTGACCGGGGCCGAGGAGACCGCCCGGGGCGCGCTCCTCGCGGACCGCCGGAACCTCATCGAGGACGGGGTGGGTCGGGCCTGGGGCATACTGGGTCACGGGACGCACTTCGAGGAGCTCGAGGCGGGGACCCTGTGCTCCTGGCTCCGGCTGGGGCGCTGCCTGAACCTCCTCCGCCGGCCCTCCCTGGCCCGCATCAACACCGCCCTGTGGAGTCTGCAGGGGGACCTCCTGGAATCGCTGGCCGGCTGGCGCTCCATCACCCCCCGGCAGGCCCGGGGCGAGGTGCTCGCCCGGCTGGGTGGGCGATAACCTAGGGATAAGCCGATATACGTGCTATAATACGGGGGAACCGGGACGCCGTCCGGGCCCGTCCGGTAGGCCGGTCGTCCGGGGAAGATGGCCGTTTCCGCGGGGGATAGCCTGCATCGTAGGGCTGCCCCGCCGGTGGATGGGCCGGCTGTTCCCAGAGAGGGGCCGGTACTCCGGGAGCCAGCCCGCATCGGCGGGTTTCCCGAAAAAGCGGACGGTGTTTCCCCCGGTCCCGGAACGCGTAACCTTCAGCCTCCGGCGCTATCGTCGAAAAACCGTTCAAGGGGCGGTGAATGTCCCGTCCCGACCCCGGAGAAGAAATGCTCGACAAGTTCACCCCGCGCGCCCGTCAGGTGATTCTGTTCGCCCGGGACATGGCCAAGCAGATGGGCCAGGACTACCTGGGCACCGAGCACCTGCTCTTGTCCCTGGTGGAGGAGTCGGACGGCGTGGCCGCGTACGTCCTGAGTAAACTCGGCCTCCGCTCGTCCATGATTCGCTCCGAGCTTCAGCGCTTCCAGTCCTCGGCCGGCCATCGGACCGCCTCGGACGAGAAAATCCCCTTCACCGACCGGGCCAAGCAGGTCCTGGAGCAGGCGGTGCTGGTGGCCGGCGAGCTCGGCTACAACTACATCGGCACCGAACACCTCCTGTTGGGCCTCATCCGCGTCACCGACGGGGTGGCCTCCAAGGTGCTCTCCCACCTCGGCTTCCAGCCCGAGGACGTCAAGAACGAGTTGGAATCGCTCCTGGAGGAGAACCGCCGCAAGGAGGTCGCCGCCCCGCGTCGCGCGAAGCGCGCGGCCCGTGAGAAGGGCAAGGAGGAAGAGTCCCTACTGGACGAGTTCGGCACCGACCTGACCGGCCTGGCGCGCCAGGGGAAAATCGACCCGGTCATCGGCCGCGACGATGAGACCGAGCGGGTCATCCAGATTCTCTCCCGGCGGAAGAAGAACAACCCCGTTCTCATCGGCCCCCCCGGAGTGGGCAAGACCGCCATCGTGGAGGGGCTGGCCCAGAGAATAGCCGACGGCGACATCCCGCTGACCCTCTCCAGCAAGCGGCTGGTCTCGCTGGACCTGGGGGCGGTGGTGGCGGGGACCAAGTACCGCGGCCAGTTCGAGGAGCGGCTCCAGGGCATCATCCGCGAGCTCAAGAACGCCAAGGACGTGATTCTTTTCATCGACGAGCTGCACACCCTGGTGGGGGCCGGCGGCGCCGAGGGCGCCCTGGACGCCTCGAACATGCTCAAGCCCGCCCTGGCCCGCGGCGAGGTCCAGTGCATCGGCTCCACCACCCTGGACGAGTACCGCAAATACATCGAAAAGAACGGCGCCCTCGAACGGCGCTTCCAGACCATCCTCGTGGACCCGCCCACCGTCCGCGAGACCATCGACATCCTCAAGGGGCTCCGCGACCGCTACGAGGAGTTCCACAACGTGGAGATTTCCGACGAGGCGCTCGAGGCGTCGGTGCGCCTGTCGGAACGCTACATCTCCGACCGCGAGCTGCCGGACAAGGCCATCGACGTGGTGGACGAGGCGGCGTCGAAGGTCCACCTGGGCTGCCTGGTGCCGCCGGTGGAGCTGCGGGACCTGGAGCGCGAGCGCGAGGAGCTGCTGCAACGGCAGACCGAGCCCGGCGACGGCTTCTCCGAGGCGCTGCGCGAACGCGCCCTCGAGCTGGACCGCATAGACCGCGCCATCTCCTTCTCCAAGCGCAGCTGGGAGCACTCCCTCGAGGAGACCCGCGGCGTCGTGGACGTGGACGACGTCATGGAGACCATCAGCCGCTGGACCGGCATTAAAATCACCCGCATGGCCGAGGACGAGCAGATGAAGCTCTTGCGGATGAAGGACGAGCTTCACCGGCGGGTGGTGGCGCAGGACGAGGCCATCGACGCGGTGACGCGGGCCATCCGCCGCAGCCGCGCCGGCGTCCGCGAGCCCAACAAGCCCATCGGCACCTTCCTCTTCCTCGGGCCCACCGGCGTGGGCAAAACCGAGCTGGCCAAGACGCTGGCCTGGTTCCTCTTCGACGACGAGTCCGCCGTGGTGCGCGTGGACATGAGCGAGTACATGGAGAAGTTCTCGGTTTCGCGGCTCATCGGCGCGCCTCCGGGGTATGTGGGCTACGAGGAGGGCGGCCAGCTCACCGAGCGCGTCCGCCGCAAGCCCTACTCCGTCGTGCTTCTCGACGAAATCGAGAAGGCCCACCCCGACGTCTTCAGCCTGCTGTTGCAGGTGATGGACGAGGGGCGGCTGACCGATTCCCTCGGCCGCACCGTCAGCTTCCGCAACACCGTCGTCATCATGACCTCCAACCTCGGCACCCGGGACATCAAGGACATCAACGCCATCGGGTTCGGCTCCGACGCCTTCACCGGCGACTACTTCGCCATGAAGGGCAAGGTCATGGAGGAGGTCAAGCGGCTGTTCAATCCGGAGTTCCTCAACCGGCTGGACGAGACCGTTGTCTTCCACTCCCTGACCAAGGACGACCTCCTGGAAATCGTCAAGCTGCAGCTCAAGAAAATCAAGCTGCGGCTGGCCGAGCAGGCCATCGCCATCGAGTTCACCGACCGGATGGTGACTCGCATCATCACGGATGGTTACGAGCCGAGGTTCGGCGCCCGGCCCATCCATCGCGCCATCCAGCGCCTCGTCGAGGACCCCCTGGCCGAGGAGCTGCTAAAGGGGGCCATCAAGGAGGGCGACCTGGTCGAAGTGGACCACTCCGGCGAGGAGACCGTCTTCACCCCGTCCAAGCTGCCCAGCGCGGTCTAGGGCCCGTTCCCGGCGCCGGACGCGGAAGGGGAATTGCAGTAAGGATTTCGGGGGAGCTTCAAGGGAGCGTGCGCGCTCCCTTTTTTACGGGAGGGCGCAGGTCTGTAGGCCCTCGGAGCCGCGCTGTGGGCGCCGGCGGTGGCACAGTTTTTGCGCAAACGGGCCGCGCAGAAGTCCGCCGCGCCCCCTTCTGCAGAAAACTGTGCCACCGCCTCGGCCGGTGAGCCCCGCCCCGGCGCTTCGGTTTTTTTACGGCGGGGCAGAGGACAAGGGGTAAAAACCCCTCGTCTCCTGAAACCCGGCCCGAAAACGGCTATACTTATCCAACTCACCAACCGGAGGACGGTATGAAAAAGCTCTTCGCGATAATGGCGCTCATCGTGGCGGCGCCCGCCCTGGCGTCCTTCGTCTACGTCTGCGACGACTACGAGGCCGACTACTCGGACCTCGACGTGTACGAGTGCAGCCTCGACGAGGCGGGCTCGGCCGACGAGGTCGTCTACATCACCGAGGACCCGGACCTGGCCGCCGACGACGAAACGGTGTGGTACTTCGTGGACGACCCGGACTACGCCGACTTCTACGTGTACTTCACCGACGACCCGGACTACGCCGACGTGTGGATTTACTTCGACTACCTGGACTACTAGCGCCTGTCGCATAAAAAAGGGCCCCGCGGGGGCCTTTTTTCAATCCGCCGGCGGCTGTGGTATCATGGGTGGGAAGAAAGGGAGGAGGACACATGGCCGAGATGAAGCTGAGGCAGGCCCTGGAGATTGCGCTGGCCAGCGAGACCC
>CAYTCV010000038.1:0-12199 GCA_964436465.1 uncultured bacterium
CTCCAGCTTTAGCGACCGGCCCGAGAGCGTGATACCATAACCGTCTCTCAAAGGGACTTATCACCGGAGAAGAACGTTGAAATACGTAGTCCTGACATTATTGCTATTGACGATAGCCGCCTCGGCCGTCCCCGAGGTCGCCGCGGTGTGCGTGGACGAGGGCCCGGTGCTCGACGGGCTCCTGGACGACCCGTGCTGGGGCGCGGCCCAATGGCACGAGGGCTTCGTCCAGCGCGACCCCGACCCCGGCGCGCCCTCCACGGAGATGACACGGGTGGCCTTCGTCTACGACACGACGACGCTCTACGTCGCCTTCGACTGCCGCGACTCCGACCCCGCCGGCCTGCAGAGCCACCTGGCGCGGCGGGACTCGGGAATAACCGCCGACGACAACGTGGACGTCTATTTCTCGCCCACCGGCGACGGGCGGCTTTTATACTACTTCAGCACCAACCCCGCGGGCGTAAAGCTGGACCAGCTCTACACCAACCGCGCCCAGTGGGCCACGGGGCAGTGGGACGGTCACTGGGACGTGGCCACGGCCGTGACCGCCGACGGCTGGAGCGCCGAGTTCGCCGTGCCGTTCGCCAACTTCCAGTTCGACGCCGACGCGGGGAACGACTGGATTTTCAACGCCGGCCGCGTCGTCCGCCGCAAGCACGAGGAGACGTACCTGGCCGAGGTGCCGTACAACTCCAACATGTTCTACACGGAGTACGGCGCCCAATTGACCGGCATCGAGGGTTTGAGCCAGAGCCTGGGTCTGGAACTCGTGCCCTACGTCAAGGGCGACTACCGGAACTACCCGGAGCTCGCCGGTGAGGACCGCGACCAACTCAAGCCCCTGGCCGGCCTCGTGCTGGATTTCGACGTGAGCCGCAACCTGAACCTGGCGGCCACGGCCTTTCCCGACTACGCCGAAATCGACCTGGACCCGGACCAGTACGTAATCGGCCGGGACCAGGTATACCTCTCCGAGACGCGGCCCTTCTTCCTGGAGAACTCCAACTTCTTCGCCACCTCGTACTTCACCATGTTTTACTCACGGCGCATCGGCAAGCGGCTGTACGACTCCAGCGGTCTGTACGAGGACTCGGAGATAGTCGGGGGTGGACGGTTGACCGGTAAATCGGACCGTTTCGGCTACGGCGCCTTCTACACCCACACCGAGGAGGCTGTCACCGACCTGGCCGCCGAACCCGCGAGCGACTGGGGCATGGCCCGCCTGACCTACGACGTCACCCCGGGCGGCTACGTAGGTCTGGCCGGTTCGGCCCGCCTGGCCCGGGGCGTGGAGGCGTCGGACGGGACGGCGTTGCCGGCATACGACTACGCGGCTTACGCGACGGACTTCAACCTCAACTTCGGCGACAACGGCGAATGGAACGTGCTGGGCATGGGGGTGGCTGACTACGACAGCCGCAATCCAGGGGGGACCCTCGAGGACCAGCACGCCCTTGCCTTCGGCGTGGACTACACCGGCGAGGTGGTGGATACCGACCTGAATTACGACCAGTTCACGGAAAACTTCAACCTGGACGAGACCGGTTATATGTGGACCAGCGGTCTGGCGCTGCGCCACTTCAACTATCACCTGCAGCTCCGCTTCAACTTCGGCTCCGAGGCGGCGCTCCGGAGCTTCTGGGTCTCGGGTGATGCCAACATCCACCGCGACTGGGACTGGGAACCGGCGATGGACGAGCTCGACCTCGAAATATCCAGCATGCTCCAGAGCGGCTGGCTCATGGGTCTGGGCGGAGGTTACGGCCACGACTGGCTCCTGGACCCGGCCAAACCCGCGGAGTACTACTACGGCTATTACTGGGTCAACACCCCCTGGTCCGGGATGTTCACCGGCAACGCCTTCGCCCTCTACGGCAACATGGTCGACTACACCACCGGCGCCGAAGGCTACATCTTCACGGGCAGCGTGGAGGGCACCTTCCGTCCGCTCTCCGCCCTCCAGTTGAGCGGCAGCCTCGAGTACTACGACTGGACCTTCCACGAGGGCGAGACGGATTACTGGGGGAATCCGGTCGACGACTACGACCTCGTCATCTGGCTCGGGTCGCTGAATTATCTCTTCACCCGGGAACTCTACGTCCGGCTCTTCGCCCAGGGCTCGACCCAGAACGACCTGTACGCCTTCCGCACCCTGGTGGGTTGGGAATACCTCCCCGATTCGAACATCTACCTGGCCTACGAGCAGTGGCGCGACGACACCGGGGGGGACTTCCGGATGGTCAATCAGGGGGTCTTCCTCAAAGCCGAGTACTACCTGCAGTTCTGACGCGCCTGCGGCTTACCGGGCCGCGGCATTGATTTTAATTCAGAGGCGGGTTACCGCACCCGCCTCTTGTGTACCTGCCACCCCGGATACAATGACATAGGGGCGGGTGTCCACACCCGCCCGCGGGCCGACCGCATGTCGTCCCCTACGAGCGTGATAAATGTGTTTAAAAAGGCCGGCTTACACCGGCCTTCTCGATTAAGCGAAACGAATCAGTAAGCCATCGCCTTGATTTGGCCCCAGCTCGTCTCGACGACGTTGCTCGCCCAGTCGTCCATCTCCACGCGGGCGGCCTGGATGACCTCCTTGCGGCCCTCCTGGTCGTTGACGGTGTCCTGGACCCAGAAGTAGGCCACCAGGTCGTCCAGCTTCCAGACGGGGTCCACGTCGAAGTCCACGTGGAAGGACTCGCTGGAGCCCTGACCGCCGTACTCCAGGGGAATGCCCAGCGCCGAGGGCAGGATGTCGCGCATGGTGTAGTCGTAGTGGCGGCTGCCGGCGTAGAGGTCGTTTTCGGCGATGGCGAAGTAGCACTTCAGGTGCGCCGTGTCGCCGGTGTAATCGTGGGCCCACCAAATCCAGGCGTCCAGGTAACCTGAGTCGCTGGAGATGTTGCCGCTCATCTGGATGGCGAGGGGCGACGCTTTGTTGTGCCGCTGGGTGATGGCCTGGTCGAGGCTGTACTGGCTCGGGGAATACCAGCCGTCTATCCAGACCTTGGGCACGCCGGTGATGGGCCAGAAGTTGACCCGGGCGTTGGCGTCGCCGGGGTTGTACAGGTACAACGGGTCGCCGCTGCCGGGCCAGGAGACGTGGATGGACAGGTGGCTGAAATAGTCGTGATAGTTGAGGTCGGCCTGACGAAGAGCCTCGTCAAGCGTGGGACAGTAGCCTCAGGTGTAATTGGTAAAACTCTCGCCGAAGACCATCCGCTCCACGCCTAAGGCGGAAGCGGCGAGGGCGAGACAGACCAGAAATACTTTCCGCATCGGTCCTCCTTCTCGGTTCATTTACCCTGTAAGATTCACCCCACCCACTTTATCCCGAAAACAGGCTCGAATCAAGTAACCGATTTTTTTATTTACGCCGAGAAAAACTGTGCGTCACTGCCCGGCGTCCAGGGGAGGAGCGCCCGTCGACTCGTCGAGCCGCAGGTAGTCGCCGCCGTAATCCGCCGAACCGCCGAAGCCGCCTCCCATCGCCGCCTGCTTCATGCGCTCCGGGGTAAAATTCTGCCACACCTCGCGGGAGTACCCCTCGTGCACCCGCACGAGCTGCATCCCCACCACGTCGAAGGAGAGGACGATTTTGGCTTCGTTGGAGAGCCAGGACAGCTCGTAAACGCGCTTGTGGGGCTTCTCCTCCATCATCTTGACCATGTACTGGGCCTGGTCCTGGGAACCGAACATCCGGGAGCGGGGCCCGAGGTACACGGCGTGGGTGCCGGAGCGGAATGTGTCGTCCACCCTATCCCGTTGGCCGGCGACGAGACGCTCGTCATAAATGACCACGTCGCGGTGGTCGGGCCGGGTGAAGCGGAAGGTGGCGAGGACCCGGTTGGCGTCGAAGTTGAGCCCCGCCGCCGAATCCCAGTTGTCGTACACGTCCACCTGGATGAGCCGGCGGTCGGAGTACCAGACCTCCTCGAACCAGTTGAAGAGCGCCTCCAGCTCGTCGGCGTACACCCCGGGCTCGACGACGATGTCTATGGAAACGCCGCGCTCGACGCCGGGCGTGGCCTTGGTCTCGGCCACCTCGTACGGGATGGGCGGCTGGACCTGCCCCTCGCCGGGCGGCTGCTCGCCGAGGGCATGCTCCACCGCCTCGGCGCCGGCCTCCGTATTGTCCTCCCCGCCGCCGCAGGCCAGAAGAAACACCGGGAACAGAACCAGATAAAACGGGATGCGCATACCTAACTCCCTTGGGCGAGGGAACGTAAAGATTCCGAATCGGGGTCATTTTCCCGCACCCAGGCGGCGGTCCCGTCCGCGATGGCGCGGGCTACACGCTGTCGGTAGGCGGGGTCTAAAAGGAGCGCCTCCTGGTCGGCGTTGGAGAGGTAGCACGACTCCACCAGCACCGCCGGCATCCGCGCCTCCACCAGTACGAAGAAGGGCGCCGGCCACACGCCGCGGTCGGGCAGGCCGAGCTCCGCAACGTGGGTTTCCAACAGGCTCCGGGCCAAATCCTCCGAGGGCGCGGTCAGTTCCTCGAAGGTCAGCCGGGCGAGAAGCCGGGCCGTCTCCAATCGCGCCGTGAACGGTGTTTCGCCACTGAGGGCCAGGGCGAACCGCGCGCCGCCCGCGGGCGTCCAGGGGGTGTCCGGCCGGTGATGGTCGGCGTAGTACATCTCGGGCCCGCGCCGTTCCGCCGGGCCGCCGTTCAGGTGGAGGGAGAGGAAAAGGTCGGCGCCGAGCTCGTTGGCGGTGCGGACACGCTCCCGGAGTCCCACGGGGTAATCGCCCGTCCGGGTCAAAACGACTCGGACATCCAGCTCCTCCTCCAGCATCGCCCGCACCCGGCCGGCGATGTCCAGCACCAGGTCCTTCTCGAAGACGCCGGTTTTTGGGCCGCCGGCCCCCGTCCACCGCGGACCGCCGTGGCCGGGGTCGAGAACGATGAGGCGGACGCGCGCTTCCTCGGCGGAGGGGACGGCCGGGACCGGGTCCGATGAATCGAAGCGCAGGCCGAGGGCCGGCGGGTCGTCGGTCGTTTGGGTGGAGACGTCCCACCCCCCGCCGTCCAGTTCCACGGTGAGCGTCGCGCCGCCCTCTCCGGGTTCGAGGACCACTCCGAGCAGAGGCCAGCGCCGCCCCACCGCGAGGGGCTCCTCCAGCGTCAGGCCGGGAATCTCCCAGCGCCAGGCCCCGTCGGTGAAAACCGGCGTTCCGGAAAAGCCGCCCGGAAGCGTCTCGTCCAGGCCGAGGGACACCCAGGCCCCCGTCCCGGCCGGCGCGGCGTTCAGCGAGAGGACCTCCGCGGCCGACGCCGCCGAGATGAAAAAAAATACGAGGGCGAGGGCGGACCGCCTCAAACCGCTACTCCATCCGTTTGTTGTAGTCCTTGATGTAGGCGGAGATTCCCCGGTAAATCGCCTCGGCCACCCGCCGGTAGCCGTCGGGATTGGTGTAGAGGTCCGCCTCGCGCTTCGCGGTCATGAAGTAGCTCTCGACGAGGATGGCCGGCATGTGCGTCCCGCGCAGGACGGCGAAGTTGTCCTGCTTCACCCCGCGGTCCTTCAGGCCCAGCTCGTCGAGGAGCTCGGAGTGGACGTAGTTGGCCAGCCGGGACGACTCGTCGAGGATGATGGTCTGGTAGGCGTCGGAGAGGATGAACTCCAGGGCGCTCTTGGTCACCCGGTCCAGGTCGGGGTCGGATTGGAAGTCGGCGTTCTCCAGCATGGCGGCCGCCCGGGAGGTGGTCGTCTGGCCGCTGATGAGGTAGAAGGTCTCGGTCCCGCTGGCCGACGAGGCCCCCCCGTTCAGGTGCAGGCTGACGAAGAGGTCGGCCCCGATTTCGTTGGCCATCAGGCAGCGCCCCCGGAGGCCCACCTCGTAGTCCCCGGTGCGGGTCAGGACCACCTCCACCCCCAGGTTGTCCTCCAGCAGCTTTTTGAGAATCTTGGCCTGCTCATAGACCGCCTCCTTCTCGGGAATCCGCTCGTCGTAGGTGGCGGTGCCGGTGTAGCGCGAGCCGCCGTGACCCGGGTCGAGAACAATGAGCTTGATTCCCCCCGACGGACGGGTGAAATCGGTCGTTGTCGTCGTCGAGGAGCCGGCCTTCGGGATGACATCCACGCAGACCTGGAAGGGGTTGCGCTTGGAGTAGGCCCGGTAGGTGTAGGAACCGGAGACGAGCCGGAGGATTAACAGGGCGTCTTTGCCGTCGGCGACCACCTTGGCCTCGGCCACGGCGCCCTTGCCCGGGCGGGTGAGCGTGGCGGAGGGAGCGGCCCCCGTGATGCGCACCTTGAGCGTGTTCCCGTCGGCGGTGAGCGAGAACTCGGCCTCCGCCTCCAGGCCCACCGAAATCCAGGTCCCGGCGTCGGTGGTGCCCAGGTTCAGGCTCTGGGCGCGGTTGGCCCACGCCGGCGCCGCCGCGAGAAGGAACAGGAAAATTACGGCGCACCGGCGGCCGAAGGTGTCCCCGCGTCCGTGATGAAATCCGCCCAAGCCCCTCCCTTCGACGCGACGCTTTACACAAGTATAACCGTATTCCGCGCCGACCTCTAACCGTCGTCGCCCCCGTGGCGGTAAGACCGGGCCCGCTGCGCCGCCCGCTCGTCCTCGCGCCGACGGAGCTCCTGCCGCTTGTCGTACTGGCGCTTGCCGCGCCCGAGGCCGATGCGCAGCTTCACCAGCTTCCCCCGGAGGTAGAGCTCCAGGGGGATGATGGTCATTCCCCGCCGCTCCACGCCGACGGCGAGCACCCGAATCTCGCGCTCGTGGAGGAGCAGCCGCCGCGAGCGGGTCTCGTCGGGCTGGAAGGACCCCGCCGGTTTGTACCGCGCCACGTGCATCCCCACCACCCAGGCCCCGTCCCCGGAGACGCGGACGTAGGCCTCGGCGATGGACACCCGGCCCGCGCGGATGCTCTTCACCTCGGAACCCTCGAGGGCGATACCCGCCTCGAAGTCCTCCTCGATGAAGTAGTCGTGCCGCGCCCGGCGGTTCCGGGCCAGAATTTTGACGTCATCTTCCATGGCGCAACCGTATGGTAATAAGCCGGCGTTCCGACCCCATTTTACTACACCTTCACCCACGCCCGCCCCCAGGTTCGTGGTATCATTAATCGTGGCATACCGTGGAACTCGCACTTCACCGGAGGACTCGTGAGCATCGAATACGTGGTGGCGCGCCCCTGCGCGGTCAAGGATGACATCGGCGGCGACGCGGCCTTCCTGCGCGCCTGCACCTGGCGCCTCATGGCCCGGGCCGCCAAGCGGGAAGCCAAGAAGAAGAACCTCCGTTTCGAGGATATCAAGCTCACCCACCGCATCCTCAGCCTCGACGGGGTGGACGAGGTGGTGGAGCCGCTGTCGGACATCCTCGAGGCGGCGGCCAAATTCGAGGGGCTGACCGGTCCCTGCGCCGACTGCCCGGCCTGCGTCCTGGACGAAACGGCGGGGTGCTTCGGCACGCTGGGGTATCCGATTTCCGCCGAGGCCGAGCAGTGGCTCTACGACAGAGTCTCCAGCGAGGTTGAGGCTGGGGCCGCCCGGGGCTGGCGGGAGTTCTGGAAGGCCGACCGGGCGGACCCGTCCCGCATCGCTCTCCTGCGCAGCCAGGGCGACGACTTCATCGAGGGGAAGAGCGCCTGGGGCCTCACCACGACTGCCGGCGGCCGTCCCCTCACCCTCAACGCCAACGAGATTCTGGCCGCCCTCTTCGCCGCCGGGAGCCTGGCCCCCGCCGACGGACTGATGCTCCTGGGGTTCCTGGGGGCCCTGGACCCCGACGTGGACCCCGAGGACGAGGAGCGGCCCATTATCGGCGTGTCCACGACGGAAGACGGCGGAACGGAGGAGAAGCTGGCCTTCGACCTCTACCCTGAGCCCTACGACGACCCCGGCATCTGCGACCTGAAGGCGTACCTCTTCGCGCTCTTCTTCGCCGCCGCCCTGGGTGTGGAGCTGCAGGTGAGCCTGTAGGTTTTTTCCGGAGGTGGATTGTGAGTGGAATGCGACCGACTCTGCCGCTGGCCCTCTTGCTGACGACGCTGCTCACGCCCGCGACGGCGCAGGCCCCTGAGGTTGAGGGTGCGGCCGTCGGACCGCAGGTGTTCGTCTCCGTGACGCTGAAGGACGCCGAAGACGAGCCGGTGCCCGGCGTCACCCTGGAATTCCCCGGCACCGACCAGAAGCTGGAGGCGGACGAAAACGGGTATTTCGGCATCGCCACGCTCCCCGAGGGAACCGCGACCATTCTTTGCACCATAGGCGATGACACCACCGAGCTCCTCACGCCCCCCCTCACCACGGCGACCGCCGAGCACGTCATCCATTTTCACCTCGGAAGCGACTACGTGCTGTACCTCTACACCACCGACACGAACCCCCTCGTCGCCGGCAAGCCCAACATCTACCTCTACCCCGAGGCCGAGACCGACGTCAACGTCTGGCTCTCGTTCGTCGAAGGGGGCCGCCTGACCGTCTCGGAGCCCGAATACATCGAGGGCTGGGACGTCACCGTCACCCCCGAGGGGAAAATAACCGCCTACGAGCCGGTGTATTTCATCGACCCGGAAACGGGGGAAGCCTGGCCCGTCCCGACGCGGGGGGAGCCCGCGGGCTCCTACGATTACCTGTTCTACGAGGGGGACGTCACCTCCCCGGGACAGCTCGATTACGGCTGGGTGGTGGCCCGGGAGGATATTGAAAAATTCTTCCGGGAGAAGCTCGCCGCTTACGGCTTCAACGAGCGGGAAATCGCGGACTTCGTGGATTACTGGGCGCCCCGGCTGGTCGATTACCCCAAATTCGCCGTCTACCCCCAGGCGGGGCCGGATTACGACAGGCTCGTGTCCATGTCCGTCTCCCCCGCGCCGGACTCCGTCCTGCGGGTGGTGTTCACCGTCCGGGGCCTGTGGGAGGGCGCGGAGCTCGCCCCGACCGAGCCGGTGATTACGCCCTTCGAGCGCCGGGGCTTCACCGTCGCGGAATGGGGCGTCATCCTGAAGGAAAGCGACGCCCGGTTTTACCTGCACTAGGTAATATTTTACGGGAGGGGAAATGAAAACCGTCGCGCGCGTTTCGGTCATGATGCTCGTTCTGATGCTTATATCTCCCGTCGACGCCTACGACGAGGTGCGTCCCGACGAGGTTCTGCGCGTCGCGGTGGACGCCCTGCGCATCCGCTCCGCCCCGACCACCGAGGACTCCGAGGTCCTCGGCATGCTTCACCAGAGCGACTACGTGGTGGCCCTGGAGTACGCCGACGAGGATTGGGTGGGCTTCTTGCTCCCCGACGGGACTGAAGGTTGGGCCTGCATCCAGCAGGGCGACGAGGTCTTCCTGAAACCGCTGGATGTGGATTACGACACCGAAATCTACCTCTCCCTGCAGGACTGGGAGGGGAATCCCGTCATCGCCGCTCGCCTGGAGTTGGCCGGGACGCCCATCTACTACACGACGAACGACCAGGGCGATGTGTGGTTCTTCCCCGTGCCCGTCGGGACCTGGGACCTGCGCTGCGTCCTGGGGGACGCCTCGGCGGTCGTCATCGACGCGGTGAATCCGGAACGCAAGGACGAGGCCGCCTACAGCGTGGACCTGGACGGCCCCCATACGCTGACCGTCCACCACGCCTACGCCGAATCGGGCATCGCCAAGCCCAACATCTACATCTACCCCGTCGAGGAGTCCGAGGTCACGGTGAGGCTCACCTTCCCGGCGGGCGGCGGGATAACAGTTTCAGACCCGCCCTACGGCGACGGCTGGACGGTCACGGTCACCCCCGATGGAATCATCGACGGCGAGCGCACGTTTCTGTTTTACGAGGGCCGCAGCGGGGCGGACGTCCAGCGCGAGGCGGGCTGGGTGGTTTCCCGGGACGACCTGGAGGGATTTTTCCGGGAAAACCTCGCCGCCACGGGCTTCTACGGGCCCGAAATCGAGGACTTCGTGGAGTTCTGGGTGCCGCGCCTGAACGACCACCCCTTCTTCGCCGTATATCCACAGTACAATCCGATTTACGAAGGGATGGTCGGCCTCGCGGTGGAACCGGAGC
Organism: uncultured bacterium; assembly: GCA_964436465.1. GTDB lineage: Bacteria > RBG-13-66-14 > RBG-13-66-14 > RBG-13-66-14 > RBG-13-66-14 > RBG-13-66-14. The sequence continues at coordinate 10,018 of CAYTCV010000038.1, forward strand.
CCTGGACCGTCATCCGGCTGGCCTACGTCGTCGAGGGACTGGAGGAGGAGAAGGAACTCCCGCTCGCGGCGATTCCGGCCTACGAAATCGGCGGCTTCACCGTCCACGAGTGGGGGGTCATCCTCAGCCCCGGGGACATGGACGCCTACCTCTACTAAAAAGGGGGAGCGAATGCGAACGACCGCCTGTATAAGCCTGTGCGTGTTTATGTTTATGGCCGCCCTCCCCGTCTGCGCGGCGGCATCCGAAACGGCGACACTGACCGGCATCGTCCAGAACATCGACGGCGAAGCCATCGCCGATGCCTCCGTCGAGCTCTTCCCGGCACGGGAAGCGGAAGAGGAGGAGACGGAAAGGAGCGTCGAGCAAAGCTCGGAGGACTATCCCTGGTCCTTCAGCGACGAGCCGCTCTACCGGGCGACGACCGACGATGAGGGCCGGTACTCGCTTGAGGACATCTTACCCGGCACCTACGACGCCGTCTGCCGGAGCGGCTACTACGAGCCGGCCTACTCCATGAATCTCACAATCGCCGCCGGGGAGAAGCTGACCTACGATTTCATCCTGGGGTACATGACCGAGGTGGAGAAGCCCAACCTTTACCTCTACCCCGAGGAAACGACCGAGGTCACGGTGCGGCTGGGATTCCCCGCGGGCGGCGGCGTCACCGCCTCGGAACCGACCTACGCCGACGGCTGGACGGTCACCGTCGAGCCCGACGGGAAAATCGACGGCGGCGCCTACGGCCACCTGTTCTACGAGGCCCGGGTGCCGGCGGACTGGCAGTTCGACCGGGGCTGGGTGGTGCAGAAACGGCAACTGGCGGAGTTCTTCGGCGAGAACCTCGCCGCGCACGGCTTCAACGAGCGCGAGACCGACGACTTCATCGAGTACTGGGTCCCCCGCCTGGACGACAAGGCCTTCTACGTCATCTACCCCCAATACGAGCGGGACATCGAGCCCCGGATTACGCTTGCCATCACACCGGAGCCGGCGGAAATCTTCCGCCTGTACTACGTCATCTCCGGCGTGGACTCCGTGGACCGCTACGTCCCCGAGCCTGAAATACCGAGCTTCCACCACTCCGGCTTCACCGCCTGCGAGTGGGGCGTCATTCTGGTGGGCGACGAGGAAATCGTCCATTAGCCGAAGGGAGACCCTCATGCGAACCGCAGCCCTTCTCCTGCTGACCCTGGTCCTCCTCGCCGGGTGCAAGGAGGACTCCGGCACCCTGACCGGGGTGGTCACCGACGATTACGGCGCGCCGGTCGCCGGGGCGACGGTCGTCCTCGACGGCACGGACTACTCCGCGACGACGGACGCCGACGGGCGCTACACCATCACCGATATAGAGCCGGGCGCCTACACCGTCACCGGCACCGCCGCGGGGTACGACCTGGAACTCCAACACGACGTGGCCGTCGGCGGGGGGGAGACCGTGGAGCTGAACCTCGCCGCCTCTTCCAAGGACTATTGGGATGTCCCCCGCAAGCCCAACATCTACCTCTACCCGACGGAGACGACCGACGTGTCGGTCCGGCTGACCTTCCCCCGGGGAGGCGGCGTGACGGTTTCCGAGCCGATGTACCTGGACGGCTGGAAGGTGGAGGCCACGCCCGCGGGCGTTTTGACCAACTACGAGCGCGTCGTGCACTCCGACCCCGACCGGCCGGACACCGCCATCGTGACCTCCGAGCCGGTGGCCACCGGCGCGTACACCTACCTCTTCTTCGAGGCGGACCCGCCCGACGAGTGGCAGACCGAGCGCGGCTGGCTGGTGGAGGGGGAGGACCTGGGGGATTTCTTCGCGGAAAACCTGGCGGCCTACGGCTTCAACGAGCGCGAAATCGAGGACTTCCTGGGCTACTGGGAGCCGCGGCTCAACGCCGGTTATTACGCCGTCTTCCCCCAACTGGCGGCCGACATCGAGCCGCTGGTCGGCCTGGACGTGTACCCCGAGCCGGACTCGGTCCTGCGCCTGTACTATTACGTGGTGGCCGACCCCGACTTCGGCGGCGAGCTGGCCCCGCCGGAGATTCCACACTTCGAGCGCCAGGGCTTCGCCGTCGTCGAGTGGGGGGTCGTGCTGTAGACTAAGGGATGCAGATGAGAAAAATCCTGGTCCTGCTGGTGCTGGCCTCATCCATGACGGCCTCGGCGGAGGACTACGCCACGCTGTCGG
>CAYTCV010000038.1:12299-18376 GCA_964436465.1 uncultured bacterium
CTGGTCGCCGGCATCCGGTCCACTGTCAAGTTCATCCTGAGCCGGCCTCCGGAAGACTCGGTCTTGATCATCCGCAAGCCCAACATCTACCTCTACCCAACCGAGACCACCGACGTTTCGGTCCGGCTGGAGCTGGCCGAGGGCTGCGCGCTGACCCGCTCCGACCCGCCCTACGATGACGGCTGGCGCGTCACCGTCTCGCCGGACGGCTGGATGGACAACGGCATCGGCTACGTCGTCGGCGAGGTGGACGGCGAGGAGGTCATCTTCGACGCCCCGCGCTACGGCTGCCTCTTCTACGAGGCCGACGCGCCCGACGTCTGGCAGACCGAGCGCGGCTGGCTCGTCACCCGTAACGACCTGACCGGTTTCTTCACCGATTTGCTGAACGCGTACGGTTTCCGGGGGCGTGAGGTGGACGATTTCCTGGAATACTGGCCGCCGCTTCTGTCCGACCCCTTCTACATCGTCTGCCCGCAGACGGAGAACATCGACGCCGTGGTGGGGCTGCGCGTCGAGCCGGAGCCGGACAGCGTCCTGCGCCTGTTTTTCCTCATCGAGCCGCTGGACGAGGCCGCGGCGACGGCGGACTGGTATCTCCCGGAGCCGGTAATCCCGCCCTTCGAGCGCACGGGCTTCACCGTCGTCGAGTGGGGGGTCTGCCTGGACGATGGACTGAAATAACCGCAGCGAAACGAAAAGACCTCCCGCCGCGGGAGGTTTTTTTACATTCAACACCGGCCCGGCCGTCTGGTAAAATGGGGGCCACTCGACCGCATTCAGGGGACCCATGGAGCGCATCGTCATCCTCGATTTCGGCAGCCAGTACACGCAGCTCATCGCGCGCAAGGTGCGCGAGGCGCACGTCTTCTGCGAGATTGTGCCGTACTCGACGCCGCCGGAGGAGTACCTCGGCCCCGAGGTGAAGGGGCTGATTCTCTCCGGGGGCCCGGCGAGCATCGTGGAGCCCGGCGCGCCGCACCTGCCGAAAAATTTCTTCGACGTAGTAAAGCTGCCCGTGCTGGGAATATGCTACGGCCTGCAGGCCGTGGTGGAGCGCCTGGGCGGCGAAGTGGGCCGGGCCACGCGCAAGGAGTACGGCCCCGCGGTGCTCTCCATCGGCGATTCCTCCGACCTCTTCGCCGGGCTGGGCTGGGAGGAGCCGGTGTGGATGAGCCACGGCGACCGGGTGGAGTCCCTGCCGCCGGGGTTCGTAGCCATCGCCCACTCCGGCAACTCGCCCTACGCCGCGGTGCGCGCCAAGGACCGGGCCATTTTCGGCGTCCAGTTCCACCCCGAGGTGCATCACACCCCCGACGGCCCGGCCATCCTGCGAAATTTCCTCTACCGCGTCTGCGGCTGCGCCGGCGACTGGCGCATGAGCTCCTTCATCGAGTCCACGATTAAAAGAGTGCGCGAAGAGGTGCGGGACGGCGGCGTGGTCAGCGGCCTGTCGGGCGGGGTGGACTCCACGGTGAACTCGGTGCTCCTGCACCGGGCGCTGGGCGATAACCTGCACTGCATCTTCGTGGACAACGGCGTCCTGCGGGCCGGCGAGGCGACGGAGGTCATGGAGTGCTACGCCGGGCTCGGCCTGCCGGTGAAAATGGTGGACGCGTCGGAGGAGTTCCTCGCCGCCCTGGCGGGGGTCACCGACCCCGAGGAGAAACGCAAGCGCATCGGCCACACCTTCATCGAGGTCTTCCAGCGCGCCGCCGACGGCATCACGCCGAGGCCCGCGTATCTCGCCCAGGGCACCCTCTACCCCGACGTCATCGAGAGCGTGTCGGTCAAGGGCCCCTCGGCGACCATCAAGAGCCACCACAACGTGGGCGGCCTGCCGGAGACGATGCACCTCAAGCTGGTGGAGCCGCTGCGGGAGCTGTTCAAGGACGAGGTGCGCGCGGTGGGGCGGGAGCTGAAAATACCGGATAAAATCCTGGGGCGCCATCCCTTCCCCGGCCCGGGGCTGGCGATTCGCATATTGGGCGAGGTGACGCGGGAACGGCTGGCAATGCTGCGCGCCGCCGACGTGATTTACCTCGAAGAGCTCCACGCCGCCGGAATCTACGACGACATCTGGCAGGCCTTCGTCGTCCTGCTGCCGGTCAAGAGCGTGGGGGTGATGGGCGACGAGCGCACCTACGCCAACACCGTCGCCCTGCGCGCCGTGACCAGCGTGGACGGCATGACCGCCGACTGGTTCCGCATGCCTTTCGAGGTGCTGGCGAAAATCTCCAGCCGCATCATCAACGAGGTCCCCGGCGTCAACCGCGTGACCTACGACGTGTCCAGTAAACCGCCGGCGACGATTGAGTGGGAGTGAGTGGAGAATCGACCGGAAGTTGACGTCGGATAAAAAAGCGTCTACAATACGTACGTAACGTACAATTCGTACAATTCGTACAATTGGAGACGAACGTGAAGACCATATCCGTAACCGAAGCCCGAGAAAAACTGGCCGACCTCGTGAATGAAATATACTACGGTACGGTGGACTACCTCATCACCCGCCGCAATAAAAAGCTGGCGGTGCTCATTCCACCGCAGCGCTACAAACTATTTCTCGAACTCCTGGAGCGGTACTCCGACGAACTGGACAACCTGGAGGCGGAAAAGGCCCTGGAGGAAGCGCGACGGGAGGGCACCGTCAGCCTGGAGGAGCTCAAGGCCGAGCTCGGACTGGATTAGATGGCTTACGGGGTGGTCCTGACTAAGCGGGCGTGCCGGGATTTGAAACAACTCATCCCGGCCGTTTACACCAGGTTAATCAAGAAGATAGAGCAACTGGCATCGGAGCCGCGACCGACCGGGGTGCGAAAAATAACCGACTCGGCCGACCGCTACCGTATCAGAATCGGCGATTACCGCGTCATCTACCAGGTCGAAGACGAACGCCTGCAGCTCCTCGTCATCCGCGTGAGGCACAGGCGGGAGGCATACCGGTAGCCGAAGTTGACCGCCGCAACCACCCGACCGATTCCCCTTGCCCGGCGGGACTCCCTTTGGTAGACTTAGTTTCCCGAAACGACGAAACGCCATTTTTCTAAAATCAAGGGGGCGACATGCTCACGCCGGTAAAACTTGAACACTTCTTCCTCACCCTGAACTACGACTACAACCAGGTCGCCGAGGGCGTCTGGGTGGTCAACGCCGACCACGACGACTCGACCAACGTGGTCGTCTCGGTGGCGGAGAACCTGGTCCTCTTCCGGATGAAGCTGGCCGAGGTGCCGTCCGGCGCCGACGCCGCCTTCTTCAAGAAGCTCCTGGAGCTGAACATGAAGCTGGACCACGGCGCGGTCGCCATCGACGGCGGCGACCTGGTCCTCGTGGACTCCGTGGAGGGCGCCGGAATACACGCCGACGAAATCCACGCCAGCGTCATGGCCCTGGAGAACGGCGCGCAGATGATTTACAACGCCATTAAAAAAGGCTAGCTTTATTTTCCACACGCAAGGGTAAAAAACTTCACCGGACAGGGGAGAGACCATGGGAATCTTCAAGCGCATGGGTGACATCCTCAAGGCGAACATCAACGCCATGCTGGAAAAGGCCGAGGACCCGGAGAAGATGCTCAACCAGATGGTGTACGAGATGGAGGAGCACTACGCCGAGGCCAAGAAGCAGGTGATGGTGACCGTCGCCGACGAGAAGCGGCTCCACAACCAGTACGAGAAGTCGAAGAAGGACGCCTTCGACTGGGCCGAAAAGGCCAAGCAGGCCATGGACGCGGGGCGCGAGGACCTGGCCCAGGAAGCCCTGCTGCGCAAGACCAGCGCCGCCGACAACGCCCGCGGATTCAAGGAGCAGTGGGAGAAGCAGAAGACGGCCACCGAGGCCCTCAAGAGCTCGCTGCGCCAGCTCCAGCGTAAAATCGAGGAGTGCAAGAGCCAGAAGCAGCTCCTCATCGCCCGGGCCAAGCGCGCCGAGGCCCAGAAGCAAATCCACGAGACCATGGCCGACATCAACGACTCCGGCGCCTTCTCCACCTTCGACCGCATGGAGGAAAAGGTGGACAAGCTCGAGGCCGAGGGCGAGGCCGCCGTGGACATGGCCGAGCTCGAGACCGACAGCCTGGACAAGGAGTTCAAGGAGCTGGAAAAGGTCGGCGTGGACGAGCAGCTCAAGCGCCTCAAGGAAGGCGACGCCGACTCCGACCTGAAAGACCTGTAACCGGATTCTCGCTTAAAAAAAGGGGGAGGGGCCGTTCATCCCCTCCCCCGCCGCATCCAATCCCGAACGGGGGGCGGCCATGGCCGGGCACGGACAGGGTTACTACGAGGCGCTCAAGGTCAAGAAGCTCTTCGAAAAGGACCTGGAGAAGGTTCTGGAAGACGTGAAATTGTGGGAGGAGCGCCGCCGCCTGGCCGAATCCGCCGCCAGGCCGCACCTCGTGGAGGCCGCCGACTCCAAGCTCGCCGAGCTCAAAGAGGACGAGGGGCGCTGTCGCGCGAAGCTCGCCGAGGCGCAGAAGCTCCTGGCCGAGGCCGAGGTCGCCGAGGGTGTCCCGTCCGAGCTGTCCCCCACCGACCGGGCGGAGCTCCTGAAGCAGCAAATCGACGACATGGTGGGGGAGGAATCGCAGACGGGCCAGGAGGCGGGTGAGGTCTCGCGGGAGAAAAAGGCCGCCGAGGACCTGGAGCGGTTGAAAAAGGGCGAGGCCGACGAAGATTTGGCGGATTTGTAAAACACCATATCCCGTAGGGGCGGGTGTCCACACCCGCCCGTTTTTATACGATAATCACACGTACCGGCGGTCCCGCACCCGCCCGTCGTGGAACACCTGAAAACGCGGCCCGTATACTAACCGGCCATGAAACGCCTGCCCCTCATCGCCCTCCTCGTCGCCCTCGCCCCGGCCTGGGGCAAGTTCCTCATCCCCATGGACTCCACCCAGACCGACCACCTCAAGGCCTACGGCGTGGCCTACTGGGTCCTGGCCCAGGGCTACGACTGCGAGTGGCTGCTGAACTACCGCGGCGGGAGCTGGCTCACCCCCGACGTCCCGGGGCTGGTGGAGCTGGCCGCGGTGCGCGGGGTGACGCTGGAGGGCGTGGACGCCGGCGCCGAGGCCGCCATCCGCGCCACCCTCGAGACCGAGAACATGGACTCGGTCCTGTTGGAAAAGGCGCCCAAGGTGGCGGTCTACGCCCCCTCCACCTACGAGCCGTGGGACGACGCGGTGATGCTGGCGCTCACCTACGCCGAAATCCCCTACGAGCGCATCTGGGACGCCGAGGTCCTGGCCGGGGATTTGAGCAAATTCGACTGGCTCCACCTGCACCACGAGGATTTCACCGGGCAGTACGGCAAGTTCAGCCAGTCCGAGGGCAACGCGGAGTGGTTCCGCACGATGCGGTCGGAGTTCGAGCGGGCGGCGCACGAGGCCGGTTACGCCACGGTGCCGGAGCACAAGCTGGCCGTGGCGGAGAAAATCCGCTCCTACGTGGAGTCGGGCGGATTCCTCTTCGCCATGTGCTCGGCCCCGGCCAGCCTGGACGTGGCCCTGGCCGCCGCCGGCATAGACATCGTGGACCCCTCCATCGACGGCACGCCCATCACGCCGGGCTACAACTCCAAGCTGGACTACTCGCGCTGCCTGGCCTTCACCGATTTCGAGGTCTACCCCGACCCGAACCTGTACGAAATTTCGTCCATCGACACGCCGCGGGGCCGGGGGCTCTACGACCTGCCCGCCGGCGTTCGGCCCACCTTCACCCTCTTCGAGTTCGCCGCCAAGTTCGACCCCATCCCCACGCTGCTGACCCAGTGCCACGTCCGCACCATCCCCGATTTCATGGGGCAGGACACCGCCTTCGTCCGCGACCAGGTCAAGGACTCGTGCGTAATCCTGGCCACGGTGGACGGCCTGGACGAGGTGAAGTACCTGTACGGGGTGTGCGGCGAGGGGGCGTTCAGCTTCCTCGGCGGGCACGACCCCGAGGATTACCAGCACTTCGTCGGCGACCCGCCCACCGAGCTGTCGCTCTACCCCCACTCGCCGGGCTACCGGCTGATTCTCAACAATGTGTTGTTTCCAGCGGCGAAAAAGAAACCGTTGAAGACGTAGCTCC
>CAYTCV010000039.1:0-11410 GCA_964436465.1 uncultured bacterium
CAGCGGCGCCTCCCGCCCCAGGGTCCAGGGGGTGAGGATGAGGTCGGGGTAGCCGGCGGTGTGGTCGGAGTGGAGGTGGGTGAGGAGGGCGGTGTCGAGCCCGGTCGCCTCGAGCCCGGCGGCGACGGCCCGCCGCACCACACCGGGGCCGAAGTCCACCAGGTACACTCCGTCCCCCGCCGCCACCGCGACGGCCGGTCCCGAGCGGTCGGGCTCGGCGTTGGGCGTCCCCGTGCCCAGCAGGATGACCCGCAGGTCCGAGCGCATTATTTAACCGCCAGCACGACCACCGCCGGCAGGCCCCAGACGTCGGCGGTCAGACTTTTTTCGATTTTGAATCCCGCCTCGACGATGCACCGCCGCACGGGGATGGGCCGGCAGTCCACCGTGCGGGGGAATTTCCGGTGCGCCCAGCCGTAGAGCCCGGTGAGCGGGCCTTTCTGACCGTCGTCCATGGCCGCGACGCAGAGCCTCCCGCCCTCCCGCAGCGCCTCCCGGCACCGCGACAGCAGTTTTGGGATGTCCGGCGCGTCGAAGAGCTCCAGGGTGAAGGCGAGGAAGATGGCGTCGAAATAGCCGCGCTCCAGGCGGATTTCCAGGGCGTCGCCCGGCCGGAGCTCCACCCGCGTCCCCCGCCCCGACTGCGCCAACCTCCGGCGGGCCCGTTCCAGCATGGCCGGCGAGAGGTCCACCCCGACCACCCTTCCGGTCGGACCCGCGTCGCGGGCGAGGCAGACCAGGGCGCGTCCCGTGGCGCATCCGATTTCCAGAATCCGTTCACCGGTTCTAACATCTAGGAGCCGGAGACCGGCCTCCCGCAGCCGGGCCTCGCCGGCGCCGGCCAACAGGTCGTACACCGGGGCCAGGCGGTCGTAGGCCCGCCGGGCCTCGTCGCACGACCGCCCCTTCGTAACCGTTCCGCTCATGGGTCGGAGCCCCCCGCGAAAAAACCCCGGGTCGGGGTTTTAAAAAGTCGGGAAAGATGTATCCGCTAGAGTTCCTTCGCGAGCCGCTCGAGGAGCTCCAATCCCGCGGCCTCGGCCTTCCTCGCCGCCTGGAGCGCGTCCACGGCGGCGCGGCGCCGTTTCTCATCCTCCATGTATTCCGGCTTCATGGTGAAGAAGGGGAAGGCGTCCGCCACCCGTTTCAGGTTTTCCGCCACGGCCTTGTAGTGGCCGGCGGCCTTGTAGAAGTGGGCCACCACCTGTCCGCCGAACTTCTCCGCCGCGTCCCGGAGGAAGGAGTGGGCGAAGCTCCGGCACTCGCCCCACACGGCGGCGTTGTAGGCCGTGCCCCAACCGTCCGCCGTCGCGTCGCCCAGGGCGCGAATCCAGTTGTCGTAACCCCCCAGACCGGTCCGGTATCCCGGATAAACCCATTTCTTCGGATTGTGCGCGTGCTCCACGGCGAAGCCGAGCGCCTCCTTCACCGCGGTTTTCAGCTCGGCCGGGTCGCACCTCTTCACCGTGTACATCTCCAGGCAGCCGATTCGGGTGTCGCCCACTTCGCGCCAGGGCTTGGGCCCCTTGCCCTCGTCGCACTGAGGGCCCGAGAAGAAGTAACCCCGGTCGTCGTAACCGTAGATGACGTAGAACTCCGGGATGCCCAGCTCCCAGCCGTAGCAGGGGATTCCGGCGTCGAGCGCCGCCCGGACGGTGTTCCAGGCCGACTCCTGCTTCTTTTCGAAGTCGCGGTCCGCCTTGACCGCCGTAATGACCTCCTCGGCGTACCCCGCGTTCCTCCCCAACCGCGACAGCAATTCCGTGTTCCAGGCGGTGGGCCCGCTGGCGCAGACCCGCTCGTGCACGTTGATGATGAAGGCGTGGCCGGTGAGGCCGAAGAGCGTGGCGTCGGACATATCGACGCCCAGATGCTCCAGGCAGCCCTTGACGCAGCCGAGATGGGAGGTCCACATGCACTTCCAGCGGAGGTTTTCCAGTAATTTTCCCACGTCGTTCCCTTCGCGCTCGTCCTCTCAATATGGTCCGTCTTTTTATGACGACTTTAATATCCGGTGCGGTCCGCCGTCAACACGTTTCAAGCATATTTTGTTGGATTCACTGGGACTTAAACAATTCCGCGCCGGTTTCGCGGCCGATTCCGGTTTCGGCACGCCGACGGGCCGAGAGCGCCCGGGTCTCGAAAACGACCTCGTTTCTACGCCGGGGGGAGCCGTTTGAGCAGCTCCTGCAGCGCCGCGAGCCCGGCGGCCTCGGCCTCGCGCGCCCTGGACAGGGCCTCGATGGCCGTCCGGCGCCGGTCCTCGTACTCGATGTACGCCGGCTTGACCGCGAAGAAGGGGAATGTGTCGGCGACGACATGCAGGTTCTCGGCCACCGCCCCGTAGCGGCGCACCGCCTCGTCGAACAGGGGGCCGGTGTCACCGCCGATGCGTCCCTTCGCCTCCTGGAGGAACTTCACGCCGTTGGAGCGGCAGGTGTACCAGACCATGGAGTTGTACGCCATGCCGAAGCCCTCGGCGACGTTTTCCGCCACGGCTTTAATCCATGTATCGTATCCGGCCAGCCCGGACCGGTACCCCGGGTATATCCACCCCGCCGGATTGTGCGCGTGCTCCAGGACGAAGTCCAGCGCGCCGCGCACCGTGGTCAGGTCGTCGGCGGGAACGCCTTTTTTCAAGGCGTAGACCTCGATGCAGCCGATGGGGGTCACGCCCAGGCTGGCCCAGGGCTTGGGTCCGCGGCCGGTCTCCCGACGCGGTCCCGAGTAGTGGTACCCCGCCTCGTCGTAGCCGTGGATGACGTAGAACTCGGGAATTTCCAGCTCCCAGCCGTAGCAGGGCCGGGATTCGTCCAGGGCCCGCCGCACCATCTCCCAGGTCGTCTTCTGCTTTTGTGCGAAATCGGAGTCCACCTTGAGCGCGAAGACGCCCTCGGCGGTGTAGCCGAGGTTTTTCCCGAGCTCGTGGAGCGGATGGGTGTTCCAGGCGGTGGGACCGCTGGGGCAGACGGTCTCGTGGATGTTCAGGATGAAGGCGTGGCCGGTGGCGCCGAAGAGCCACGGCTCGGACACGCTCAGGCCCATGTAGTCCAGGCAGCCCTTGAGCGCGCCGAGGTGCGATACCCACATCCGTTGCCAGCGCAGGTCATCCAGGAACTTGGCCATGCGTGGATTCTCCGTAGATTCAGTGTTCTCAGGCGGGTATTCGCACAGGTGCAAGGATAACCCCACTCACGCAGTTTATCAAGCCGGAATTCGCCTTTACAGGGTGGTCGGGGTGCAATAGAATCATCGCCGAAAAACCCATCCGGAGGGAGGCTCGTGAATCGGAAATTTCCGCCCATTTTCGTGATTGCGTTACTGCTCGCCGCCGGGTGCTACATGACCAACCTGACCACGGCCCGGACCGTGGGCGCGGGGAAGGTGGGCCTGACCGGAGGCGTCGGGGTGATTCCCTTCGGAGTCGATTTGGATTCCGGCGACCTCCTGGACTTCGACACCGACGTGGTGCTCATCGAACCCCAGACGCGGCTGGACATCGGTCTGTCCGACGCGGTGGACCTGGGTTTCCAGACCGGGCTCATGCTCGTGTCCGGCGCCGACGGATTTGCCTGGCTGGGGGCGCTGGCCGACGTGAAATGGGCGGTGGTGAACGACCCCGATTCGGTTACCCTCTCGTGGGGCGGCGGCCTGGGCTGGATGATATGGGGCGGCGTGCTGGAGGCGCACCTGTTACTCGACTCCAACGTCCCCTGCCTGCCGTTCTACGCGGCCGTCAAGCCCCGGCTGGTCATCGGCGAAGGGGCGGGTTTCACCTACGATTTGAGCGCGGGGGTTCACATCGAATTTTCGGACAGCTTCCGGCTCATCGCGGACTGGACCACCTACGCCTTCACCATGAACGGCTTCAGCCTGGGCGTCCAGTTCATCTTCTAGCTGCGGTCCGGCGGGCGTTGCATTTATCGCCGCCGGCCGCTATAATCCCCCTTTGACCGGCTTTTTTTACCCCCACAAGCGAGGCGTGCCATGCGCAAATTTTTACTTTTCTCTCTCTGCGCCACCGTCCTCTTCGGTCTCACCGCTTGCACCGAAGGGGCCGAGGCGGGGAACAAGGTCGACGTGGGTCAGATTCTCCAGGCGGCCGACACGGCCCTGGCCGAAGGGCGCTACGACGAGGCCGAGCTGGACTACCGCCTCGTCCTGAGCCTGGGCGCCGTCGAGGAGCACCTGACCCGGGCCCGGGAGGGACTCAACTCCGCCGTGGCCGAGCGCTGCTACCGCGTGGCCTATCAGAACTTCGAGGACGAGCAGTCCCTCTCGATGCTCATGGGTCCGCAGCAAGGGATGAGCCGGGAGCAGATGACCCGCTCGCAGCTCGGGCTGGACGTCATCACCTCGCCGCTGACCGCCGCGGCCCTGGCGGCCATCAACGAGGGGCTGCAGGCCGACCCGCTCAACCCGGGGCTGAACTACCTCCTGGGGCTCACCTACGCCCAGAACGGCGCCATGGACAAGGCGGAGGCGCAGTTCACCTACTGCGATAAAATCGCCCCCGACCACTGGGCGGGACCCCGGGGCCTGGCCCAGATTTACTCGCAGACCGGTCGGATGACGGAGGCCATGGCCGAGGCAGAAATCGCCCTCTCCCGCGCCACCGACCCCGTGGACCAGATGGCCGCCTACGAGATGCTCATCCAGTTCAGCTTCGACCCGGCCAAGCCCGAAGCGCACAAGACCTACCTGAAGGAAGCCAAGGAGAAGTTCCCCGACTACGGCGACCCGCAGGCGCTGGAAGCGGTGCTCGTGCTCCTGTCCGGCGGGTCGAATCCGGACCTCGCCACGGGGATTCCCATCGCCGAGGAGGCGCTGTCGAAGCCCTTCCTGAGCGAGGGCAACCGGCTGACGCTGGTGCAGAACATGGCGGTGCTCTACGCGCAGCTCGGGCGCTTCGACGACGCCCTGGGGCTCATCGAGGAGCACGTGCGCAACGGGGGTCGGCTTTCCCTGGCCCTCCTGCAGGTCCTCTCCCAGCTGTCGATTATCCAGATGTCCCAGTAGGCGCCATCGCCGTGTGCCTGAATGTAGGGCGGGGACTTCAGTCCCCGCTTTTTTCGTTTTCAGTAAAACCTACCCTTGCCTTGACACCCCCCGTTTGATGTGCTATATAATCTGGTGTAGTTGTAAGGACTACTCACACTTGGAGGGAAAAAATACGAAAAGCACTGTTACTCGGGGGAGGGCTGGTAATACTCCTCTTCGCGGCCCTGACCGCCTGCACGGACGGCCTCTCGGCGGGGGATGACGACCCCCTGGCGGACAGAGATATTTATACGGTTTCCGGCACGGTATACCTGGTTAACCCTCTCGAGTTCCCCGTACCGCACGAAGCCCATGTCGGGCTTCGGCACATGTACACATCACCCTTCACCACTTACATCGATACGACGACTTCGGATGAAGAAACCGGCTATTACGAATTCCTTTTAGGCAACAGGGACACGGGCTGGTACGCCTGCGACGCCTGGTACGAGGAAGACACGGACAGATGGGAAGGTTCTTCCACCCAATTCTACTGGGATAATGAAGACCGCCAAAACTTTATACGCGACATCTACATGTATCTAGTTGAGTAACCCGTCGAAGGTTGCTCAATCTTTTTTCAGGAGGAAACGAGATGAAAAAACTTGTATTCTTCACCGTCCTGGCCGCGGCGGCGGCCTTGGCGGGCAATGCCTTATTCGTGGACACAATTGAGCCGCCCTCGGACTACAACGCCCACTGGCGTATAGTGCCGGGCGCGGGCGTCGGCTGCGTCCGGGACGACTTGTACATTTACGGCTGCAACGATTCGGCCGGCATGATTTACGCGGGCCAGACCATAAACCTGGTCGGTTACGACGGCGTTAACATACGGATTTGCTACTCCCTGGAGACCGCCGACGAGGGCGATTACGCCGAATTCTACCTCAAGGACGGTTCCGGCGACTACTCCCTGCTGTGCCGGTTCGAGGGGAGAACGGAAGGTACAACCTGCTACGTGACCACCCTCGATGATTACTACGGCTGCAGCAATCTCGGAATGCGCATCGACTGGACATCCAACCAAATCGGGGTGGCCCGCGGTATCCGCATCTATTACATAATGCTCGAAGGCGTCAATTGGGGGGAGGGCGAGTACCATAACATCTTCACCTGGAACGCCACCGACATGGTGACCGGCCACCAGGCACTCGATTTAGATATGTCCCCCGGCTATTTTAACTGCCTGGCCTTCGAGTACGGCACCGACGTGGGAACCCAGGGCTGGTGGGTCATCGACAGCGTGGACCTCACCGCCGACGGTGAGAGTATCCTGCCCCGGCAGGGCGGCAGTTTCGGCGTGGAGGACTTCTCCCACGGCGGCTGGTATCAGGACCGGCACGGCCTCCCCGGCGGGTGGGAGACGGACACCGACCACGCCATGGGAGACATGTCCGGCGCGAACTGGCAGTGCGACTCCGCCGCCAATCCCGGTAGCCTGTACGAGGCCGAGACCCTGTCACCCTGGATAAAATTTTCCCATTCGGGCACGGAGGTCGGCGTCGAGTTCAACACCTGGTGGAACCCGGTGGGCGCCGATGAATATGCCTCGTTCGGCTATTACACTGCCGCCGGCGTCCCCCTGTTCGAGGACGTCTTCAACGACCTGCGCGATTGGGAAATAATAGACTACGGTGAAGAGGTGACGGAGACCTCCTGGGGCGCCATCAAGGCGGGGTTCTAGCCTTCCTCGCTCCGACGTAGGGGCCGACCTTCAGGTCGGCCCGCGGCGGCCCGCAGAGGGGCCGCCCTACATCGGTCAATGCGCGTAGGGCGGGGAATCCTTTCCCCGCCGCCTTTTAAAAGGTAGCCCTCACCCCTGCCCCGCACCTCTTTGGTCTCCCCTAAAAGGGCGGGGGATGTGTGTCGTTCGGCAATAAAAAACGGGGGCCTTTCGGCTCCCGTCGATTCCAATCGTCCACGGCCCCTACGCGTCGCCGAACTGCTCCTTCATCTCCAGGTAGTTCATGAAGCGCTCGAGGTGCTCCATGGAGTAGACGGTCATATCGTCGCCCTTCAGCTCGAGCACGCGGGCGCGCACCAGCGTGTCCAGAATCTCCTCCACCTTGGGCTTGGGCAATCCGACCATGCCCACCAGCTCCTTGATGGAGAACTCCTTGTCGAGCTTTATCCCGCCCCCGACCTGCGGATTGCCGTGCTTCTGCGTCAGGAGCATCAGCGTCCCGGTGACGCGGGAGGAGTTGTCTCGGTAGAGCAGGGTCTTGATTTTCCGGTCGGCCTCACGCAGCCGGTTGGACATCTTGCGCAGGATGCGCATGATGAGCTTGGGGTTGGTGGAAATCTGCGACTCGAAAATGTCCGAGGAGAGGACGATGACGCTGGAGTCCTCTACGGCCTTGGCGGTGGCGGAGCGCGGCTGGTTGTCGATGATGGCCATCTCGCCGAAGAACTCGCCGTCGGTGAGCACCGCCAGGGTGGTCTCGACGTCGCGGCTCATCTTGGTGATGGCGACCTTGCCGGAGTGGATGATGAACATCTCGTCCCCGATGTCGCCCTCTTTGCAGACGACCTCGCCTTTTTTGAAGGTCTTGCCGAACTTCTTGAAGACCTCGTCGCTCATGCGCATGGCGCGGTCCTTTCCCGAAAGAATATTGAAGCCCGCGGCGGGAATGACGCAGGGAGTATAGCACAAAGAGGTCGTGCCGACTACCGTAGGGGCGGGGCTCTGTCCCCGCCCGCGGGCGACCACAGAGGACTCGTCCTACGGGTCGCCCCCTACAGTCAATCCAGCACGACCCCCTTCGGCCTTTCCCCCCGGGCGGCGGCTTCGATGTGGTCCCGGAAGCGCTCGTTGGGCGGGATGAAATAGGGCACCGCCAGCCCCTCGTACACCAGGAGCGGGCAGACCTCGACGCCGTCCACCACGGGGTAGCCCAGCACGCGGCCGTACTTGTCGTAGACGACCCGGTCGAAGTAGAGGGTCACCCACCGCCCGTTAGTGAGTCGTGTCAGGCGGTCACTGGCCTCCTCGAACCCCGCCTCGCCGCGCTCCGGTGTGTCGATTCCGAGTAGTCTGACCTTGCCGATGACACCGCAGACGAAGGTGTCGCCGTCCACAATCCGCTCGACGTAGTACTCGCCGCTTCCGCCGGGCTCCGGTTGGTCGGCCGCAGGCGCGACGTTGGCCAGGATAACCACCGCCGCGGCGGCGATTAACACGACGCCGAATATCAGCCGACCGCGGCTTTTCGGTTCTTTCTCCATTTTTTCAGCGCGAGCGGACGACCCCCACCCGGGGGCAGCACACCGCCACCGGGCAGTCGGAACAGTGGGGGGAGATGGGCTGGCAGCGGTTGCGACCGAAGACCACCAGCAGCGAGTTCAGCGGAATCCAGTATTTGGGGGGGAGCTTCTCCCGCAGCGCCAGCTCCGTCCGGTCCGGAGTCTTGGTCCGCACGTAGCCCCAGCGGTTCACCACGCGGTGGACGTGGGTGTCCACGCATATTCCCGGCTTGCCGTGGCCCACGGTGACGACGAGGTTGGCGGTCTTGCGCCCCACGCCCCGGAGCTCGACCAGCTCCTCGACGGTGTCGGGCACGCGGCCGCCGTAATCTTCGAAAATTTTCCGGCTCACGTCGCGGATGGTCTCACCCTTGCGGTTGTAGAAGCCCGCGGGGTAGATGGTCCGGGCGATGAGGCCGGGGTCGAGGCGGGCCATCCCCTCCGGCGTGTCGGCCAGCTTGAACAGGCGCTCGGTGGCGGGGCCGGTGACCTCGTCCTTGGTGCGCAGGCTGATGAGACAGCCGACGAGGACGCGGAAGGGCGCGTTTTTGCGGGTATTTTCAGGGGCGGGGTGGTAGGCGTCGGGGTCCAGCGGCGGCGGGCCCTGCCAGCGGCCCTCCCGGTCCACGGTGAGCGGCTTCTCCCCGGAGACCTCCCGGGCGACCAGGGCCAGGACTTGGGCGATGTCGAAGGGCTTCATGAAAAAGGGAGACGCCGCCGTCTCCCGAGGTGTCGCATCCCGCCGGTCATGGTGAACTTCGCCACGAGCGCCCCGGCGGCTCTCGTGGTGGGCCGTGAAGGAATCGAACCTTCAACCCACTGATTAAGAGTCAGTTGCTCTGCCAATTGAGCTAACGGCCCGCGGGGGTAATGTATCTCATCGGACCGGCGGCTGTCAACCTTCCGGGAGCCCGTCCAGCTCCCAGTCCCGCATCCGGTCGAAGAGCGCGGCGTCGTTCAGGTCGAGGTCGAGCGGCGTGACGGAGACGAAGCCGTCCCGGACGGCGCGGTGGTCCAGCTCCGGGTCGTCGTCGTCGGTGTCGGACATCGGGCCGCGCAGAAGCCAGCCGCCGGTTTCCGCGTCCGGCTCGTAGCGGGTGCGGAATCCGAAGCGGCCCTGGCGCGTGATTTTTATCCCCCGCAGCTCGGCGGGCGGAAGGTCGGGGATGTTCACGTTGAGGCAGGCGTCCGGCGGCATCCCCCGTTCGAGGGCGGTCCGTGCCAATCGGGCGGCGAGGCGGGCGGCAAACTCCAGCGACCCGTCCTCGGCGGATTCGCCGGGCGGATTGCCGTAGCGGCCCAGGCTGACGGCGATGGCGGGGACGCCCATCATGGCGCCTTCCAGCGCCGCGCCCACCGTCCCGGAGTAGAAGATATGGGTCGAGAGGTTCAGACCCCGGTTGACGCCCGAGAGGACCAGGTCCGGCCGTCCCGCGTCGCAGAGGTTCGACAGGGCGAACTTGACGCAGTCGGCGGGCGAGCCTTCGACGGCCCAGGCTTCGATGCCGGGGGCGAGGGAAATCCGCTCGACGAGAATCGGCCGGCCGATGGTGATGGAGTGCCCGGCGCCGGAGCGCTCGGACGTCGGGGCGCAGACCAGCACCCCGCCCAGCGGCATGAGCTCCCGCGCCAGGGCCGGGAGCCCCTCGGCGTGGACGCCGTCGTCGTTGGACACGAGGAAGAGAGGCCTATTCATCACTATCCGCGACCTTCCAGCACGGGTTCGCGCAGCCGGTATCCAGGCGGGAGAGCGAGGCGTAACCGGCGAGGACGGCGGCGACGTCGCTCCCCGGGCGCTGGTCTTCGGGGAGGTCGTCGTAGCCGTAGAGGCTGACCCCTCCGGGCTCCTTGCGGAAACCGACGGCGGTGACCATGTCCCCCGGCACGGTTTCCCGGAGGCCGAGCACCGGGCCGTGCGCCCCGGCGGGGACGTTCAGGTTCAGGAACCGGCCGGGCTCCATCCCGGCCGCGAGAATTTTTTCCGCGACCCGGGCCCCCCAGTCCGCGGCCCGTCGCAGGTCCCCCTCCTCCGGCCTCCCCCAGTGGCCGGAGCCGTCCAGGGAGCCGGAGGAGACGGCCAGGGAGGGTATGCCCCACAGCGCCGCGTCCCGGGCCGCGCCCACCGTTCCCGAATAGTGGAGGTCCGAGGCCAGGTTCAAACCGTGGTTGATTCCCACCACGACCAGGTCCGGCGGCGGGGAGCCCATCCGCACCAGGCCGTATCGGACGCAGTCCACCGGGAAACCGGCCAGGACGGTGGCTTCGAGCCCGTTGAACAGGCGCTTTTTTCCGACGGCCAGTACGCCGTGGAAGGAGCCGGCCATGGACGAACCGGAACGCGGCCCGTCGGGCGCCACCACGGTCAGCTCGCCCAGCCCGGCGAGCGCCTCGGCCAGAATCGCCAGCCCCGGGTAGTCCACCCCGTCGTCGTTGGTCAAAAGGAGCCGTTTCACGTCAGGCTACCGTCTGCTTAGCCACGACCAGCCACACACCGGCGATGATGAGGACGAATCCCGCCACCTGCCACCAGGTGATGGATTCTTTGAGCATCAGGGCGCTGACCAGGATGACGATGGCGAAGCCCACGGAGGTGAAGACGGGATAGGCCACGGAGAGGTTCATCTTCGACAGCACGTAGGTGTAGAAGACCAGGGCGGCGGCGAAGCTGGCCAGGCCGCCCCACAGCCAGCCGCTCCCGAGCATCCCCCTGACGTAGGACCCGAGGCCCAGGGTGTCCAGCGTGCCGATGCCGCGCATCGCCACCTTCATCAGAATGTTGGCCCCGGCGTTGAAGACGATGCCCAGGGCGAGCGCCAGGTAGGTCATGGTCACCTCACGGGTGGTGTTCAGTCCGCAAGATTGTACCTCATCCGGCGCCCGAATGGGGTCGGCGGCGTCCGAGCCCCCTCCCTTCCCCAGGCGCTTGACTTGGCCCCCTCCCGACACTATAATGCCCCTCTCGGAGCCGAAGTGGCGGAATTGGCAGACGCGCTAGATTCAGGGTCTAGTGGGGTTCGCCTCGTGGGGGTTCGAGTCCCCCCTTCGGCACCACCGGCTGGCAGCCGGGGGCAGTACCGCGGGAAGAGTTGTCTGTGGTCGAGAGGTTGCCGCCGCGAGTGGGCGGTTT
>CAYTCV010000039.1:11510-17488 GCA_964436465.1 uncultured bacterium
GGACCGGAACGCGGTCACCCCCCGCAGGGGTGGCAATGTCCGCCGTTTGACGGTATACTTACACAAACGGGGCTGCCCCGCACTAAAACCCTGAAAGGCCGGAGGGTCGGATGGTCATGCCTTTCAAACGGATTTGCGCGATTCTTTTGGTCCTGGGCGCGTTCAGCCTCTCGACGGCGGATTCCCTGGAACGGGCCCAGCAGCTCGTGTACCAGGCCAGCGAAAAGCTGGACGCCATCGAGTCGGCCCTGGCCGTAGCCGCCGAGGAGCGCGCCGCCGGGAACCACGACAAGGCCCTGGACGCCCTCAAGCTCATCGAGCGCGACGTGCGAGCCATCCAGAACGGCGAGCAGCGCGTCCGGGAGGCCATCGAGGACGCCCGGAACAATCCGCCCGTCTTCCCCGCTCCCGAGGAGGGCGAGGACGACCCGAAAATCAAGTACGAGGAGGACCTGTACCGCCTCGGCGAAATCGCCGGCTGGCAGGTGACCACCGCCCAAATCAGGCTGGCCGAGTGCCACTTCTACTCGGCCATGAACTACCTGGGCCTCATGCACCAGCTCTACGCCGGCGACGGCCTGCCCGAGAACCCCAGCGTGGACGACGAAGTGGCGCTGGTCCAGGATAAGCTGAACCGCCTGCGCACCAGCGCCGGAAACGGCGAGCAGGCCAAGCGCCTGGCTAAGCAGGCCGAGGATGCGCTGGCCACGGCCCGCGACCTCCTGCCCTCCGAGGGGGACCCCGTCCTCGAGGCCAACCTGGATAACCTCCAGCCCCAGGTGGTTGACCTCCAGTCGCTCATCGACCAGGAAATCGCCGACACCATCGAGAATCAGGCGCACGCCCAGGTGGAGCTCGGGCTGGTCCTGTTGAAGGACCGCCGCTACTCCCAGGCGCTGCGCGAAATCCAGAAGGCGGAGACCTACGTCCCCGGCTACGAGCTCGTTCCGCGCGCCACCGCCGAGGTGAACTACGTCCAGGGCCTGGAATACCTGGAGGGCTCACAGGACAAGCGCGCCGAGGGTGCGTTCCTCGAGGCGCTCAAGTACGACGCCCGCCACTACGGCGCCAACCTGGAGCTGGGGAAGCTCAAGCTGAAGACCGGCGACCCCGCCGCGGCGGCCGATTACCTGACCCAGGCCGTGCAGATAAAGCCCGAGCAGGGGGCGGGGCACTTCTTCCTGGCCCTGGCCCTCGTCGCTCAGGGGAAGCAGCGGGACGCCCTGGACTCCTTCGAGCGGGCGGCCGACCTGGGGTACGGCGTGGACGCCTTCCGGGAGTGGGGGCTTGCCTGGGAGACGCTGGGCGACCCGGGGGAGGCCATCGACGTTTACGAGGACGGAATCCGCCAGGGCGGCGACTCCGACATGGTGCTGACCGCGCACCTGTCCTACCTCTACGCCCTGGAGGACGAGGAGGACTCCACGGCGGTCCGGCTGGCGCAGGGGGCCATCGACGGCGGCGGGCCCCTCGAGTTCGCCTGGCCCGCCCTGGTGCTGGCCAACTACAACGCCGACCGGTACTCCGTGGCCGTGGAGAAGGCGGACGAGGCGCTGGCCGCCCTGCCCGCGGGATTCTCCGCCGCCCGGGCCGTGATTTATTACGCCAAGGCCGCGTCGGAGTACGAGATGGACGATTTCGCCGCCGCCCGTACAACCCTTGACCAGTCGCCCCCGGACGTTCCGGAGGCCCTAAAGCGGGACTTCGACAAGCTCAAGAGCAACGTCCTGGATTCGCTCACCCGGGGCGTGGACAAGGAAAAACGCGACCTGGAGAACGAGCGCGAAAAGCTTCAGGACCAGCGCAAAGTCCTGGAGAAGGACCTGGAAAAGCCCGACGCGGACGCCGCCTCCATCCGGGAAAAGATGGCGGAGGTGGACGCGAGGCTGGCCGAAATCGAGGCCCGGCTCAGGGAGCTGGAGACCGAGCGCGGTTCCCTGCAGGAGCGCGGCGAGTAATGTTCAGGTGGATTCCGCTCTTCGGCGGGGGGGTCCTGATGCGGACCCTCTTCGCCGTTTTGCTCGCGGCCGGCCTTCTGGGCTGGCTTCTCTACATGAAATTCGCCGACGGGCCGCGGCGCCGGGCGACGGCCGACTACCTCCGGGCGCTCCTCGTCGGGCTCCTGGCGGCGCGGGCGGTCGAGTACATCGTCTTCCTCCCCAGCTACCTGGGGCTGGGCCACCTGGTCCGGTCGTGGTTCTCCCTGGCCGGCTGCTTCTGGGCGGGATTGGCCGCGGGGCTGGCGGCCCTGTGGCTTCTGGCGAAAAGGCGGGGCGACGCGCCGTGGCCGTCCGTGGCCGCGGGCTCGCTCACCGTCGCCTTCGCCATGGCGCTCGTCTGGGTCGGGGCGCTGTTGGACGGCGCGGCCTGGGGGACGGCGGCGGGCGTGCCCTGGGCGCTCGGTCCCGGTCAGTACAGCGTCCTCGCCCCGCTGGTCGCGTACGGACCCGCGGCCGCCCTCATGCCGGGGATTTCCGCCGACTACACCATCCACCCGGTCCAGGCTTACTTCGCCCTGGGGTGCCTCGCCATCGGCCTCGGGGGAATTTTCCTGAAAAAGCGCCTGGAGCCCCGCCCGTTCAGCGCGGTGCTGACGGCCGCCCTGGCCCTGTTGTGGTTCGGCCTCGGCTTCCTGCGGGCGGACGACCCGCCGCTTTTCCTGGGCCTGTGCGCGCCCCAGCTCATGGCCCTGGGCGGGCTCGTCTGGAGCGCGGCGGTCCTGGCCACCGGGAGAGGAAAACCGTAGGCGAGCCGTCCTTCCGTTACGAGGGCGGCATACAGAGCTGCCGCCCTACGGAACATGCTTTCAGATGTAGGGCGGGGGCTCCGTACCCCGTCCCTCACTGTGTTGGTATAAACCTGAAAATAACCCGTGGCGCCCACGGATTTTTTTTGTTAACCTATACTCCCGAAGAATAACTAAAAGGGCGCGGAAAAACCGGTTCTGCGCTTACCGTGCGCGACGGGGGAAGAGACGATGGAAGGGCTGTTCGACTTCGAAAGCATCAGCGCCAAGACCGACGACATCGAGGACGTGGATTTCTTCCCCGAGAAATACCGCATCGGGCGCACGAAGTACATCGTTATCACCGGCGGGGTGATGTCCGGGGTGGGCAAGGGCGTCTTCTCGGCCTCGCTGGGGCACCTCTTGAAGCACTACGGCTTCTCGGTGAGCCAGTTAAAAATCGACGGCTACCTCAACTTCGACGCGGGGACGCTGAATCCCTACCGGCACGGCGAGGTCTTCGTCCTGGACGACGGCACCGAGTGCGACATGGACCTGGGCACCTACGAGCGTTTCCTCGACTACGACCTGTGCTCCGACAACTACCTGACCTCGGGCAAGCTCTACACGACGGTGCTGGAAAAAGAGCGTAAGGGGGACTACCTGGGGCGCGACGTGCTGGTCATCCCCCACGTCACCGGGGAAATCAAGAATTTCATCCGCACCCTGGCGAGCTCGCGGCCCTACGACATCGTGCTCATCGAAATCGGCGGCACCATCGGCGACATCGAGAACCTGCACTTCGTGGAGGCGGCGCGGGAGCTCTTCGTGGCCGAGGGGCGCGACAACGTCATGTTCGCCCACGTGACCATGCTCCCCTACAACGAGGCGTCGGGGGAGCAGAAGTCGAAGCCCACCCAGCATTCGGTGAAGAAGCTCCTCGAGACCGGCATCCAGCCCGACATCGTCGTGGGCCGCAGCCCCAAGGGCGTCGCGCCCAAGGTGCGGCAGAAAATCGCCCTCTTCTGCAACGTGGACCAGGAGAACGTCATCAGCTCGCCGGACCTGCCCAGCATTTACGCCCTGCCCTACGTCCTGGACCTTCAGCACCTGGCCCGGCTGGTGACGGCGCGGCTCAAGCTCTCCATGCCGATTCCGACCAACGGCAAGCCCGAGCCGCCGCTCCGCTCCTACGTGGAGTACGTGCAGACCGAGGACCTCCCCGTGGTCAGAATCGCCCTCACCGGCAAGTACGCCACGCTGAAGGATTCCTACATCAGCATCGTCAACGCCCTGGAGCACTCCGGGGTGGCGCTGGGGGTGCGGGTGGAGCCGGTGTGGGTGGACACCACCGAAATCGCGCGCCCCGAGGACGTCCAGCGGCTGCTGCCCCCCGACACGGCCGGAATCATCGTGCCCGGCGGATTCGGCGCCCGGGGGGTGGAGGGCAAAATTCAGGTCATCCAGCACGCCCGGGAGCGGGGGCTGCCCTTCCTGGGCATCTGCTACGGTTTCCACTTCGCGGTGGTGGAGTTCGCGCGCCACGTCTGCGGCCTCGAGGACGCCCAGACCACCGAGGTCAACAGCCGCACGCCCCACCCGGTCATCCACCTGCTCCCCGAGCAGAAGAAGAAACTAAAGCTCGGCGGCACCATGCGCCTGGGGGGGCACAAGGTGCGCCTGGACCCGAAGAGCGCGGTGGCCGGGCTCTACAACCGCACCGAGGTCACCGAGCGCTTCCGCCACCGCTTCGAGTTCAACAACGACTACCGCGAGACGTTCGAAAAAAAGGGGATGCGCTTCGTGGGCACCACCCCCGACGGCGTCATCATGCAGGTGCTGGAGCTGCCCGGTCACCCCTACTTCGTGGCCAGCCAGTTCCACCCGGAGTACACCAGCCGGCCGCTCACGCCGAACCCCCTGTTCTACGGCCTGGTCAAGGCCGCCGCATTACAAAGGAGCCGGTGACCGCATGAATCCAGTAATAGACGCCATTCTGGCGAGGCGCAGCTGCCGCGACTTCACCGGCGAGGCGCTCCCCGCGGAGCACGTGGAGCTGTTGAAGGAATCCCTGCGCTGGGCCCCGTCGGCGGGCAACCGCCAGCCCTGGCGCTTCATCCTGGTATGGGACCGGGGAACGCGGGTCCACCTCGGCGAGGCGGCCTACGGGCAGATGTTCATCGCCGACGCCCCGCTCATTGTCGTCGTGGTGGCGCTGCCGGAGGTGTCGGCCGGACGCTACGGCGACCGCGGACGGGAGCTCTACTGCCTGCAGGACACCGCCGCCGCGGTGCAGAACCTCCTCCTGGCCGCCCACTCCCTGGGCCACCACTCGTGCTGGGTCGGCGCCTTCGACGAGGGCGGGGTGCGGCGCGTCCTGGGCCTGGGGGCCGACGAGCGCCCGGTGGCCCTGGTGCCCGTGGGGAAAGGGACCTGCACCGAGGAGCGGACCGACCGAGTCCCGTCGAAGAAAATTTTTCACGAGCTGCCCTAGGGGGGCGCCTTGGCCGAGAAGGTTCCCCAGAACACCGACCCCCGTCGCTGGGAGACGCCGCTTTTATTCTCCCAGGCGTTTTTCCTCACCACCACCGACCACGCCGGCAACCCGCACCTGGAGCCGGTGACCCGCCTGTTCCCCCTCGGCGATGAGCCGCCGCTCGTGGGCCTGGTCCTGTCTGAAAAAACTCTCGCGCACCGGCACCTGGCCAAGAATCGCGAGTTCGTGCTCAGCCTGGCGCCGACGTGGCTGGCCCTCGCCTTCTGGCAGTCCGGGGAGCCGGCCTATGCCGGTCTGGACCGCATCGGACGGCTGGGGCTCACCCTGGAGCCGTCGCGGGCGGTCGCCCCGCCGCGCGTCGCCGAGTGTCCGGCCCACCTCGAGTGCCGCATCACGGAGCGCAAGCCGCTCCCCGGCGCCACGCTCTACGTCGCCGAAATCGTGGCGGTGGAGATGGACCGGGAGGCCTCGTGGGGGACGCTCCGGGAGCGGTTCAAGGCCCTTTGCCCGCTGTTGTGGCTTCGGGATGACGGTGATTATTACTGCGAGCCGAAGCTGCCCCACCGGGCCCGGTAGCGTCCGGGGGGTGATGGTCGGGTGCAAAGGCGGCGGGGTTGGGAAACCCCGCCCTACGTATATGGAGCGATGTAGGGCGGCCCCTCTGCGGGCCGCCGCGATTTCTTTTCACCGTTGTTGAGGAATCGGATGCTGATAATGTTAAAAAAACGGCGGGGATTAAAATCCCCGCCCTGCATT
>CAYTCV010000040.1:0-15263 GCA_964436465.1 uncultured bacterium
GACTGGGACCGCCGCCTCTTCGACCAGCTCATCCCCCTGCCCGACGGCACCAGCTACAACGCCTACCTCGTCCGCGGAAGCGACAAGACCGCCCTCCTGGACACGGTGGACCCGCCGATGAAAGGCGTCCTCCTCGACCAGCTCAAAGGCGTGAAGCGCCTGGACTACCTCGTCGCCCACCACGCCGAGCAGGACCACTCCGGCTCCATCCCCGACGTGCTGGCGATGTTCCCCGACGCCAAGCTCGTCACCTCCGACAAGGCGAAGGGGATGCTCATGGACCTGTTGCGCGTCCCGGAGGAGCGGTTCAAGGTGGTGGCCGACGGTGAGACGCTGGACCTGGGCGGCAAGACGCTGAAATTCATCTACACCCCGTGGGTTCACTGGCCGGAGACTTTCGTCACTTATCTGGCCGAGGATAAAATCCTCTTCAGCTGCGACTTCTTCGGCTCGCACCTGGCGACGAGCGAGCTCTACGCCGACGAGGAGCGGGTGGCGGCCGGTCCGGCCAAGCGGTACTTCGCCGAAATCATGATGCCCTTCACCAACGTCATCGCGAAGAACCTGACGAAGCTGGAGCCGTACGACATCAAGATGATTGCGCCGAGCCACGGCCCGCTTCATTCGCGGCCGGAGGTCATCGTGGGGGCCTACGACGAGTGGGTGAACGGCGACCCGAAGAACGTCGCGGTGCTGCCCTTCGTCTCCATGCACGGGAGCACGCTGGAGATGGTGAATCATCTGACGGCGGCGCTGGTCGAACGGGGCGTCGGCGTGGAGCGCTTCGACCTCGCCTCGGCGGACATCGGGATGCTGGCGATGTCGCTGGTGGACGCCGCGACGATTATCGTCGGCACGCCCACGGTCCTCGCCGGTCCGCACCCGCTGGCGGCCTACGCGACTCTGTTGGCCAACGCCCTGCGGCCCAAGGCGCGGTTCCTCTCCATCATCGGCTCCTACGGCTGGGGCGGCAAGACGGTGGAGACCCTGGCGTCGCTCATCCCCAACCTGAAGGTCGAGGTGCTGGAGCCGGTTTTGGCCAAGGGGCTGGCCGGGAAAGCCGAGTTCGAGGCGCTGGACCGCCTGGCCGACGCCGTGGCCGACAGGCACCGGAAGGCCGGGCTCAAATAGTGGAAATGTCCGTATCGCGGGGCGGTTCCGACCGCCCCGTTTTTCATCCCGCGGGCGGTCCTCCGGGCTTGAGCACACGCCCGGTTCGGTGTATCATCCCCCGGTAACCGACGCCCAAGGAGAGCCGATGCCCGTCGTCCTCACCGGCGAGAACCTCACCCCCGAGCGGCTGAAGGCCGTGGCGGCGGACCGCGAGCGGGTGGAGATTCCCCCCGAGGCCCTGGAGCGCGTGGACCGCTGCCGGGCCATGTGCGAGGTCAAGATAAAAAACCGCGAGGTCATGTACGGGGTGACCACGGGAATCGGCGAGTTCTCCGAGACGGTGCTCACGCCGGAGCAGACGCGGGATTTCCAGCGGTATCTCATCTACTCGCACGCGGCGGGCATCGGGGAGCCCATGCCCGAGCCGTGGGTACGGGCGGCGATGACCGGCCGCATCAACGTGCTGGTCCACGGCAACTCCGGCTGCCGGCGCGAGGTGCCGCTGACCATGGCCGCCATGCTCAACGCCGGCGTGACCCCGGTGGTCTGTAAGCGGGGCTCCGTGGGGGCGTCGGGCGACCTGTCGCCCATGGCCCAGATGGCGCTGGTGGCGATTGGCGAGGGGGAGGCGTTCTATAAGGGCGAGCGGCTGCCCGGGGCCGAGGCGATGCGCCGGGCCGGAGTGCCGGTCATCACCTACGAGGCCCGCGACGGCCTGGCCTGCATCAACGGCTCCAACTTCATCACCGCCGTCGGTTCGCTCCTGTTGCTGGAGATGGAGACCTGGCTCAAGACCCACGACGTGGCCGCCGCCATGACCCTCGAGGTCCTCAACGTCAACATGAGCGGCTACGACGAGCGGCTGCACCGCGTCCGGGGGCACGCGGGCTCCATCACGGTGGCGAAGAACGTTCGGCGGCTCACCGAGGGGTCGCCGCTTTTACGGCGTCCGGGCAAGAAGGTCCAGGACGCGTACTCCCTGCGCTCGACGCCGCAGTCCGCCGGCCCGGCCCGCACCGCCCTGGCCCACGCCCGCGAGGTCTTCCTCACCGAGCTCAACGGCGTCGGCGACAACCCCATCTTCTTCCCCGAGGACGACGAGGTCGTCGCCGGGGCCAACTTCCAGGGCACGCCCATGGCCCTGGCGCTGGAGTACGCCTCGCTCGGCGTGGTGACGGCGGCGGTTCTCGCCGAGCGCCGCATCAACCGCCTGATGAACCCCGCGCTTTCCGGCGGTCTGCCCGGGTTCCTGACCCACGGCGGCGGGATGTTCTCCGGGCTGATGCTGGCCCAGTACACCGCCGGGGCGATGGTCTGCGAGTGCCGGGTGCTCTCGACGCCGGCGGCCGTGGGCAGCATCCCCGCCGCGGCGGACCAGGAGGACTTCGTCTCCATGGGCTGGACCACCGCGCTCAAGACGCGCCAGGTCATGGACCTCGTGCCCGGCGTGCTGGGCATAGAAATCATGGCCGCGTGCCAGGCGCGCGATTTCCGCGACATGGACTTCGCCCCGGCCACGCAGGCCGTCTACGAATTGGTCCGGGAGCACGTGGCGCATCTCTCCGAGGACCGGCCGCTCCACGCCGACAACGACAAGATGGCCGAACTGGTGCGTTCGGGGGCGGTTCTGGCGGCCGCGGAAAAGGTCATCGGCCCGCTGGAATGACGGTTGACCGTCCTCCCCCTCTGGGGGGAGGATTGAGGGGGGGGTGCAGCGGTCCCCTCTCCCTGTGGGAGAGGGATAAAGGGTGAGGGCTTCCTTATAAATAACGAGGCGGGGAAAGGTATCTGCGACCGAAGGTAATCCCCGCCCTACATTTAAAACCGCGCAATTCCCCGTAGGGGCGACCGTCCACGGGCGGGCACAAAGGCCCGTCTCTGCGTCGTTGCAATTCGCGGCGGCCCGCAGAGGGGCCGCCCTACGTCATCGCAGCTTGAGGTGAGGGTCGGGGTATATGCGTTTAAACGGCGGGGATGGGTATCTGCGACCGAAGGTAATCCCCGCCCTACGGCACCGCAAACACGGGTGAGGTGTGCCGCGGCCCCCTCGCCCCTCTGGGGAGAGGTTTGGGGTGAGGGGCGGGCCGACCTGAACGGCGCGCCGTCGGTCGGCCCCTACATTATCGCGGTTTGTCGATAAAAACGGGCGGGTGTGGACACCCGCCCCTACGTCAATCCGCCGAACCGCTATTTTCAGGCGAACACCCACGGTCGCCTGCGGGTGAGATACCCCCTAGAACGCCGCCTTGATTTCCCCCCAGCTCGCCTCGTTCTCCAGCGACCCGCCCACGGTGAATGTCCAGACGAAATCCTCCCCCAGGGTGTTGCCGTCCCGGTCCGCCAGTGAGCCCGCGACGGTGCAGGTAATCGGGCCCGGCGGCAGGTCGTCCGAGGGCGTGAAGGTGCAGACCACGTCGAAGAGGTCCGCGGAGTCAACCTCCAACTCGCCCTCAATGTCTCCGCTCCGGGAAAGTGATGGTGATAAGGTCTTCGTCTGGCTCAGGTTCGCCGGCTGTCGTGAAGCATCGCGGACGGTGAAGGCCAGCGTCGAGACGTCCACCCCGGCGTAGCCGTCGGTCAGGTGAAACGTGATGACCGAATCCGCTGGTACGTCCTCGTCGCCATCCTCGGGGACCGGGTCGGTGACCTCGGGCGGGTCCTCGTCCCGGCCCTGGGTGTCGAAGGTCCAGACGTAATCCCCACCCATCTGTTTGCCCAACAGGTCGGCGAGGCTCCCGTCCACGGTGCAGGTGTAGGCGCCCCAGGGCAGGTCGTCGCTGGGGGAGAACGTGCAGAGGACATCCAGCGGGTCCTCGTCGTCTATTTCCAGCGTGCCTTCGATGATGGTGTTCGACGAGCTACCAATACTCAGACAACCCCGATTCGCCGTTGTCCTTTCTTCCTCCAGGCCGAGCGCGAACTGGATTGTATCGGTGTCAATCCCCGCCAGGTCGTCGGTCAGCTCGAATGCGATGGTGGAATCGGGCGGCACGCCGCTCTCGCCATCCGCCGGATACGATTCCGTGCAGACCGGCGGCTCGGTGTCGTCGGATTCGAAATAAACGATGAGCTGAGGGGGGTTGTCAGATTCCCTGGAGCCGAAAAAGCTGTAATTCCCTGCTTCTTTGATTCGAAAACCAAAATTTTCAGCGGGGTGGTCTACCCATCCTTGAACGTAATCAGCCGGTAGTTCAATGGAGCGTGTACTACGGTCATGCCGAAAACCGTATTCCAAAAACCATTCACCTAGCGGCGGCGCGTTCGCCCATGTTATCTCCATTTCGCTCCACTCTTCATCTATTTCGTAGAATTCCCACCACTCACCAGTGTGGGAGAAGTCCAATATTAAATATGCCTTGATAACATGCATTGCCGGTTCCACATCGGATAAATCGAATTGAATTACGGCATCCTCAAATTCATAGTACGAATAAGGATGTGAGAAATTTAACACACGCAGCTCGGTTGAATCGCCGTAATTATCATCTATCCCGTGCTGTTCTTCACCTTCGTGATACCAACACGTGATGATAGAATCCTGCACCGGTTCGAAGACCTCGGAGGCCCACGCTGCGGAAAAAACCGCCGGGACGACCCCCAACACTAACAACAACTTTTTCATGACCACCTCCCGGTTCCCAACCGGCGTTAGCGCAAGATTGATACCAAAGCGGAACGCCGCGGTTTAACGCCCAAATTACAACACATTACGCGGGCTATACGTTATCTGCCTCTGGTAATCGCCGTGTGCTTTTCCCTCCAAGACGTTTCTTTTCGCCCCGTTCCTTTAGAACGCCGCCTTGATTTCCCCCCAGCTCGCCTCCCGGACGTCGGTCCGGGAGACCAGGACCTTCAGCAGCGGCGGATGGCCGCCCTCGCGCGAGGAGGCGTCGAGGTAACAGGTCGCGGTGGTGGATTGGGAGGAAAGCCACGCGTAGTAGAGGATGCCGTAATTTTCGTCCGGATTGCGGGCCATCCACCCGATGATGTCCGGGTCCAGCACCGCCACGTCGTAGTACTGCCCCGTCGGGGGCAGGTCACTCCAGGCGCCTATCAGCTCGTCGGTATCCGGCTGGTTGGCCCAGGTGACAGTCATCTCCTCCCAGGGCTCGTCGATTCTGTAAACCTTGAATCCCCAGTCATCCGCGCCGCTGATGGTCCCTTCCAGGCTGTAGAGCGACAGCCGGGCCTCGAGGACCTCGTCGCCCGGGCCTATTTCGTCCAGGTCAAAGTAAACGAGTACGTGGCAGAGTTCGAGGTCCCCGTACCAGAAGTAACACTTGCACACGAGCTCCTCGCCGTCGCCGAAGTTCTCGTCCACATCGATGGGGATGCCCTGGTACGAGTGCTCGCGGATGTAGGTGTCGGCGGCGGTCGGAATCTCCACCCATTCGCCGGCATAGGCCGCCGTGCACGCGAGCAATAGAAACGCCGAACAGAGCAACTTTTTCATGCCCGTCTCCTTGTTCCGTTAAAAACTGGCCTTAATCTCTCCCCAGCTCGACTCCTGCACCGCGGGCCCCGAGAAAGTCAGCCAAAGCTCCGGCGCGTAATCTGTCTCCCGGGTGGACATATCTCCCGGAATGTCCCACTCCTGCGCCTGCTCGGTGTCCCAAATCAAGATGCCGTATGCCGTTTCCGGCGTGTCCACCCAGGACGCGATGGGGCCGACGTCCAGGTCCACGTAGTTGTACCCGGTGTACATGTAGAAGGAGGCTATGACCGAGCCCATAGGCGGCTGGTTGTTGTAGGTAATGGTCATCTCCTCCCAGGCGCCACCCACCATACGGGCCTGCTGCAAACCGCCGGCGTTGGAAGTGGCGTGAAACACTAGCTGCGCCCCGACTAGATGCTGGCCGTCGTATTCGCCGAGCCCGGAGAAATCGAAGTGCATGTAGGCAATCTCGATTAAAAGGCCCCACTGGTATTCGTTATATATCGTCGTCATCACAGGCTCGCCGCCGTAGTTGTCGTCGGTGTACTGCGGTTCGCTCTCCCACTCTTCCCAGTAATTGACGTAGCTGTCCGCGTCGGCCTCCAGGACGACCTGGACGGTGGCCTGGGCGACGGACGCGATGGCCAGGACGACCGCGCACGTTAAGTAGAACCCCCTCATCATCGCCTCCTATTCGAACGCCGCCTTTATCTCTCCCCAGCTCGACTCCTGCACCGCGGGCCCCGAGAAAGTCAGCCAAAGCTCCGGCGCGTATTCGCTCTCCCGGGTGTAAATACGCCCCGGAGTGGCGCTGTCTCCTTCCCACCAATCGTGGTCCAGGATATGAATGCCGTAGGCCGTTTCCGGCGCATCCACCCAGGGTGCGATGGGGCCGACGTCGAGGTCCACGATGATTTCATCCACGTCCAGGTGGAATGTGGCCAACAATGCCCCCCTATCCGGCCGGTTGTTGAAGGTGATGTTCATCTCCACCCAGGGTTCCGTCACCACGTAGGCGCGCTGGTCCTCTCCCAGGGCGACATGGGCGACCATGAGTACGAGTTGAGCCTCGACCAAATCCTCGGCGTCGTATTCGCCGAGCCCGGAGAAATCGAAGTGCATGTAGGACATCTGGAGTTCCTGGGTAAGCCCTTTAGCCCAGCACTGGTAGAGCACACCCATCAAAGGCTCGCTGCCGAAGTTTTCGTTGATGTGCAACGGAGGCCAATCCACCCCGTTGTCTTCGTACCAGACGTAGCTGTCGCCGTCGGACTCCAGGACGACCTGCTCCGCGGCCCAGACTCCCGTCGCGGCGGCCAGGATGAGGATGGCTGTTTTTCCAATCATCTCTTTCAGCTCTGGTACTTATCCATTCACTTCACTATCAGTATAGCACACGGGGAAGGAAAAAAAAGCCGCCCCTTCGGTCGGCGGTTTCGGGGGAGGGCGGCCCGTGAACCCCTGGTTTTCCTAACCCCCCGCTTTTACGCGGGTCGGACCGCCCACCCTTCTCCACCCGCTAAAAATAGCCAAAACTTTCCCGCCGTCAAGACCCGAAGGATAAAAAAAGTTTCGCCCGGAGGCGCGGGCGTCGAGGGCAATCGAGTCCACATTCGACGCTCCGCCGTCCGGCGCTGTACCAAAACCCTTGCCACAGACGGACCTGTTTTGTATCCTTTTGCTGCCTTCTACCCGGTGTTTCCCGCACCGGAGGGGGCGCCGTCGGAATGGAGTCAAGGCCGGCGGCACGCTGAATTATGCGGCAATCCCGGCGCGGTTATCCGGCGAAAGGAGTCAATCTTGGGCCGGCACGACATCTGTCACGTCGAGTTCGATTCCACCAACCTCGAGCGGACGCGGCGGTTCCTCGCGGGCCTCTTTGGCGACTGGCAGTTCCAGGGCTGGGGTGAGAACTACCTGCTGTTCTCGACCCCCGGCGGTCCCGGCGGCGGCATCAACCGCGTGGACAAGATGCAGGGCGGCTCGGGCACCCTGGTCCACGTCGAGGTGGACGAAATAGAGCCTTACCTGGCGCGGGTGGAGGCCCTGGGCGGGCGAATACACACCCCGAAGACCGATATCCCCGAAGTCGGCTGGTTCGCCCTCGTGCAGGACCCCGACGGGAACCTCCTCGGCCTGTACCAGGACAAGCCGAAGGGCTAGATAAATATTTTAGGGACCGGGCGGCGTCCGGTCCCCGTTTCACACGGGAGGGGCATGGCCGAGCACGACCTGTACCACTTCGAGTGGGCCTGCACCGACATCGAGGCGACCCGGAAGTTTTTCGAGGGGCTCTTCGGCTGGGAGTTCACCCCCTGGGCCGACAACTACATGCTCTTCCACACGCCCTCGGGGCTCTCCGGCGCCCTGGCACTGGACGCGGAGCTGGAGCCGTCCGTCCGGCCGCTCCTCTACTTCCGGGTGGACGAGCTGGAGCCCTATATGAAAAAGGCCAAAAAGCTCGGCGGCGAAGCGGTCTCCGACGTCCAGGAGGCGCCCGAGCTCGGCAACTTCGTCATCCTCGCCGACCCCGACGGCTCCCTGTTCGGCGTGTTCAAGCCGTCCAAGGGGAGCAAGTGACGGACGAGCGCGACTTCAACACCCACTGCGTCTGCTCGCACGAGGAAGCTCGTCTGCTCATCGAGGCCCAGAGCGGTTTCCGACTCACAAACTGCGGCTGCCGCGAGAAGATGGGCGGCTGCGAACGGTCGCGCACCGACGTGTGCCTGATGTTCCCCGGGGCGAAGGACATCAGCGACGAAGGCGCCCCGTGGGCCATCAGCCGCGAGGAGGCCCTGGCCATCCTGCGCGAGGCGGGCCAAAAGCGCCTGGTCGCCCGGCCCTGGCGGGAGGTGGCACCGGAGCGCGTCGACGGCATCTGCTTCTGCTGCGACTGTTGCTGCGGCTACTTCCGCGAGCCCGGCCGCTGGGAGTGCGACAAGGGGGCGCTCGTCGAGCGGACCGACCGCGAGGTCTGCGCCGGCTGCGGCGACTGCGTGGAGGTGTGCTACTTCGGCGCCCGGAGCCTCGATTCGGAAAAGGGCGTTCTGGTCCTCGACACGGAGAAGTGCTACGGCTGCGGCCTGTGCGTGGCGGCCTGCCCCAACGGGGCCGTGGAGCTTTCCGCCCGGTGAAGGCCGGGTCGTTCTCGATTGAAAAATACCGCCCCCGGGGGCGGTTTTCAGTTGCGGGTGATTTATCGAAAAATGGCCGCCCAACATCATCTAATTTCCGTGGGGCGGGGAACCGAGCGACGCGGGCTATGCGAAGCAAATCCTTCCCCCGCCGCCTGAACCCCCCTCCCTAACCCTCCCCCAAAGGGGGGAGGGGACCGCTGCACCCCCTCCCTGACCCGTCGGCGAGCCGCCCCCCAGAGGGGGGAGGGGACCATCGCAACCTTCGCCCCGGCCCGTCGGCGCGCCGCTCAACAAAGGGGAGAGGGGGTAACTGCACCCCCCTTCCCGACCTTCCCCCCAAAGGGGGGGGACCATCGCCCGACCTCCGCCCCGGCCCCTCAGCGGGCCAGGACCAGGCGGCGGGTCTGGTGGAAGCCGTCGGCGACCAATCGGTAGAGGTAGACCCCCGCCGGGACGTCCGCCTCCCACAAGCAGTCGTGCCGTCCGGCGGCCAGCTCGGCGTCCACGAGGGTGGCCACCCTCCGCCCCGCCAGGTCGTAGACCGTCAGCTCCGCCCGTCCGCCCTCGGCCAGCTCGAAGCTGAAGTTCACGCTCTCCCGCGCCGGGTTGGGGTAGCAGGCGTCCAGGCGGGTCTCGCGGCCCGAGGGCAGCTCGCCCACCGACGGCAGCCGGACCTGGGGCGAGAGGTAGCGGCGCCCGCGGGCGTCGTAGGTCTCGAAGCGATACCAGCAGGCCGCGCCGGGGACCCCGGTGTCCAGGTAGGCGCCGGTTTCCATGCCGGGGAGCGGCGTGTCGTTCAGCCGTGTCCACCCGGTGTCGGGACGGTAGCCCGGCCCGAGCGGCTCGCCGGCGAAGGCCGTCTCCGAGAGCATGAGGTGGGCCGAGGCGGTGGCGGTCCCGGCGGCGGGCTCGACCAGGCGGTAGATATTCAGCGCTGCGAGGTCGTTGTCGGTGGATATCCGCCAGGAGAGGAGCGCCCCGTCCTCGTTGCGCTCCGCCCCGGTCGAGTCCCAGGTGAAGACGTCCATGTCCAGGTCCTCCGCGGCGTCGTAGGCCTGGACGATTCCCCAGCCGTAGTCGTTGTCCGGCTCATCGGCGCGGGTGGCGGTGTCCAGGACGGCCTGACGGATTTCGGCCGCGGTGGCGTAGGGGTTGATTTCCCGCAACAGGGCCAGCACCCCGCCCACCAGGGGGCAGGAGAGGCTGGTCCCGGCGGTGAAGTCGTAGGTGTCGGTCGATTCGGCGTCGGCGGCGTAGGTGTAGAGGCCCAGGGCGCACACATCGGGCTTGATGCGGTCGTCGGCGGTCGGCCCGCGGGAGGAAAATTCGGTCAGCACGCCGTCGGGGTCCACCGCGCCGCAGGCCAGAATGCCGTCGCAATCCGATGGGGAGTTGAGCGTCCCTGCGCCGTCGCGCCCGCTGTTGCCCACGGAGTTCGCGTGGAGCATGCCGTTGTCCCGGGCCCAGTTCACC
Organism: uncultured bacterium; assembly: GCA_964436465.1. GTDB lineage: Bacteria > RBG-13-66-14 > RBG-13-66-14 > RBG-13-66-14 > RBG-13-66-14 > RBG-13-66-14. The sequence goes on from CAYTCV010000040.1 coordinate 10,159, forward strand.
GCCAGAGCCACCACCGTCGTCTCGCCGTCCAGGTCCTCGTAGGAGTAGTCCCCCTCGTCGTCGTCGAAGTAGCGGTAGCCGAGGGAGGAGCTGGACACGTCCGCCCCCAGGGCCTCGCCCCACTGCAGGCCGGACTGGAACCAGTACTCCTCGTCGTGGACCTCCTGGGTGATGTCCTCGGTTTTGGCCAGGAGGAATGTGGCCCCGTAGGCCGGCCCGATGAGCTCGGAGGGGTAGTAGCCGCCCAGGGTGCTCCAGGTGGCCGTGCCGTGGTTCCACGAGTCCGGGTCGTCGTCCGGCTCGTTGTCCACGTCGTTGTCGTCGTTGACGAAGTCCCACTCGTCCTTCAGGTCCAATGCGGCGAAGACCTCGTGGTCGGTGCGGAAACCGGTGTCCAGCATCAGCACCGTAACCCCCGCCCCGGAGTATCCCTCGTCGTGGAGCCGGTCCACCTGAATCTGGGTAATCTGGGTTTCCGAGAGGCCGTAATCCAGGCCCATCACCCCGGAGTCCGCGCCCCCCGCGGGCGAGGCGTCGGGCAGGACGCTGGTCGCCGTGGGCTGAAGCCGGACCACGAAGGGGAGCCGGGCGACGGCGTCAATCTCCGCCACGGTGGCGTCGAAGCACACCGCGTTGGCGATGTCGCTGGCGCCGATGCGGCGGGTGATGAGCGACGTGACCGCCTCGTCGTAGGACCGGCAGACGGGCAGGTCGCGCTCGTCGGCCGGGGAGCCCGGGGGCCGGTTGAGGGCGCGGCGGGCGTACTGGTCGGGATTCATCGTCGCCACGAAGGAATCCAGGGCCGCCTCGAGCTCCGTCGGTCCGGCGTACCCCTTGTCGGCGAAGAAGGCCCAGACGCCGAGGAGTTCGTCCTCCCCGGCGCAGGCCATCCGCCGCTCCAGAATCGGTGAAATTTCGGCCATTGCCAGGGCGGGCAACGTCGCCGCGAGGACGAGTAGGAGGGTCAGGCGTTTCATTACGACGCTCCCTTTTGCGCTTTACATTCCAAAACCACTATAGCACGGGGCACCCCGCCGTACAAGGAGGAAAGGCTGTGGTCCCGGGTGGACGCCACGCTCGATGTTCTTCCTTATTATATTCATTAGCAAGAATCGGGCCGTTTGGGGGGCCGTTCTCGACGGTGGTCATCACCCCGAACGGAGATGACGTAGGGGCCGACCGACGGCGCACCGTTCAGGTCGACCCGTTTATATAAGGAAGCCCTCACCCTTAATCCCTCTCCCACAGGGAGAGGGAAACCGTGCCGGTCAACGCCCTGGCCCCACTCCTAAGCCGTAGGGCGGGGTTTCCAAACCCCGCCGCATTTTTACCCTCACCCCATCCCTCTCCCACAGGGAGAGGGAGACAGCGGGCGACCGTGGAGGACTCGTCCTACCGGTCGCCCCTCCGGATTGGATTTGTCATCAATGGCCGTAGGGCGGGGGCTCCGTACCCCGCCCGATAGTGCGAAAACGGGCGGCATACAGAGCTGCCGCCCTACACGTTTCAGGATTCGGATGCGTGCCGGGGAAACTCTCCCCGCCGCTCTATCGCACACACCCGACCTAAGGCTCCCGGGGGGTGGGCTTTACTCGCCCTTCTCCTTCTCGAACAGGGTGGACGGGCACCAGCGCGGGACCCAGAAGTCGGGGTCGGTCTGGTGGATGTCGGCGTCCAGGCACTCGTCGGAGAGGCGGACCGCCATCTGCCGCCGGACCTCGCCAAAAATCTCGTCCGCCTGCTCCACGGCCAGGGTGTCCACGTCGTGGACGCACGGCGAGTAGACGATGACGTCGGTGCCGGGCTGGTTACGCACCGCGGTCAGGTGGGCCAGGAACACCTGGTACTGCAGGACCTCCTTGAAGAAGAAGATGCGGCTCATCAGCCCGCGGATGGGTCGGGTCTGCCCGTGATAGCCGAAGAAGGCGGCCAGGATGAGGAGCTTTTTCGGGCTGCCCGAAGCGCGGAAATCGGCGGTGATGCTGGGGAGTGGGGTTTTTTCCAAAAGGGTCGGGTCCACGAACCTCTCCCCTTCGAACCACCCGGGCCGCATCACCCCCTGCATGGCGATGGAGCTGCGAATCGCGTCGATGAGGCTTCCCGCCTTGACCACCTTGATGCGCGCCGAGCCGTCGTCGTGGGCCAGAAGAATCCTCAGGCGGACCGGGCAGTCCTCCACGCGCTCCACGCGCAGAAGTCCCTTCACCCGGCCGATGAGCGCCCGGCCGTTCACGAGGCCGTCGGCCAGGTCCAGGTCCCACCTCCGGGTGAAGAGCCCTTTGAGGATATGCCCCCAGGCCACGTCCACCAGGTCGCGGCGCCGCAGCCGCCGCAGGAGCGCCATCACCTCCGTCACGGGAGTCCCCGAGCACCAGAGCCCCGCGGCGAGCGACCCCGAGGAGGCCCCCCACACCTCGTCCACCTGCCGGCGCAGACCCAGGTCGTCCAGCGCCTGCAGAATCGAAAGGCTCGAAGCCAGCGCCAGCGCCGCCCCCGAGCCCAGCGACACGACGAAGTGCGTGTCCGGGTCACTCACGCGCGCGATGAAGCAGCTGAGATTTTCCGGATTCAGCGCCAAAGGTTTTTCGGGAATTGTCACGGCGGCGTCCGGGTGGAGGGGACGGCGGTAATTATACCAGATTGGGCCCCACGCGCTCCTGCGCCCGCGGAGCGCCCCGGCCGTCGGGTCGGCACCGTCGACCGGCGGGCGACGCCCGCGGTTTTTTTCTCGGGTCCCTCGTCCCGATTTCTCCCGGTCGGCGAAAAATAATTTTCCCGTTCGCGCGGGCGGACGGCGGGAGGGCATTCGGCTTGTGAAAGGTATACCCTCGTTTTACGCCTATACCCCCCGATGGGCCGTCCGCCGGCAGGAGAAAATAATCGGAGCGGCGAGGGAAGAATTCATGTATCTTGTTGAAAAATAAATTCTTGATTAAATGAAATTTTTCTTGAATTTTTTGCAAAACGGGCTATACTTCAGCCATAAAGTATTCGTTGCCATCACCACCCATACTCGAAGGGAGGTGTTCGATGCCCGGCAAAAAAAAGACCACCAAGAAGCCGAAGGCTTAACGCCGGTTCGCAAGAACCAGAATGTAAACGGGGGATGTCCGTCAAGGTCATCCCTCGATAATTTTTGCCCCGCCTATACCCCGCCGACGGCGGGTCACGCCGACCGGGGAGCCGGTCGTCGCCCGGCCGGAAAAAAGGGCGGTCCGCCGCCCGCCACGCCCGTTGGATTTTCTAAAATGCGCCTGACGACGACCGGCTTATCCGCTCGGTTCAGCTGCGAAGTATATAGGAGGTATATTTCGAGCGCACGATTCCGGTCGGTCTCACGGCGCGTACCCGGCCAGCCGCTCCAGCAGCGCCGACTTCTCCGCGTCGTACAACAGCGGACGGCGGTTCAGCTCGGCGGCGTAGTTCTCCTTGAAGCGCCCGACCCAGGGCTCCAGCTCCTCCGCGCTCCAGCCCAGCCGCGTCCCGTAGTAATAGACCATGAGCGCCGCGTCGGCCCGGTCGAGGGCGTCCGAGTCGTTGTTGGCGAAGAACTCCCAGGCGCCCCGGGCGGTGACGGCGTCCTCGGCGTCGTCTATTCCCCCGCCGCCGGTGAATTCCCCGTCGGCCACCCGCGACCGGACCTCCGGCGCGTCGCACAATAAAAGCTGGCGCACCACGAAGTCGTGCATCCCCGACTCGGCCAGGTTCGGCATGAGCATGGCCTCCTCGAAGCGCCCACCGGCCCCCTCGTAATCGCCCCCCAGGCGCGTCAGCTCCGCCGCCAGGTACACCCGCTCCACGAGCTGCTCCGGCAGCACCTCCCCCGCCTCGAGCGCGCCGTCCAGAAGCCCGACGATGGATGCGGCGTACTCCGCGCGGTAGGCCGCCGGGAGGTTCTCCGGCCGCAGGCACCACCAGCCGATTAAGAGCGTGTCCGCCAGCTCGACCCGCGTGGCGCCCCGGAACTCCTCCAGCAGGAAGAGGTTGCGGTACTGCTCCCACAACGGCTGCTCCCCGGTGCGGTCGGCCAGATTCTCCCGCACGAAGGCGGCCTCATCCTCGGGCAGCTCCTCGCCGAAGCGGCCCACCCAGTCCGCGTAGCCGCATTCCGGCGAGTACGCCAGCCAGTACCACCAGGGCTCCTCGCCGACGGCGTGCTGGGCGAAGTCCGTCCCCACGCCGCCGAAGTTGTTGGTGCTGGCCAGGACGCCGACGTTGACCTCCTCGCCGCAAACGGGGCAGACGCGCGTCTCGAAATCCAGGGTGGTGGCCCCGGCGGCCGCGCACAGCAGGAGGACCAGGGGGAGAATCCGGCGGGTCATGCTCACCTTCCTCGGTTGTTCTCGACTGGAAGTATAGCACGACGGGCGCCCGGCGGCGCGGGCGGAATTTTCGCCTTGGCCCCGGACCGCCGGTTGTTTTATACTGCGGGTACTCGGTACGAAATTCCCAAAAACATCCAAGAGGAGGCCCATGAAACACGAGCTGTTGTACAGGCCCAACTTCACCCTGGCCAAGGTAATGCTGGACCCCGGCGAGAGCGTGACCGCCGAGGCGGGCGCCATGGTGAGCATGTCCGCCGACATCGAGATGAAGACCAAGGCCCGCGGCGGCATCGGAAAGGCCCTCCTGCGCTCCATGGTCGGCGGCGAGAGCTTCTTCCAGAACACCTACACCGGCGGGCCCGCCGGCGGAGAGGTCACCTTCGCCCCCGGATACCCCGGCGACGTCATCCAGCTTCAGCTCGCCGGCAATGCCATCATGGCCCAGTCCGGCGCCTACATCTTCGACACCGGCGACATCCAAATCGACACCAAGTTCGGCGGCGGCAAGATGTTCTTCTCCGGTGAGCGCCTGTTCCTCCTGAAGGTGTCCGGCCAGGGCGACGTCTTCCTCTCCGCCTACGGCGCCATCCACATGGTCGAGCTCGGCGCGGGCGAGGAGTACATCGTGGACACCGGCCACATCGTCGCCTTCGATGAATCCGCCACCTTCAAGGTCACCAAGGCCGGCGGGATGAAGTCCCTCTTCTTCTCCGGCGAGGGCTTCGTGTGCCGCTTCAGCGGACCGGGCCGCGTATGGCTCCAGACCCGCAACCCCATGAT
>CAYTCV010000040.1:15363-16741 GCA_964436465.1 uncultured bacterium
CCATGCCCTCCACGCGCAGCATCAACGCCGCATTCCGCGAATACTACGCCCTCCTCGACGGCTACGTCGAAAAGGACGCCGAGACCGAGAGCACCACCGAGGCCGCCATGAAGCGCCTTCTCGGAGACTGGTGCTCAATGCTCGGCAAGTGGAGCCTGATAAAAGAGACGATAAAGACCCCCCGCGGAAACTCCATCATGCCCGACGGCATCATCGTGGACCCCATGCACATCCGCCGCGGGTACTGGGAGGCCAAGGACACCGACGACGACCTCGAAACCGAAATTACCGCCAAGCGCCGCGCCGGATACCCCTTCGAAAAAAACCTCCTCTTCGACGACACCGTCACCGCCGTCCTCTTTCAGAACGACACCCGCCTCGGCGACTGCCGCGTCCGCGACCGCGAATGCTTCGAGCACATGCTCACCGACTTCTTCGCCTGGACCAGCCCGCCCATCCAGGGCTTCCACCAGGCGATGGACCGCTTCACCGAGGACCTGCCCCAGTTCGCAAAAAGGCTCCACGAGCTTATTGACGAGGCCAAGGCCAACAACCGCAAATTCTGCGACCAGCTCAACCGCTTCTTCGAAATGTGCAAGGCCAGCCTCAACCCCGCCGTCACCCCCGAACAAATCGAACAGATGCTGGCCCAGCACCTCCTCACCGAGCGCGTGGCCCGCAGAGTCTTCCGCTACGACCGCTTCCGCGAGACCAACGCCGTCGCCAAAGAGCTGGAAAACCTCGTGGACGCCTTCCTCGGCGACGCGCCCTCCCGCGACCGCTACATGGGCGGGCTCGACTCCTATTTCAAGGCCGTCGAGACCTACGCCGACCTCGTCGGGGATTTCTCCGAAAAGCAGGACTTCCTCACCAAGGTCTACGAGCCGTTCCTCAACGTCTACTCGCCCAAGGACGCCGACCGCCTCGGCATCGTGTACACGCCGCAGCCCATCGTCCGCTTCATCGTCAACTCCGTCGAGGCCGCGCTGGGGGAGCATTTCGGCAAGTCGCTGGCCGACTCCGGCGTCCACGTCCTCGACCCCTGCACCGGCACCGGCAACTTCATCGTCCAGGTGTTGCGGAAAATTCACGCCCTGCGGCCCTCCGCCCTGGAGCACAAGTACCTCCACGAGCTCTGGGCCAACGAAATCCTCCTCCTGCCGTACTACATCGCGGGGCTGAACATCGAGACCGCCTACAACGACCTGAACGGGAACCATCTGACGTTCCCCGGCATGTGCTTCACCGACACGCTGTTGTTGAACACCGTCGAGGCGCAGCCGTTGCTCGAAGGCTTCTCCCCTCCCAACGCCGAGCGGGTCCACAACGAGGAGAAGGCGGACATAACCGTCATCCTCGGCAACCCGCCGTACAACGC
>CAYTCV010000041.1:0-16527 GCA_964436465.1 uncultured bacterium
CATCCCGGCCTCCACGTGGGCCAGGGGTATGCCCAGCTTGGCCGCGGCCAGCGCCCCGGCCAGCGTCGAGTTCGTGTCGCCGTAGACCAGCGCCATGTCCGGCGAGTGCCGCAGCAGCACGTCCTCGATGGCCACCAGCATCTGCCCCGTCTGGCGCCCGTGCGTGGCGCTGCCTATGCCCAGGTTGTAGTACGGCTCCGGCAGCCCCAGCTCGGAGAAGAAGACGTCGGAAAGGCGGATGTCGTAGTGCTGGCCGGTATGGATGAGAAGCTCCTCGACCCCGCGGGCGGCGAGGGCGCGGCTGACCACGGCGGCCTTGATGAACTGGGGCCGGGCGCCTACGACGGTGGCTACGAGCATCCCATCCCTTTATCGACGGGTCGCGGATTACGCCGACCCGATTTTACCATCCCCGCCTCCGCCTTGGCGAACGCGCCGCAGGCCCTCCCGAATCCCGCGCAGGTCCCCGCCCGTCACCGCCCCGGTGACGAACAGAAGCAGGACGTACACCGGCAGGAGGGCCAGGGACCACCATAAAGACAGGAAGGCGCAGGCCGCCCCATACGCCGCCCCGGCGGCCAGGGTGCCCAGCAGAGGCCGGCCGAGTTGGGACAGGTCGATATAACGCCGGGCGAAGACGATGAAGAGCACGAGGACCAGCGCCTCGGAGATGACCGTGGTCCAGGCCGCGCCGACGTGCTCCCACCGGGGGATGGCGTAGAGATTGGCCGCCACGTTCACCAGGCCGCTGACCGCCGCCCCAACGGCGAAAAGCTTCTCCCGACCGGTTGATTTCAGCAGCACCGACAATGGGTAGCTGGCGAAGACCAGGGGGAGCGAGAGCGCCAGAACCCGCAGGGAGTCCGCCGAGGGGCCGTAGCCCGGACCGAGGGCGATGGCGGAAATCCGCTCGGCGTGGAAGAAAATCAGGATGGCGGCCGGGAGCGCCAGGCCCACCAGCAGCCGGATGGTCAGCGAGGTCGTTCGCGCGAGCCGCTCGTCGTCGCCCTTCATCTCCGACAGCGCCGGGAAGAGCGCCGCGGAAAGCGCCATGGGCACGAAGAGCAGGATGTTGATGAGCTTCACCGATGCCCCGTACCACCCCACCACCTCGTCGGAGCCCAGCATGTACTTGAGCATGGTGACGTCCACCAGCTTGTACACGATGATGAACACCGAGGCGAGGGCGAAGGGGAAGCCGGCCTTCAGGAGGCCCCACCAGCGCCTCGGGTCGGGCCGCGCGGCCCCGAATCGCTTCCGGGCCCACAGCAGGCTGAAGAGGGATGAGAGCGCCGTAGCAGCGGCGGTGGCGACGATGAGCCCCAGGGGGCCGTATCCCGCGAGCACCGCGACGTAGCCCAGTCCCAGGGTCAGCCCGTCGCCCGCCAGGTTCACGATGAACAGGGAGCGGAAATCCTGGGTCCCCTTGAACACTCCCAGGGCGCTCTCGCGGCTCCCGGCGAAGATGACCACGGAGAGCCCCGCCCACAGAATCATCGCCAGCTCGTCGGGCTGCGTCGTCCCGCCGACGAGGGCCAGTATGCCGAGAACCAGCGCCCCCGCCAACAGCTTCATCGAGAGGACGTCGGCCAGATAAGCCGCCGCCCGCGCCTTTTCCCGCGCCACGTCGCGCACGGTCAGCTCGGCCAGCCCCAGGTCGTTGCCCAGGGCCCACAGGGTGACGAAGCCGATGGCGAAGGTGTAGCGCCCGTAACCGGCGTCGCCGAAGACGCGCACGGCGAGCAACTGCAGCGCGAAGGCCAGCAGCTTGCGCACGACCTCCGAGCCCAGCACGAACCCGGTGTTCACGCCCACGCGGCGGATGAGTCTTGCCTCGGCCATGCGTAAAAGGGGCGCCCGAAGCGCCCACCTCTTCTAGAAGAGCGTCTGCCCCTCTTCGGGTTTCTTCCGGGTCCGCCTCCGGCGCCGGTCTTCGCGCAGGCGCCGGAGCACGTCGGTGAACTGGTCCGTGTGGGCGAACTGCTGGTAGACGCTGGCGAAGCGCACGTAGGCCACGTCGTCCAGGTCGGCCAGCTCCTGCATCAACAGCTCGCCGATTTCGCTCGATTCCACCTCGTCGCCCAGGCGGTTGCGCAGCTCGGTCTCGACCCGGGCCACCACCGTCTCGAGCTGGTCGTGGCTCACGGGCCGTTTTTCGCAGGCCTTCTCCAGGCCGTGCATGATTTTCACCCGGTCGAAGCCCTCCCGCCGCCCGTCGCGCTTGACCACCTTCAGCTCCGGCTCCTCGACCTTTTCGTAGGTGGTGTAGCGGCGGCCGCAGTGCAGGCATTCCCGCCGGCGGCGCACCAGCTCGCCGCCCCGGGAGGGCCGGGTGTCGGTCACCTTGTCGGAGTCTTCACCGCAGTAGGGGCATCTCATATTTTTAGGGACCCGGTCAGCTCGCCGATTTCGGTCATCCCGCGCCGGGCGAGAAGGCGGCGCAGGTTTTGGGCGATTGTGCGGGCGGCGTCGGGTTTATAAAAATTCACCGTGCCGAGGCTGACGGCGTTCGCCCCCGCGATTAGATGCTCCGCGGCGTCGTGCCAGTCCTGGATGCCGCCGGTGCCGATGATGGGCGCGTCGGGGAAGGCGGCGCGCACCTGGGCCACCATCCGCACCGCCACGGGGCGGACGGCCGGACCGGAGAGCCCGCCTACACCTCGGCCGATGACCGGCCGGGAGCGGCCCACGTCCACGACCATCCCCAGCAGGGTGTTGATGAGCGTCAGGCCGTCGGCGCCTCCCTCCAGGGCGGCCCCGGCGGGGAGGGTCACGTCGGTCACGTTGGGGGTCAGCTTCACGAAGAGCGGCAGCCCGCGCGCGGCCTCCTTCACCCTTTTCGTCAAATCACGGATGACGGTCGGCTCGGTGCCGAACTGGAGCCCGCCCCGGCTCACGTTGGGGCAGCTCACGTTGAGCTCCAGGGCGCGGATTCCCTCGACGGCGGCCAGCCGGCCGGCCACCTCCACGTACTCCTCCGCGGTGGACCCGCCGATATTCACTATTACCGGGAGGCCCAGGGCCAGCGTCTCCGGCAGCACCTCCGCCAGAAAGCGCTCCAGGCCCACGTTGGCCAACCCGATGGAGTTGAGCATCCCGGCCGGGGTCTCGGCGACGCGCGGCGGGGGGTTACCCTCCCGGGGCTCCCGGGTCACCGTCTTGGTGACGATGGCGCCGACGCCCTCCAGGCCGCCCAGGTGGTCGAGCTCGGGGCCGTAACCGGCGGTGCCCGAGGCGACGAGAATCGGGGTGTCGAGCGTCAGCGGGCCGAGCCGTGTTTTCAGCGCGGTCTCCGGCGCGGGTGGCGTGGATTCGACCTCGAACCGGACCGGCCGCGGGGTGGACGGGAGCGGCCAGGCCAGCTCGCGGGCGTCGAAGAGCGGGCCGTCCTGGCACACCAGGAAGTAACCCCCCTCCGCCGCGGGGACGGCGCAGCCCCGGCAGAGCCCGGTTCCGCAGGCCATGAGTGCTTCCAGTAACACCCGGCACTCGACGTCGTGGGCGCGGCAGAGGTCCGCGACGCACTCCAGCATCGCCTCCGGCCCGCAGGCCACGACCAGCGGCGTCTCTTTCCCGAACAAGACCTCTTTGAGCCGGGCCTCGAGGGCGGCGGTCACCAATCCGCAGAGCCCCTCGACGCCGTCCTCCGAGGCTGTTAAACAGGTGACACCCTCGGGAGCGGCGGTTACGTATCCCTGGACCTCCACGCCGGTGGCGGCGCCCGCCAGGAGCTCGACGGCCGCGGCCTCGGCGCGGTAGACCTCGGCGAAGCGGTAGAGCGGCGGGGTGCCTATGCCTCCCCCGACGAGAAGCAGGCGCTTTCCCCGGACTTCGAGCCGTCGGGCCTTGCCGCACGGCGCGAGCAGGTCGAGAAAGTCCCCCGGTCCGCGCTCCGCCAGCCAGGCGGTTCCCGGCCCGACCGCGCGCACCACCAGCGAGAGCGACCCGCCGGGTCCCGCTTCGGACACGGAGAAGGGTCGCCGCAGGAGGACACCGGCCGGCCGGCAGTCCACCTCGACGAACTGACCGGGCGCCGCGTCCACGGGCGGGTCGGTCCGGAGCTCCAGTTTGGTTACTCCGGTCGACAGCTCGCGCCGCGAAAGGACCTCGGCCCGGACGAGGTGCGGGGGGTTCGTGCGGGCGGAATCCTTTTCCCTCTCGCTCATTCCGTCGGGGCGGGTTCGGCCGCCTCCCCGGGCTGGTCCGCCTCGATTCCGGCCTCCTCCATGTAGAGGGGAATCGGCGGAGCGGTGGCGAGCTCCACATTAATCCCGGTGGCCGCGGAAACCGTGCGCTCGACGAAGACCCACTCCGGCGGCGTGCCCAGCACGTAGTCGCCGGCCACGCCCGAGTGCGTGCCGAAACCGGCGATGGTCTGCGCCACGGGACCGGCCTCGGCGGAGTCGGCCTCGGTGATTGCCCGCAGGACGATGCTCGCCGCGTCGTAGCTCGCCGCGGCAACGGGACCCGGAACGTGGCCGATGTTGTTCCGGAAGGTTTCCACGAAGGCGGTCGTCTTGGCGTTGGGCGATTCCGAGGAGAAGCCGCCCACGAAGTACCCTTGGTCCAGAACGTAGTAGTCGGGCAGCTCCAGACGCCGCGGTTTGGCGGTGGCCAGGGCCACGAAGGGCGGGTTGTACGTGAGCTCGTTGCAGGACCTCAACAGGCCGAGGAGGTCATCGGTGGAGCCGTTCACGATGACGCCCGAGACGCCGTCGGCGAGCATCCGGTACGCCGCGGAATCGTAGTCGTAGCCGGAAAGGGAGAGCTCCAGGTCGAGGTATTCCACCCCGGAAGAGCCGTTTACGTCGTCCAGCGCCCGCGCGAACTCGTCGTGGTACACGCGGAAGAGATTCCCCTCGCCCGACACCAGGGCGACCTTGTCCATCAGCGCCCACCCCACGGCCACCTCCACCGCCTCGGGGATTAACAGCCGGTTCTCCACGCTCAGGTTATACGCTTGGGGCGATGCTACTTCGTTCGACGCGCCCGCGAAGTCGGACGTGAAGAACACCGCGGTCCCGAGCTCACCGGAAAGCTGCGCCGCCAGACGCACCGTCTCCGGGTCCGGGTCCGTGACGATGACGGCCGCGGCTCCGTCCGTGTCAACCAGACGCCGGAAAAGACTCTCGAAGCGCTCGATGTCACCGCCCGTGTCGTAGTGGATGAGCTCCAGCGGTACGTCGGAGGCGGTGAAGCGAGACTTCGCGAAGGCGTTCACCAGAAGCTCCGCGCCGTGGACGCCCTCCAGGCCGTAGTACGACCGCTCGCCGGTCTCCGGGCCCAGAACACCGATGTACGCTCCCGCGTGCCGACCGCAGCCGGGGAGGCAGAACAAAAGGAGCGCGCAGAGCAGGAGGAACGAAAGGGGGCGCGGATTCGGGGATTTGATGGGGATGGGGCTGTTCATGGACGTACCTTGCGTTTGCCGGGGTTGGCTGGCTAAAGCTCGTTTCGGACGCATTGGGTCAACTTGGGCGCGCGTCAGTCACCGCCGGTCGCCCTCGCGAACACGACGACCTGCGACTGGACGCGCTCGTAGGCGGCTAAAAAGGACCGGAACGCCGGGTAATCCTCGACCGACACCTCGTCGGCGTCTATGCGGAGCTCGTCGGTGACGGTGAGCGTAGGTTGCGCATCGTCGTCCGTGTAATCGTACGTCACGTACATGCTCGCCAGGGGTGTGCCTTCCCCCGTGGTGACGGTCAATGATTGCGGCTCGGGGAGTGATATAGCCCGAAAACCGGGTGGGAGCGCGTACTCCGTGCGGGTGTTCTGCAGCCAGCGGTAGTCGAAACGCAGCGGCAGCGTCCGCTCCGTGAGCGACCCGTAGCGCTGGGCCAGGAGGTCCTGGTGGACGTGCGTGGCGAAAATGAGGGTGTCGTCCGTAGGCGATGCCTCGCGGCGCGCGAGGCCCGGAACCCGCAGGTCGTAGGAGTAGTGGACGTTGTCGTCGAGGTCGGTGACGTCGGAGATGTTCACCGAGTATACGTCGGTTCCGGGATAGCGCCGGTTCCAGTAGACCTCGAGGTCCGTCTCCTGCATCTCGGGCTGCTGGTTGTCCGCGCGGCGGTCGGGGCTGAGCTTCGCGCCGTAGTCCAGCTCCCGGTGGCCGACCGCGTTGCCGTCGGTGTCCAGGACGAAGCGGGTGCGGCTGTAGATGAAGTTGTCGTCGGCGGAGTAGAGGGGCGTCATGACGAAGTGCCCCCCGTCGGGGGTGCAGACGTAGGCCTCCACGCCCTGGTCGGAGGAGGGCAGCTCCCACCAGGTGTTGAAGTCCGTCGTGCCGTCCAGGAACAGGATGTCTCCGAACTCTTCGGGGGGCAGAGTGAGCTTGGTGTGGATGTCGTCTATGCCGAAGCCATCTTGAAAGGGCACGGCGCAAATCATGTGGTTGAAGAGGCCCTGGGCGGCCCGGTCCCACTGGATGACACCCTGTTCCCGGGTGCGGATGAGAACCGGGTAGGCCTCGATTCCCAGGGCGCGGTACAGGCTTATCATGAGCGCCGCCGAGGCCTTGCAGTCGCCGTAGCCGGTTTGCACGGTGCTCTCCGGCTCGATGGGCTTCCAACCGCCTATTCCCAGCAGGATGGCCACATAGCGCAGCTTCCGGGTCACGTAGTTGTAAACGGCCTTGATTTTCTCCAGTGTCGTCCCGGCGCCGGCCTGGGTGACGATTTGGTCGGCCAGCTCGCGAATTCGGGGCGTGGGGGACAGGGAGTCCTTGGCGAGCTGCCACCACCAGCGGCCCAGGGTGCGCCAGTCGTCGAAGTCCGACACCACCGTGAAGGGGAGGACCTCGATTAAAGGCACGGCGGACGGCTCCTGGATTATCCGCGGTATGTCGGTTTGTTTCCAACGCCAGACGCGCTCCTGACCCGTCACTTCTTCCTCGGGCGCCGGAGCGCCGTTCCATCCGTTGTAACGCAGCATGGACTTCGGGGCGATGACCACGTACAGGGCGATGTGCGTCGGCTGGTAGTTGCCGAAGACCCGGATGTCGGAGAAGTGACCCTGGTAGATGTTCTCGCCCACGCCGTCGATTTGGTACTCGATGTCGATGACCGCCCCCGGCTCCAGCCCCGGCAGGGGGGCGTAGCGCGTCACGGAGCCGGAGTACATGCGCGCCTCGGGGTCCGAGGCCGAGTACTCTTTCCAGTCCGACGCTTCCAGTTCCGTCCCGTCGCTGCGGATGACCCGCATATGCCGGACCTCGTAGGTCTGGTCGTTGGGCACGTAAGAGAAATACCCCCACCCGAAATCCGACAGCGCGTCCTCGGTCTTGACCATAATGACCCGATGCACCACCCGGCTGTCGGTTCCGTCGGCGTTGACCTTCACGATTTCGGAGTCCAGCAGCACTTCGGCCGAGGCGTCGGGGTCGAGCGGCACGAAGGCGTCGGCGAGGGAGTATGCGTCGTAGGCGTAGGGCTCATCGAAGTTTACGGAAGTCTGAGCCGTCGTGTTGGTCGCGGCGAGTGTCCGGGTGTAGTCGTTGACCCAGGTGAGGTTGGGCTGTATGGCGAGGGCCCTGGCCCATTCCGCCTCGGCTTCCGACGTGTTTCCGGTCGGGGCCGACAGCTCGTAGTCGGCGCAGGCTTTCTGCGCCAGGAGCTCGGCCTCCTCGGGGCAGATGGCGAGGGCCTCGGCCAGGACGCGTGAGGTTGCGTTGTAATCGCCGCCGTCGGCCAGGAGCTTGGCCGAGCGCTGGTACGGCCAGAGCGAGTAGGGCAGCAGCGGCCGCGCCCCTTCGAGGAGCGCCCGGGCCTGGTCGGTTCTCCCGGCGTCCACGTAGAGTTCGGTCAGGTGCCCCAGGGCGGACTCATTCGCCGCGTCGCGCGCGAGTGCGCCCTGGAATATCGCGACCCGCTCGTCCACGCCGAGGCGGTTCTGGCTGTACGCGGCCAGCTCCTCCAGGAGCGGCCCGTAACCCGGATGGAGCGCGGCGATTCGGTCGAGCGTCCGCCTGCGCTCGAGCTGGTATTCCTTCGACCCCAGTTGCAGCGCCTCCAGGTACAGGAGCCTGAGGCAGTCGGGGTTCTCGGCCAAGCCCCGCTCGGCGTAGGTCATAACCTCATCGGGGCGCTGGAGGTCGGAGTAGGCGTCGGCCAGGCCGATGCAGCTCTCGACGTTGTGGGGGTCGGCGTCGAGCGCCTCGAGCCGGGTGAGCTTGGCCGGGTTGAAGCTATCCTCGGCCTGGGCGTAGGAGCAGGCGACGGGCGCCCAGGGGAGGCCTGCGGCCCCGTCGGCCCGCGGGAACGACCGGGAGAGGGCCACGGCCCGGTTGAAGAGCTCGCGGTGGAGGTGCGCGTCCTCGTCGGCCCTGCGCTCCCCGGCCTCCAGGTGGCCCAGGTAGTACAGGGCGAGGACGTTGCCGGAGTCGGCGAGCCCCTGCAGGCGGGCGTAGGGGTCGGGCTCGGGCGCGAAGGTCTCCGGTCCCCGCGCGGGTCGGCGCCAGCCCGAGGGCGGCGTGGAGCGGTGCTCAAGGGGGAGCGGCCCGCCGGCGCGGTCCGTGGTCCGCAGCCAGACCTCCCACCCGCCCGCGTCGCAGCAGGTCTTCAGCAGAATCTCGTGCCAGCCGGGCTCGAGGACCACCCCGACCCGGTCGGTGTCGGGATGGGCCCGGTTCCGGTAACCCTCGAAGGACAGGACCTCGGCCCCGTCCACCCACAGCCTGAACGAGCCGATGGCTCCCAGGGAGAGGACGACCTCGGCGCGCTCCTCGACGCGGACCCAGGTCGCCAGATAGCCGCAGACCTGGTTGTTGGGCCGGGTGACCGCGGAGAGCTCGAGCGGTCCGTAGAAGGGGGAGAAGACGCCGGAGTCCCCCCAGCCGGGGGGTAATTCCGGGTCGGTCTTTAGGGGGAAGGTCGGTTGGGGGAACGCGCGCCAGCTCACCTCGACCCGCTTCCCGGCGTAGCGGGCGGCGAGGTTCACCCGTCCGTCCGCCTCGGGACCGTAGGGGGTGTCGAAGCCGGCCTCGCCGGTGTTGTCGAAGGGGCCCAGGTAGCTGAAGAAGCGGAGGAAGCCCAGGTCGTGCGTCAGCCGGACGGCCTCC
This sequence comes from uncultured bacterium, assembly GCA_964436465.1. Classification (GTDB taxonomy): domain Bacteria; phylum RBG-13-66-14; class RBG-13-66-14; order RBG-13-66-14; family RBG-13-66-14; genus RBG-13-66-14. Next base: position 9,059 of record CAYTCV010000041.1, read on the forward strand.
ACCGCGCCGTCGGGGCAGCCCGCGGCCCGGTGGATATCCACCAGGATGTTCCCGGCCTCGGCGCACAGGGCGGGGTCCACCGAGACGTCGTCAATCAGGAGGGAGCGGCAGAGCTCCTCCAGTTCCCCCTCCCCCTCCGGGAACTCCCCGGCCGTCTCGGTGAGCCGCCGGAGGTAGACCAGGCTCTCCGGTCGGTCCGGCTGCAGTTCGATGAGGCGGGCGAAATCGCGGAAGGCCTCGGCGTACTCCGCCAGCCCCTGGTGGAGCAGGCCCCGGAGCTCGGCGAGGGCGCAGGCCGCCGGACCGTCGGCGGGGGACGGGCCGACGTCCAGACCCGCCAGGAGCTCCCGGGTGTCCGTCCCGCCGAGGTAGTCGCACCAGGCGGCGAGGGCGTAATCATCCGCGGAAAGCGAGGCGTCGAGGGCGGGCGGGCCGTCCAGGGTCGGGTAGACGCGGGCGGCCTCCAGGGCGACGGCGCTCGCCCCGGCCAGGGTCGGGACGACGGTCAGCACGAAGAGGGCGCGCCCGAGGTTTCTCATCACCCGTTTCCCCTTTAAGACGCAGGTGATGATAGCGGTCCGGGGCCGTATAAGTCAACTCCGCCGCACCCACGCAGGGGCCGTGAAGCCGCCGTTCCGACCATTTGCCGCTCGCTTCCCTTGACCGGGGACCGTCGCTATCGTATGATACACCGCTGCGCCGGCGCACATACCGCGCCGGTGACTGAAAACGCCCTGCCGCGAGACGGAGAAGGAGAACCCTTGGCCCTTACGATACGACTCAAACGTTACGGAGCCACCAACCGACCCACGTACCGCGTCGTCGTCGCCGAGAAAAGCGCGAAACGGGACGGCAAGGTCGTCGAGGAAATCGGGCACTACAACCCCCGCACCGAGCCGAGCGAGATGGAGGTAAACGCCGAGGCCGCCCGTCGGTGGATGGAGAAGGGCGCCCTGCCCTCCGCGACCGTGCGCAACATCTTCAAGAAGCTGGGTATTGTCTGAGCCGGCGAGACCGGGGCGGGCGGTGACGACGGGCCTCTCGACCGACGACGCGCAGGGGGCGCCCGCGGTGGATTTAACGTGACATGCGTCGATTTGAACCGGTGACGCGGGACGGGACCCATCGCCCCGACGCCGACCGCGCGTTCCATCGGCCGCGTGGACTTTTATCGGACGGGGCCCACACGGGGCCCCGTTTATTTTAATATTTGCCGAGGCATAACTCGCTTCGCTTATTGTACGGCTGCGCCGTCGCAACTCCGCCGGGGTGGGGGTTTGGCACCGGAGGACGAACTCATCCTGCTCGGCCGCCTGGGTCGCCCGTGGGGCCTGCGGGGTGAGCTGGCGTTCCGGCCGGAAAATTCCGGCGGCCTGCCCTTTCACCGGAAAATCGCCCGCATCCGGCTGGAGGGAGCCCCGGAGCCCTTCACCGTGGAATCCTGGCGGGCCGACGGCTCCGGCAGGCTGTACCTGCGCCTCGCCGGGGTGGAGACCCCCGAGGGGGCCGGGGCCTTCGCCGGCCGTTCGGTGTTCGTCTCCCCCAACGAGCTTCCGGTCCCCGGGGAGAACGGCGACGGCGTCTGGTACGTATACCGGTTGGTGGGCCTCGCCGTGCGTTACGCCGACGGGGGTGAGGCGGGACGCATCACGGACGTGGAGCCCGGCGCGGGCGGGGCCGCCGACGTGCTGGTCATCGAGACGCCGGAGGGCGGGGAGCTGCTGGTGCCCTTCGTCCGGGCGGTCGTCCTGGCGGTGGAGCCCGACGCCGGGAGGGTCGTCATCCGGCGCATGGAGGAGGAAGAGGTTCCGTGAACGGACGTCGCTTACCGGTGGTTCTGGTTATCTGTGCGCTGGCGGCGGGCGCTCTGGCCGACCCGGCCACCGATTTCTACGCCGAGAAGGCCCGCCAGCTCATCTACGCCGACGCCTCCCTGGGCACCCCGTCGGAGTACGAGGCCCTGGTGTCGGCGCTGCGGGCCTCCCGATTCGCCGACGCCGCCGCCCAGCTCCAGGCCATCCTCGACCGCGGTTACCCCACCCTGCGCCAGCGCGTGGCCCTGGCCTTCTGCCTGGCCGCCGCCGGGAACCACTCCGCCGCCCTGGAACGCTTCACCGCCGAGACGGCCGTCCCGCCCGACCTCCAGCTCGGCCTGGCCGAGGCCTTCTGTCTGCACATGCTGGGTCGCACCGCGGAGGCCGCGGCGGTCTTCATCGAGGTCGCCGAGGAGAGCCCCTACCCCCAGGAGAGGTTCCAGGCGGCCTGGAACGGCCTGGTGGATTACCACGACGCCGCCCTGTCCCTGGTGCTGTCCCACGAAGACCCCCCCGTCCCCGACCTGGTTTACGAATACCGCGACGCCTACGACGCCGTCTCCGATAACTTCCCCTTCGGCGACCGGGTCACCCCCCGGGAGAAGGCGCTGGCGGACCTGGCCGAGGTTCTGGTCCTCTACGGCCTCTACGAGCCGGCGAAAGACCTCTGGCTGGAGGCCTACTCCAGCGACGCCCTGCCCGATAACGGCGCCGAGGGCGTCATCAGCCGGGCCTACGCGGCGGTGAAGCTGGCCGACCTGGAGCGCATCCGGGGGCGCTTCTCCGACGCGAGCGCCTGGTACGACCGCGCCCTGGAAATCGCCCACCCCGAGGGGCCCATCAAGCCCTACGCCGAGTCCCAGCTCGAGGCCCTGCAGCTCATCCAGAGCGGCGAAATCGCCGAGGCCGTGTACCGCGGGTCGCCCGTCTCCGAGGAGGAGAGACGGGAAGGGCGCCGGCGAATCAACGAGCTTCTCGCATCCGGCGAGACCGGTCCCACCCTCCTCGCCGCCGCCGAGACGGCCTTCATCCGCATGGTGGACGTGGAGCTCGGCCTGGAGCTCCTGGAGCAGGCCAAGGAGGCCGGGGCCAACCCGTCGCGGGTGTCGGCCATGGCCGGCGCCGTGGGCACCGCCCTGGAGCGGGCGGACAGGCTCGAACCGGCCGTGCGCGCGTACGAGCTGGCCTGGAGGGCCGAGCTCGATTCCGACCGTTTCGTGACCTACCTCCAGGCCCGGATGAATCTGGCCAAGCAGGAGGGCGAGCTGGAGGCGGCGGTCTGGGACGCCATAGACCTGTTGAACATGGGGCTGGGCGAGGACCACCTCCTGGCCTTCGGGATGGTGCTGTGCGACCTGGGCCGCGAGCTTAACAACGCGGACTACCTCTGGCGGGCGGTGGAGCTGGGGCACCGGATGACCGGCCCGGAAAGGCTCCCTCTCCTCCTGGCCGCCGCCGACGCCTTCAGCCTCTACACCAAGAATCCCGTGGATTACGAGCACCTGTTGCACGTGCGCAACCGGGCCGTGGTGGCCATGGCCGAGGCCTACAACATCGCCGACGACCGCCAGCGCATCGAGGTGCGCGTCCTCTCGGGCCGGGTTTACGCCGACTACTACCGGGCGGCCTACGCCGACGACCCCGCGGGCGCCGAGGTCAGCCGCGAGAACGCGCGGAAGGTGTGGGCCATCGCCCGCGGGGACGCCCTGGAAATCGAGGACACCGAGACCGTGGAGCGCATAGACGCCCTCGTGGCGGAGCTGGCCGGCGTCTCCCCCTGACCGGCGCGCCCTTGACAACGCACGCCTGGGCCGATAAGATACACCGAACCCGCCGTGGGAAAGGCCTAACCCCAAAGAAGTGAAGGAATTCCTTTCTTTAATCCCCGTGGCGGCGCGGTTCGAGGGAACCCAAACTTACTGAGCAGCGTAATTTACCAACGGTTGGGGGAAAATTACCCGTTACAGCCCTGACAGCCGTTTGCAACCCGATGACGGGGAGTGCGTCACCCCGAGGGTGATGCACCAGAAAAAAACTTACGACCGTCCGGCGTGACTCCCAAGCCCGGAACGGTTCCCAGGAGGTTCAGATGGGGAAGTGGATGGTAATCCTCGCGGCCGTGCTCCTGCCTCTGGCCGTATCAGCCCAAAATGCAGAAGGCCCGCTGACCTTATCCGTCGGGACCGATACCGCCGTCCCCCGGATGACAAAGTGGCTCGTCTTCGACCTCGACATGGCTTATAAATCCAACTACGAGGAATACACCGGGCCGGACGGCATCCCCGCCAAGCGGCTCGTAAAGTGGATCGGCGCCGGAATAGCCATCGCCATCAACTACGACCTGATGCAGTGCTCCAACATCTGGATGGTGGAGCGCAGCGAGCTCTTGAAGAACTTCCAGGACCTGTACATGATTCGCTACAACCTCGACCCGGACAGCGCCCAGGGCGAGGCCAAGCTCGACCTGGTCTCCCTCGACGTCAACTACGCCAAGGACCTGAACCGGGCCTTCAACGCCGATTACATGATTGTGGGCTCCTTCGACAAGCCGTCGGTGGAGGAAGTTTTCGTCAAGCTCCGCGTGCTTCAGGCCGATGAGCCCTTCGCCGAGGTGGCCGTCTTCGAGCGCACCGGCCTCTACGAACAACTGCCCGCCCTGTGCCGTGAGCTGTCCCACGACATCATGAACGAGTTCGGTCTGGTCGAGCGTCCGGGTACCGAGAGCTACTGGGCCGAGCCCATCACCAACAACCTGGACGCCTTCCAGTGGCTCGGGCGTGCCATCTCCGCCGGGCACTCGGGCAAGATGATTTCCTTTTTCGATGAGGCGATGTCCATCGACCCCAACTTTTACATCACCCTGGTCGAGTACGCCAAGGTTTTGTACTTCGAGAAGAACTTCGAGCAGGCCTTTGAGCTGCTGGACAAGGCGACCACCCTCAAGCCCGGCGTGCAGCTCGGCTGGCTCCGCCGCGGAAACGCCTACTTCTTCGCCGCCAGCCAAATCGAGCAGAACATCGATTACCTCAACGACCCGGACAAGGCCCCCGAGGACTGGACCCTGGGCACCGAGGATTACATCAAATTCTCCACCGACCCCGCCCTCGTCGAGAAGTACTTCGACAACGCCCTGATATACTACGAGAAATCCGTGGAGGTGGACCCGGGCTTCGTCTCCGGCTGGGTAAGTGTGGCCGAGACCTACGAGCGGCTCGCCGGTCTCTACACCAAGTGGGCCGGCGAATCGGCGGACTCCGCGACGGCCGCCGACTACACCTCGCGCGCCCAGACGAACTCCGACCAGGCCCTGGCGACCTGGAACCACATCCTGGAGGTCACCGACCTCTCCGACCGGGCGTACCAGAAAGTGGCGCTCTCGTTGTGGGAGAAGGACAACGCCAAGGCGCTGCAGTACTTCCTCCGCGCGGTTCAAATCAACCCCCGCAGCCAGGTGTCGGTAATCAACGGCGCCATCCTGGCCGACGGCCTGAAGGACCTGGCGGCGCTCAAGGTCTTCGTGGACGCCTACTTTAGCTGGGCCGACGAGACGAACAAGTACTGGGACCGCTTCGTGGATTACTCCATGAAGGTGAACTGAACGGCCGAAAGATAAAGGGCCCCCCGGGGCCCTTTTTTGAAGGCGTTTTACCGGAGCGTCACCCGCTTCGCCTCCCGGCGCCGCCGCCTTTTATCCGGGGGCGTGATTTTCTGATATAATGGTTTCCGAATTAAGGGAATCGGCCCATTCCGTCCGCGACCGTGGTGTACGGGGAAAATATGATAGAGGCCGTCATCTTCGATTTAGACGGCGTCCTGGTGGACTCCGAACCGCTCCAGTTCGAGGCCTACGCCGAGATTCTGGCCGGCTTCGGTAAAATCCTCACCCGCGAGGATTTCATCGAGAACTGGATTGGTCAGGGGAGGCTGGCGGAGCACCTCAGAAGGTACGGCATCGAGGCCCCCGTCGAGGATGTCCGGCGGGCGAAGAACGAGCTCTACCTGAAGTTCGTCCAGGACCGGATGAAGCTGCGGCCGGGTATAGAAGGGCTGGTCCGCCGGCTGAGCCGGGAGATGCCGGTGGCACTCGCCTCCAGCGCCCATCCCGACTCGGTGAACGCCGTGCTGGAACGGTTCGGGCTCCGGCCCTATTTCACCGTCGTTCTCACCTCGGCCGACGTGTCCAACAACAAGCCCGACCCGGAAATCTACCTGCGGGCGTCCGAGATGCTCGGGGTGCCGCCGGCGGGCTGCCTGGTCTTCGAGGATTCCCGCCCCGGCGTCCTGGCGGCGAAGAAGGCCGGGATGATGGTCATCGCCCTGCCCCACGATTTCACCCTCCACCAGGACCTCTCGGCGGCCGACCTGGTAATCTGCGACCTGCGGAATCTCCGCCTCCGACTCGGCCGGCGCCGCAACCACCACGAAGACGACGAGGAGTGACCGGTAGACATGCGTCCCCGCTCCCGCTTTATGCGGTTTTTTTATCTCTCCGGGATTTCATAAAGAGGCAAGGGGTTCAAACTCCTTGCTCCTGTTGAGAAAAAGGGAGCCGGGCGGCTCCCTTCTAAAAATCATCACCGAGGCTCAGTGCCTCGACATGATGCCCAGCAGCCGCAGGACCGTGGCGCCGACGAAGCCCAGCACGCCCAAGAGGCCGGTGATGCTGGAGATGATTAAGAATACGTTGGGCAGGTCCACCGACAGGGTGACCGAACGCAGCAGAATCCCCGCCCCGGTGATGGCGGTGAAGACCGCGAAGACCAGGAGGGAGAAGGCCACCACGCGTCCGCAGACGGCTTCCGCCTTGTTCTCCGTAAAACGGCCGGAGGCGCGCAGCACGTTCAGGCCCACCACCACCAGCACCACGCCGATTAACAGCTCGAAGACGAACCAGCCGATTTCGCCCATGCTCAGGTTGGGAATCATCATCAGAATCGCCGCCGCGGCCACGCCGCCGCCGATGAGGAGGAGTTCGGTGTCCTTCAAGAGCCCACCGAGCCTCTCCCGCAGAACGAACCCCGCCCCGAGCATGCCGCCCCCGAGGAGTATTCCCAGGACGGGCAGGGCGGTCCCGTAACCGATGGCCCGATTAATGAAGCTGCCCAGGCTCATCGCCGGGAAGGGACCCGAGAAGCGGGTGAAGGCGATGAAGAGCAACCCGAGCAACCCGAGTGAAAACACGATGCGGGCCCAGCCGCCCTCATCCAGCCGCGAGACCACCGGCGCGGCTTCACCCTCCGCCCGCGGCGGTTGCGCCGTCGGTTGGCCCGGAATCGGGGCTGCCGGCTGTTGTTGCCCGCCGGAGTCCGGCGGCGTCGGCACCTGCGCCACCTGTTGACCGCATTGGGGGCAGAACTTCGCGCCCTCCGCAATCTCGGTGCCGCAATTCGGACAGAACATAGACCTTCCTCTGTGAGAGTCCCCATTTTTCGGGGATTTAAAAATGCCCCTCGTCGGCGGCATTTTATGATTTAAAGGCGGCGCGGTCAACGCCCCTCGGTCCCGCGCCTCCCCTTTCCTGCAAAGAGGGGGCCTTTTCGGCCCCCCTGGTCGGGGTGAGAGGATTCGAACCTCCGACCACCTGAACCCCATTCAGGTGCGCTACCAGACTGCGCTACACCCCGGGAGCTTGAAGCTCCACACTTAGCCGCGACG